>NZ_CP101751.1:1254715-1568393 GCF_024496085.1 Flavobacterium cerinum | reverse complement strand
CTGTAACACCCATTCCTACTGCTCCGACAATAAGAGCCGGAATGGCTACTTCCGGAACCGCGAATGAAGCCAGGGTTAGTGCCGTTACAATAGAATCGGTAACCAGCTGACTAATCGCTACTGCACGGGCAGGACCCGAATCGGCACTATTCAAATACGTCACATCTTCATATAATCCCCAGACATTTAATCCGATTAACGGTAATTTTAAAAACATACTCACCGAAGTCAGCAGTTTTCCGATAGTTCCGCCTATTCGAACAGCCGTCTGTTCACACAAATTGGCTAAAGTACCTTCTATCGAAAATGAAAAGACCGTCCCGGATGCCGTTAGCGTATCACCGATAACCGTCATGGCGACAGTTCCCAGTATCGCATCGGCTAATTGTTTGCCGCCCAAAACAACCGATGCAATATCATATCCGCTACCATGACCGCTACGAAGTGCCGTAGCACCACGAATTAAACCCATAAGGCCAAGACCTGCTCCGCCCAATACAAGAGCCGATTCACTGCTTTCGCCCAAAGTAGCAATATGCTCACTCACGACATTTTCAAATTCTTTGCCATCCAGAGTAAGCGGGACTTCCTGACCGGTTTCTTTATGAACCAAAACCATTTTATACTGATGATCCGCTAGCTTTTCAACTTCTCCGGTTTTAAATCGGTATTCCTCCAGGTTGAGACCTAATTGATCCACCATGTTCTTTAACCTGATCGAAAAACGATCATACAGATCCGCAATCTGTTTGGATGATTCTAAGATCGTATAATGCAGCGGATCAATATGGTTGGTGGCTTTTCCGCCTGTAAGATCCGCGAGCGATACAATACCACCGTCGGTTTGCAGTTTTCCGATCTGTTTTAACGCCTCCAGTCGGTTAATTGTTGCAGTATCCGCTTCATGGTCGTAGATAAAACGAAGGAGTTTCTGACTATCAAAAGTCACTTGATCCCAAAAGTCGGCGGTGGCAAACGGTGTGTTCTCATCCATCGCAAAGCCTTTATATTTACCTCCCATAGCCACCAATTCGGTACGCTTAAAACGGGCTGTACCGATACTGAGCATACCGTTTTCCCGATCTAATGAACTAAGTCGGTCTACGGTTAGTTCAGCTCCTCCTTCTGAAAGGATACTCCTAAAATACCTTACGTTATCAAAGGCCCATAAATCGGAGTTTGTATAGCCGGAGATATTCACCGTAGTCGCATCCGTTAATCCGTAATAGGTGCCCAATCCATGCTTTAGATCCAGATGAGCCCGGATAAAGGCACCCACTTTCTCTTGGCTATCAAAACGAACATATCCGATATTGGAATCATAAAATGTATACAAATCACCTTTACGACTTAAGGTCATCCCATGATTGGTCGTGGTCAGTAAATAACGAACTTCCCTTTCAAAGGTAAGGCTGCTTAACACGGTTTCAAGAGTAGCTAAAGTGGCACTTCCGGTATTTTGAAACACAGAGGTGCTTTCATTAAAAAAATTTTTATTGGCCACTTTATTCAATTCCCGTAGTTGTCGGGAATATTCTGTATACAATCCGGCATCTGATTGTGACAACTGATTACGTAACTGACCAACCTGAAGTGCTGATATTGCCGAAATATCCGAGGCAAAAATAGTAGCGCCTTCCAGATAATCATCAGCCATTCCTTGAAGCAACGACAAGCTCAAACACAATCCTTCCGGATATTCATAGGAAGACAGCAATAAATCCTGTGGTAAAAACTGAATCGATTCCGCGGAATGCGCTTCTCCCAATTCATAAAACTGCATCGCCTTTCTCTCAAAAAAATCACGGAAGTGTAAGACAGTCTCTAATTCGACTTCCACATTTGGATTTACAGCCCTTATTTCAGCATGAACTGGCAAATTCAAAAACGTATTTGAGTGAGTAAAAGAAGCATCATTAACAAAATGAGAGAAATATTGCGGATGTAATCCATCAAATATTATCCCAATAATAAAATCAGAAAAACCCCTTCCATATTGTTGAACACAATACTCCGTAAGCCCTTCATTTACAATACCCAAACCACTTAACAAATCATCAAAATCTTTTCTACTATCAAAGAATCTTCCAAATCTGTATTTATAAATTGCTTCAATCTCTTTATCTTTAAAAAAACGGGCATCATCATCTAAACCTTCATAATTTTCTTCACTAAACACCTCATTTTTAAAAGCAATAAGACTTTCTGCTGTCATATTTACAGAAAGGTGCGGCAGAATTTGCTCTATTTGTCTGTTGTGTTCCTTGACACGATCTATAATTTTCTGTAATCCCGCAGAATCACTACGTGAACTAAGAATGCTTTGATATGGAAAAAAATTTGCTTTATTAGAAAGGTACGAATGCTTAACATAATCTTTAAAAATAGGATTATTTACAATTGTTTTAAAAAATCCTTCAATCGGTAATTCTTTCAAATCATTCCAAATAGCATCGACCCTTTGTCGATCACCGGCAGTTGTTTCATTATAATGAAGAAGCAAAGGTTGAGCAGTCTGCAACAGCTTTTTACCTGTAATCATTTCGTTAACTGCCATCTCAACAGTATTCAAATTATCGCATATAGAGATCGTAAACGGTTCTGCATTTCTACCTAAACCTCCTTTATTCTTCGTGTGCAGATCAATAATATTCTTTATACCACTATTAAATTGTGGTAAGGAACCCGTTTCAAGAACATTCCCACCTTCCGTATTTAATACGATTAAAGAAAAGATATTATGCGCTGCTCTGTAATCCATTCGTAAGAGTAGCTCCCGTTTGTAATAGCGAGCTAAATCAGGATGTGAATCAAGTATTTCAGAGACATCACGAGAAGCAAAATGAGGATATTTTGGAGGTAGAATATCTTGTATTACATTGAGTGCAGCTCTTCGAGCATTTAGTTTTGCAGTAAACATTTGTATTCTATTTTGGGGTAAATTTAATTGCTCCTGCATAAAACGTATCCGCAAATTATCCCATTCTTCAACAGGTCTATCTTTTATAAAATTATAGGCATTATCCTGAATAGGAATTTCCAAAGGAGGTATACCCTTTTTGAACTCTTCTAAATAAACGACTCTAGTATTTCTTAATTCGAGAAGCTGAACATGTAGTGCATTTATCTGATGTAATAATTCATTTGTTGGATTATTATCATACAAAGCCTGCAACTCTCTTTCTTGCTGCTCCATATCATTTAATTGCTGTGGGAGGTTCAATCGTTCCGGATATCTTATTCTCCAATTAAGAGTAGCCCGATTCATAACATGTTGATGTATCTCGTCATATAAATCATGCACCATCAGATTATTTCTATCCGACCAAAAGTTCACTGTAGAAGGTATTGCTTTTCTACTTTGTGCAATGCACCAAGCTTCAATATTTCCGACATCATATCTCGAAAATGCATATGAGATATTTACCAAATGAAATATATCTTCCAACATTACCTCATTTGTTCCCAAAGAGAGAATATTCTCTCCTATATTTAGTGTTTGCACTTCAATTATATTGACTAATGCCAGTTTTGCTTCCGGATTATTTTCAAATATCGGATCAACAGAATTCATCGATACGTCTTTAAGAAGCTCCAACTCATCTCGTGTCATTATCAACAAACGAAATCCTTCTTCACCTAGCTGTTGATGATCGGTTAGATTATGATAATTATCCAAATTATCTTTTAATCTATTAAAAGTGTTATTACAATATGTTTCAAGTTCTCCTCTGGATTCTTGATTTGTTGCCAGTTCTAAAATTTCACTTAGAAGTCTCTCCCAAGTCAAAACAGGTTTTGGTGGCGGTAATGGCATAAAATTTAATTTTTAAAGTTTTTAATAAATTAGTGACATGTCTAAAAAAGAATAAGCCTGTCTCTGATTACTTTAGTCCAAATAAAATCCCAGCATGGCATGCATAATAGCTTCGCTTATTTCTTTAAACAACTGCAAAAGGGCTTTCAGAGTTTTAGGGAGATTTTTGTTTTCCAATTACCTTTTAGTAATTATTAAAGCTTTATACTTATCTATTTTAGAAAAGGCAAAACTTTTCAGCAGATTATCGGAACACAACACACAACAATATGTCTATTATTAATCGTGATATTCTGATAATCTTGCTTCTGTTGCTCACTTGATTTGAACAGGAGAAAATAATTCAAGTGTTTCAGCACAGAGTAACTGCTATTAAATTAACACTCAGCTCTCAAAGGCATTCTTATGATTCGAATCATTTTAAAATTAGTCTTTTCTTTCCTTTCTTTTATTTTTACCACCTAATTGACCTGATCATAAAATAATATGTCCGATCTTTAAATAATGTTTAAAAAAAAACATCTTTATTTCCTCAATCTAAGATTTTACGATATCTTTCAGTCTACATGCGAATCCTATGAACAAGCAACAAAAAAAATACCCCCAAACAGATTATGCTATTTGGGGGTATTCTCTATTATTTATTTTTGTTATTTCTGATCTAACAACATGCTTATTTTTTTAATTTCCTGTTCTTTATCTTTAGGAAAGATTAACAAGGTATCATTTTTGTCCACGACAATAAAATCACTAAGTCCGTTAATCACTACCAACTTCTTACCTTCTGTCCGGATAATGTTATTGGATGCGTTTTCCAGAATCATCGTGGCATTAACAACCGCATTAAACTGTTCGTCTTTTGGCAGTTTTTCATGAAGAGATCCCCATGTTCCCAGATCATTCCAGTCGAATGTAGCCGGTAAAACATACACATTTCGGGCTTTTTCCAGAACAGCATAATCAATTGAAATGTTTTCAGCATCGGCATAAATCTCATTGATAAATTCCTGTTCCCGTGATGTATTATAAAATGTTTTTCCTTTTTCAAAAAGATGAATCATTTCAGGTAAAAACGTTTCGAAGGCTTCGGTAATGGATCGGATACTCCATATAAATATTCCGGCGTTCCATAAAAAGTTACGACTCTGAATAAACGCTTTTGCTGTAGCATAATCCGGTTTTTCACGGAATTGCACTACTTTTTTAATCGGATTGTTATCCAGTTTATTGTATTCGATATAACCGTATCCTGTATTCGGGAAAGTCGGTAAAATTCCCAATGTCATTAATACATTATTTTGAGAACAGTATTCGAATGATTTATGAAGGTTGGCTACGAATTGATCTTCATCTTCAATCCAGTGATCGCTTGGTGCTACTACAACCAAAGCATCCGGATTTTGTCGTTGTATTTTTAATGAAGCAAATAAAATACAAGGTGCCGTATTTCGCATTACCGGTTCCAGAATTACCTGATCTTGTTTTACCTGCGGTAACTGTTCCAAAACTAACTGATTATAGCGTTCATTCGTTAAGATCAGTATATTTTCTTTCGGTACAATTTTAGAAAGTCGGCTAAACGTTTTCTGGATCAGGGTTTCTCCCGTACCCAGCATATCGTGAAACTGTTTCGGGAAATCTACGGTACTAACCGGCCAAAAGCGAGATCCTACACCTCCGGCCATTAATATTGCATAATAGTTCTTATTCATTGTTTGGGGCCACAAAATGGCTTATTCTTTAGTTTATTATCTTGGCAACAATTCTACTTCGGCATTGGGATTAAACAAATACACCTTACCTGAGCTTACTTCCATACATTCAAATCGTTTGAGACGTTGTGCTCCTTTTTTAAAAATCCGACCATTATGAATCCGGAAAACGCTTCCGTATGGAATTTCAAATATATAATTTTTATCGTTAGCAGGATCAAATTGTTTTAAGGCTAATGCCAAAGTTGAATCGGTATCACTACTCGCTTTCGGGTTTCTGAAATGACGTGCCAACAAAGGCAATAACTGATTCGGAAAAATCTCCGGGCGTAAAAACGGCACCATTAACCTTTGAAATGTAAGTTTCCATTCATCGCCATGCGGTTTAATGTTTCGCCCGTATTTTTCAAAAGCGACCAAATGGGCAATTTCATGAATCAGCGTCATTAAAAACCGGTATTTATTCAGACTGGCATTTACTGTGATCTGATGATAACCGTCCGGATGTTTCCGGTAATCACCATGCCGGGTTACCCGTTCATTAACAATTTTCAGATGTACCCGATTGAGTTTTATCAGTTCAAAGACCGCATCGAGCGCATTTTCCGGTATATACGGTGCTAATTTATCTTTCATCTTTATCCTCCCCTAACCTTTTAAGGCGTTGTTGAAGAAACCTGTAATACTTTTCCGTTATAATATTTATTTCCGTTTATCGCAAAATCGGCTATATACGCAGCCATTTCTTTTGCTGTTACCGGTGCTTCATACCCCGGAAAAGCTTCTTGCAACATTTCGGTCTGAACCGCTCCTAAAGCCAGTACATTGAACGAAATTCCTTTTTCTTTATATTCTTCTGCTAATAATTCCGATAGCGTGATAACAGCTCCTTTACTGGAACTATAGGCTGAAAGACCTGCAAATTTCATACTTCCCTGTATTCCGCCCATACTGCTAATCGTTATCACATGGCTTCCTTTTTCCATATGCGGAATACAAATCCGAGTAAGATTGGCTACGCCAAACACATTTACTTTATAAATATTTTCAAACTCCGAAGCCGAAATTTCACCAAAAGGTTTTAGCAATAACGCTCCGGCATTATGGATAATGATATCTACTTTTTTCCAGGTTGTCTCGATAAACTGTCGCACTTTTTCCAAGTCACTTTCAACGGACAAATCGATACTTAAACAACTTATATTCTCATTTTCGAGTAATGCTTGTGGTTGTTTTCGTGACAAGGCCAATACCTGGTGTCCCGCTTCTGCATATCCTAAAGCCAATTCATACCCAATTCCCCGACTGGTTCCTGTAATAATAATATTCTTCATTCTACTATAAAAAGCGAATCGCTTTTAGTTTTAATTTAGTTTAATTTCATGTCCTTTTGAATTTGTCATTCCCAATACAGCCGGAATAATTTCTTCGGCATAGGCCTTCATATGTGCCGTATCCATCAATTTAAATTCGTCTAACGGATGGTGGTAATACGAATAATTTTCAAAGTCAAACGTACATACCGTTTGTGCCGGTACATTAAATTCTACAAAAAACGGATAATTATCAGACGCCATGAACAAGCGGTATTGCAATTCAATTTCTAAAAATCCAACCGTTTTTTTGTTTGTGTATTCATTGATTTTTTCCGACATATTGGATTTTCCGAATCCGGTTATATAAGAAGAAAACTCTCTTTTCATCGGCACGCCCAACATTTCAAAGTTTAGCATCGTATACAGATTAAAGTTTTGCCCTTTTAGTTTTTTAGCTAAATGATAGGAACCTAATAACCCTTTTTCTTCTCCAGAAAAGAACACTACAAGTATACTTCTTTTATTGGTTTTGTTTTTTGCAAAATATTTCGCGACTTCCGACATCACTGTTGTTCCGGAAGCATTATCATTAGCTCCGTTAGCAATATCATCGCCATTTACAGCTGTAGAAACTCTTCCAATATGATCATAATGTGCTCCGATAATAACAAATTCATTTTTAAGTTTCGGATCATTCCCCTCGATTACGCCAACGATATTAAAAGCCGGTTTATGGTAATTCCCTAAAGTATCACGATAGGTTTTAAAATAGGGTTTGATTTTATTTTCTTTCAACAGGTTTTCCAGATAAACCGCTGCTTTTTCGATTCCTTTACTTCCGCTATCGCGCCCTTCTAATTCATCTGACGACAAGTATTGTAATGTATTGACAACATCTTGTTGTTTCACTTCATATGGCAAAGCAGTTGTTGACGCTTCTTTTCCGTTATTTTTTGTATTTGAAGTTGCACATGCCAATAATAGAAACGGCAGCAGATAAAGTGTTTTTCTCATGGGGATTTTTGTTTTTACACTTTCGCTAAAATAATAAAAATCCCGTCCTGAATTTCAAGACGGGATTGATTTATTTAGAATATTTCTGAATTAAGCCAGCATTGTTACCGGATTTTCCAGATATTGTCTTAATGTTTGCAAGAATTGAGCTCCTGTCGCCCCATCTACAGTTCTGTGATCACATGCCAGAGTTACTTTCATTGTATTCCCTACCACGATCTGACCGTTTCTTACTACCGGTTTTTCAACAATTGCACCTACAGATAAAATTGCTGAATTCGGTTGATTGATAATCGATGTAAATTCGGTGATTCCGAACATTCCCAGATTCGAAACGGTAAACGTACTTCCTTCCATTTCGTTAGGTTGTAATTTTTTGTTTCGGGCTCTTCCGGCTACATCTTTTACATTTCCTCCGATCTGAGACAATGTCATCTGATCCGCAAAACGCAATACCGGCACTACTAATCCGTCTTCAACGGCTACGGCAACACCGATGTTCACATGATGATTGATCACTGTTACATCATCTTTCCATTGTGAGTTTACCTGCGGATGTTTTTTCAATGCCATCGCACATGCTTTAATCACCATATCATTGAATGATACTTTTGTATCCGGCAATCCGTTAATCATTTCACGGGAAGCCATTGCATTGTCCATTGCTACTTCAATAGTAAGATAGTAGTGTGGTGCAGTAAACTTCGATTCCGCTAATCTACGGGCAATCGTTTTACGCATCTGCGAGTTTTTCACTTCTTCCACGTAAGTTTCACCAGCCGGTACAAATGGTTTCACCTGAGGTGCAGCAGCTACAGTAGCTGACTCTGCTGCTTTTTGCGGTTGTACCGGAGCAGCAGCCTGAGGTGTATAATTTTCTACGTCTTTTTTAACAATACGACCGTTTTCACCGGTTCCTTTTACCTGTGTAAGATCTACTCCTTTTTCCTGAGCGATTTTCTTAGCCAACGGTGAAGCAAAAACGCGTCCGTTATCAGCTGTTGATTGCGTTGCAACCGGTGCAGCCGTAGCTTCTTTTGTTTCTGTTTTCGTTTCCGTTACTGCTTCCGAAGCACCGCCGGCAGTATAATTTGCTGCAATAGCACTTACATCAGTACCGGCAGGTCCGATAATGGCAAGAATACTATCAACCGGAGCTGATTGTCCTTCCTGTACACCGATATATAAAAGTGTACCGGAGTTAAAGGATTCGAATTCCATTGTTGCTTTATCGGTTTCAATTTCAGCCAGAATATCGCCTTCTGAAATCGCATCACCGATTTTTTTCAACCAGGTTGCTACCGTTCCGTCAGTCATCGTATCACTTAGACGCGGCATAGTAACTACTTTTACACCAGCCGGAATTTCAGCCGTTGGTGTTTTTGTTTCTGTTTTTACCTCTTCTGTTTTAGAAGTCGCTTCTTCTTTCGGAGCAGCAACTGCACTGTGATCTCCGTTTAATAAAGCAGAGATATCTTCACCCGGCGCACCGATAATTGCTAACAAAGCGTCTACCGGAGCCGATTCTCCTTCTTGTATTCCAATGTGCAATAAGGTTCCCGAATTAAACGATTCGAACTCCATTGTTGCTTTATCTGTTTCAATTTCTGCAAGAATATCGCCTTCTTTAACAACATCTCCTACTTTCTTTAACCAAGTCGCCACAACACCTTCAGTCATGGTGTCACTTAGACGGGGCATGGTAACAACTACTGCCATAATCGATTATAATTTATGTGGTAAAAATGGGTAATTCTCTTGTTCGTATACTACATCATACATTACGCTTAAATCCGGATACGGCGATTCTTCCGCGAATTTCTCACATTCTTCAACCAGGTCTTTCACTCGTTGATCAATTGCTTCGATTTCAGCTTCCGTAGCGTAGTTATTTTCTTTAATGATATCTAATACCTGAGTAATCGGGTCGATTTTTTTGTATTCTTCCACCTCTTCTTTAGTACGATAATGTTGTGCATCGGACATTGAGTGTCCTCTGTAACGGTACGTTTTCATTTCAATGAAAGTCGGTCCGTCACCTCTTCTGGCTCTTTCGATCGCTTCAGACATCGCTTCCGCTACTTTTACCGGATTCATTCCGTCTACCGGTCCGCATGGCATTTCATATCCTAAACCTAATTTCCAGATATCGGTATGATTTGCTGTTCTTTCTACAGAAGTTCCCATTGCGTATCCGTTGTTTTCAACAATAAATACTACAGGAAGTTTCCATAACATGGCCATGTTGAATGCTTCGTGAAGTGATCCCTGACGAGCAGCTCCGTCTCCGAAATACGTTAATGTAACGCCACCGGTTCCGAAATATTTATCAGCAAAAGCAATACCTGCACCTACCGGGATTTGCGCCCCAACGATACCGTGTCCACCATAAAATCCGTGTTCTTTAGAGAAGATGTGCATTGAACCACCTAATCCTTTAGATGTTCCTGTCGCTTTTCCTAACAATTCGGCCATAACTCTTCTTGGGTCAACTCCCATTCCGATTGGCTGAACGTGGTTACGGTAAGCTGTAATCATTTTGTCTTTGCTTAGGTCCATTGCATGAAGCGCACCTGCTAAAACAGCTTCCTGTCCGTTATACAAATGCAAAAAACCTCTAACTTTTTGTTGTATATATAATGCAGCCAGTTTGTCTTCGAACTTTCTCCAGAACTGCATGTCTTCATACCATTTAAGGTAAACTTCTTTTGTGATTTCTTTCATATTGCTTTTTCTTTTGCTGTTGCACTGCATTAATCTGCCAAAACAGAACACGGCACATTACACAATTTTGCGAAGGGCAAAAATAAGACATACTAAGAAGAAGTAAAAATTTACCGGAATGTATTTTTGTTATTTTTTTGTCAACTTTTAAAAACAAGGCCTTTATACGCCCTTCTTTTTAAAACAATACCATTTCCGCTTAGCATCTCTTCACAATTCCACACAAAACCGTTACAAGAATAACATTTCGCTACAGGAATTTTTTATCAAAGTGGAACGGCAATATATTTTGCAGGGATTCTGATTTATATACCTCTCCGATTTCTCCCATAAAATAGAGTTCAATCGGTTTTTCCTGTTTGAATTCATATTCTGCTATCGACTGGCGGCATGCACCACAAGGTGGTATCGGCGATTCAACCGGTTTATCTTCGGAAGTTGCCGAAATAGCAATTTTTACTATCTGAGCATCCGGATACAATGCCCCGGCTTGAAAAATGGCTACTCTTTCCGCACAAAGTCCTGACGGATAAGCTGCATTTTCCTGATTTGAACCGACAACCACTTTTCCGTTATCCAATAAAATTGCGGCTCCTACTTTAAATCTTGAATAAGGCGCATATGCTTTTTTTCTAATCTCCACTGCCTGCTCCATTAATGGCTTTACATCTTCCGGTAGTTCTTTTTCGGAATCATAAACCAAAAACGTAGTAGTTACATCTATTTTCTTCATATCAAACTTCTTTTAGACAAAAAATCCAAATTCCTTCCGGAATTTGGACACTTTGTTTATTATATTATTAACGACTAATATTCATCATACGAATCTCCGAAATTGAATGTCAGAGAGAATCGCAATGTATTTTCAAGCGGGTTTCTCACTTTTGACGTTGAGAACAAATAGGATACATCCACTTTTACAACACTATATTTAAATCCGGCTCCCATTGTAAAATATTTACGGGCTCCTTTTAATTCACTTTCATTAAAATACCCGGCACGTAAAGCGAATGAATTCTGATACATATATTCTGCTCCTAAAGCCCAGGTAAATTCTTTTAACTCTTCGCTGATTCCGTCAGGCGCATCACCGAATGATTTAAACATACCGGAAACCCAGCCTGTTTTTCTGTAATCTGAAATTGCGGTATTTCTTTCGTCAGCCGTTACAATACCATCTCCGTTTAAATCCGGGTTTGGTGGTGTCGGCACTAACAATTTATTCACCTCTCCCATCACGGATACTTTATTGTATTCATCCAAGATAAAATCAAAACCGGCACCCAGTTTTAAATTAGCAGGAAGGAAGTTACTACTTAAATCGTCGTTATCATAACTGATTTTCGGCCCCATGTTCTGAAAGTTAAAACCAGCTCTCCAACGTCCGTCAAAATCAGAAAAAGCCATTTCTTCCGACTGATAGAAACCGGCTACGTCAACTGCAAATGTATTAGCAGCAGAAGCATCGTTAGTTCCGTCATTAATTTTCAGGTTAGAACGGATATAACGTCCGGCAACCGCCATTGCAAACTGCTCGCTCAACTTCAATGAGTAAGACGCATCCAATGCAAATTCGTTCGGGCTAACCGTATTTAACTGGTTACCCAATGCATCGGTTAACTGAATATCACCTAATCCGAAATAGCGTAAGCTACCGGCAAAGGCACTACGTTCGTTTATTTTATTAAAGTAGGTAATCTGACCTAATGAAATATCATTGGCAATTGATGTAAGATATGGGGTATAACTCACAGAAAACCCTTGTTTCGTCAAGGCGAAAGCGTATTTAGCCGGGTTGTATTGTTGCGAATAAGCATCAGAAGAACTCGATACTCCGATATCTCCCATACCCGCCGCTCTAGCATCGGCAGCAATCATTAAGAAAGGAACTCCGGTAGTAATAACTCTATCTTGCGCTTGCATCCATTGTGTTGCGCCTGCAAATAAGCACAACGATAATATTGCAATTTTTCTCATTAGCTATCATTTGATTTAATTCAACAAATATAATATTTTATTAAAGGATTACAAGTTTTTCGTACTTTTCGGCCCTTTTATTTGAAACGGAAGATTTAACCGTTAGTTTATATACGTATACTCCTTTTCCGATCCTGTCTCCGAAATCATCCCTTCCGTCCCACTTGATATCACGTGACAGAAATCCCTCAGTCATAATAGATTGGTTAATTGTTTTCACTACTTTTCCGGTAATTGTCATGATTTGCACCTGTACATCCAACGGCTCATACGGACTGTTATGTGTAAACCAAAATTCAGTATAACTTACAAAAGGATTAGGATAATTTAACACTTTATCCAGCTCCAGCCCTTCATCTCCTACTACCACAAACTGTATTTCGGCCGTCACCAGATTATTATATACATCCCAGGCTTTAAACGTCAGCGTATGCAATCCTTTTGCCAGATTACGGAACGGAAACCGGAGCTTTCCTTTTGTATAATCATCCGGAAACGTCTCATAATAATCATTCATTACATACGGCTTCGTTTCATCACCATCCAAAATACCGATAATATCATGTCCGATTCCACTGGCGGTATTAATTCCGTTTTCATCTTCCAGGAAAGCCAACAAATACGGTGACGCATTCGTAATACCACCTGAAACAAACGATTCATCATTCATATACAATCGCACTTTCGGCGGTGTATTATCTACAGCCGCGTTCGGATTAATCCCTCCTATTTTAATTAACGTATCATAACCCGTTTGATTTTCTAATATCTGTCTTTTTTTGGAATAAAAACTCACTCTTCCGTTTCCAACCGGAATCCGGATATCTTTCGGCATTACAAAACCAAATTCAAAAGCACCGTTTGTTACCGAAGCATTTCCTCTAAAAACCGTTTCACCCAGCGTTTTAAAATTCATAATGATAAGACCATTACCATTTGTAGCACCATTATTTCCTAACGTACTTCTGGAAATTTTCTTATCAAAAATCTGAACCGCCAGATCTCCGTTATACGATGTCAGCGGGTTATCATTTTCATCCGTCACCTCTCCGGTCATTTTCACATAAGCCAATGCCTGTAACGCATCATTAAATTGCGCCAACGGCACATCATTCACTTTTGTCAACTTGATTTTCGGTTTCGGTATCGCCAGTTTTACCGCCGGATCACCAATAAAGAAAACCACATTTCTATTATCGGTAAGATTTTCATTTTTAGTTCTACGCAAAGCTTCCGACATTGTATCGTAGTTATTCGAACCGAAAGAATACAAATATTTACTTAATGATTTATTCATGTTTAATCCGGTTGTAATTCCGATTTCCCTTGTTGTTGCCACCAAAGCAACTGCTCCACCTGCCGTATTCCAATACATATATTCTCCACCAGTAGGACGATACGGATTATCAAAACGGGTAAATTCACAGGTAATCGTAATAAACAACGGATAACGGAAACGATTTGTCAGGTTTTGCGCATCCGTTTTATCAAAAATACGTTCAGCCGCCAAACCATCTTCTCCACCATGTCCAAAATAATTCACCGCCAAAGCTCCCTGTGCAAAAGCTTCCAATATATCAAGTCTTGCTTTCGGATAACGTTCCCCACCGGCAGCCACTTCTTGTAAATACGAATCGGTATGTATTTTCTTGACATTTACAAAAGGCTTCTCCCTATATAATTCATCTCCTAATTTATCCAAATCAAATTGCAAGGTTGCATCGGTTGGATTATCCGCATCATCCGAAATCAGCACATAATTATTGCGCCATCTTCCGTATGATCTTTCATCGTGATACTCTAATACTTTATTTACCATTTCAGCAGCCTGCTGATTGGAACTCACCAACATTCTTCCAACCGCAATATCCAACCCTGAAGTTGTTGTCATCGGACCTTCATTCGGATCCATCAACACATAAAAGTCATCCGACATAAAAGTTGCATAAGCCGAAAAGTTTTGTGAGTTATTAATTTTCGGATCATTCGGATTAAGTCCGTGAAAAACCGGTACGATATTCGTGTTATTCGGAATTCTGTTTTTATAATCAAACGAGGCATCTCCGAACATATTTATATAGCGCACTCTTTTTGTCGGAGTCGACGCATTCCAGTATACATATTTAATAAAATTCCGAATAGCAGCTACATCTTGTTTTCCGGATGAGAATTCATGATAAATATTTTCAAGATTCACCACCTTTGTATTTAACCCGGAATTATTACGATGAAAATTAGCTAGTCGTTCCGCCTGTCCGTTTAAAGCTGCCGGAGTTATAATAAGGTAATCCACATCCTGAAATTCACCTTGTTGATTTTTAAATATAGTTCCTTTTAAATCCTGATTCGGGATACGTCCCGCTCCGTCATTTAACGGTGAATACAAATCATTATAATCAACTGCCACATATTTTCGTACTTCACCTAAATTCGCTTTAAAAGAAAATGTAGCCTGTCCCTGGTTTTCAAATTTTGTAACATTATAAATATCCGTCACATCCCAAACCTGTCCGACACCAACAGCATTTGACAGCACATATTCGGCTACACCTATATTATTAGCGGCATCATTCCGGTAAAACAGGAATTGTTTTCCGTAACCCGACAATTGCCGTTGTGATTCCAGTGCAATATAATCCAGATAACCGTTTGAAGAAGGCACCCCTCCGTTATCATACGTAAGCTTAACAGCAATTTCACCGCTGGTTGCAGTAAAAGTGTTTTCCAATAAAGATTCATATGCCGCCACATGTACATCCGGACTCAACGAAGCAAACGGAATCGTTCCTACACTTTGTTCATTAACATTTACCTTCAACGACGAACTTCCATAAGAAGCCGAAGCTGCGTTCACTCTTATTTTTACCGGTACGGTGGTTACAATATTCGGTATCTGAAATTTAAATGTTTGTTCATTTTCAATTGCAAACATTTCACCGAACCATTTACGTCCCAAACGTCCGATATTAACTTTATCCACTTCATGAAACTGATAATCATCAAACTGATTATAGCTTACTGTCGGCGCACCTGTAGGCTGTACATTCGTATTAATTCTTTTCCCGGCACCACCTTTAGTCGTAATATAATAATGTGAACGATCCGAATAAAGATTCACATTTGTTAAACTTTCCTTATTCCATCCTTCCGGGCCTTCGGCATAAAATATAATATAGTCGTATTCTCCGAAATCACCGTCATTCTCACCGATCACCTGAATAGCATTTTCCTCCAGATCATCCGGATAAGGCGTACTGTTAAGCAACGGCAACATACGACCGCCGTTACCGTAAATTTTAATATTTCTCGGATCAACATTAACATTCATTCCGAGTTGTTGCAAAAAGCTTCTGGATATTTTATAAACCCCGGATCGGTCTACATAGAAACGATAAAAATCACCTGATGCCAATACTGAATTCGAAACCGCATTAACATTAAAGTTTTCAGCCGACAATCTTGCAGCAGCACCGGTCGTAAATTCTGCATCTAATGATACTACTCTTTTATATCCTCCTCCTACCTTAATAATAGGAGAAAAAACCAACATCGCTTTATAATCTTCACGAGCAATAACGAACTCTAACTTTTCGTTAAGTTTATCCGGCAATGCTGTTACTGAAAGATCTTTCAAATCATTTTGAGAAATTGTCTCATACACAACATTGGAAATCTTTAGTGATTTAACATCAATCTGACCGGAAACAGCAAAAGCTTTCTTGTAACGAATACTCTTTAAATCGGCGTTAAACTCAAAGTTATCGGCATTAAATTGCGGTACCATATAATTAACAGTTTCAAACTGTATACCGGCTGCCGGTTTCCACTCAATAACAATATGCTCTTTCTGCTGCGCAAAAGACAGCAGGCTGACAAACAAGAAGACAAAGAGTATATATTTTTTCATCAAGATCAAAACGTATTAATTTCAGAGATATTACAAAGAGAAAAAATATTTTTTGGAAAAACTAATTTCGAGCCCGATATAAATAAATAGGACTTATACACAATATCCAAATACAACTGACGTTCTTTATATTAGATTTAACAAAAATTTACAATTAGTTTTAATAAATCACAAAAAAATTGTTGTCGTTTAATGGTTAATTATTATATTGCGGCACTAAAATTATACCTAACTGAAAGTATGAAAATCAACAGAATTATGGCTTTACAATTGATGGCAGCATTATCGCTATCGATTGGTTTTACTAGTTGTAGTAAAAAATCGGGGTCAAAAGGAACTTCTGCGGCTACTGGTTGGAAGATCAACGATAAAAAAGGTGGTTTCCAATACAATGCGAAGTACAAAAAACAGGAGACCCCTCCAGGAATGGTTGCCGTAGAAGGTGGAACATTTACTATGGGTAAAGTGCAAGATGACCCAATGCACGATTGGAATAACACTCCAAACCAGCAGCATGTTCAGTCATTCTATATGGATGAGACCGAGGTAACTAACTTCATGTATACCGAGTACCTATTCTGGTTAAAAACCATTTTCCCTCCAACAGATGAGAATTATAAAAATATCTATGTTGGTGCATTACCGGATACTTTGGTATGGAGAAATCGTTTAGGATATAACGAGACAATGACCAACAACTATTTAAGACACCCGGCTTATGCAAACTACCCAGTAGTTGGTGTAAACTGGATTCAGGCTGTTGAGTTTAGCAAATGGAGAACTGACCGTGTGAACGAAGCTATTTTAGAGCGCGAAGGCTACCTTAAAAAAGATTCTAAAATTACAGAAGTGAAAGCAGAAAGCACTTTTAGTACAGAATCTTACTTAGCGTCACCTACTTCTACTTATGGTGGAAACGAAGAGCTTGTTTACAAAGGACAAAGAAATAAATTAGCCGCTAAAGACGACGCTAAAAACGTTTATGCGCAAAGAACATCAGGTATTATCTTACCGGAATACCGACTACCAACTGAAGCAGAGTGGGAATATGCTGCTGTAGCTTTAGGAGGAATCCGTGAGTACAACACTTACAAAGGGAAGAAAAAATACCCTTGGAGCGGACAATACACACGTTCCGGAAAAAGACAATACAGAGGTGACCAGTTAGCGAACTTTAAACAAGGAAAAGGAGACTACGGAGGAATTGCCGGATGGTCTGATGACGGAGCTGACATCACTAATGAAGTTAAAAAATACCCGCCAAATGATTTCGGTTTATACGATATGGCCGGTAACGTAGCTGAATGGGTTGCCGATGTATACAGACCAATTGTTGATGATGAAGCGAATGACTTCAACTACTACAGAGGTAACGTTTACATGAAAAACAAAATCGGTGAAGACGGAAAAGTTGAAATGGTTACTACTGAAAACATCACTTATGATACATTAAGTAACGGTAGAATCATGGCTCGTAACTTCCCTGGACAAATCGCTCAGGTAGCAATCGATGACAACGAAACGTATTTAAGACAAAACTTCTCTAAGAGTGATAACAGAAACTATAGAGATGGTGATAAACAATCAACTCGTTTCTACAACTTCGGAAATGAAGAAGAAGCTGACGAGAAAAAAGACGACAAAAACAGAATGTACGATTCACCGAAACACTCTGTAACAAAAGACAGTCTTGGTAACTTGATTAGAAAATATGACCATTCTGACAAAAGAACTACTTTAGTAAACGACGACAGTAGAGTTTACAAAGGTGGATCTTGGAGAGACAGAGCTTACTGGTTAGATCCTGCATCAAGAAGATATTACCCACAAGATATGGCTACTGACTATATCGGATTCCGATGTGCAATGTCTAAAGTAGGTCCAAAATCAGGTAAGAAAAAAGCCAGAGGATAATTTAATTTTCATACATACTTTAAAAGCCCTAATTTATTTTAGGGCTTTTATTTTTTTAGTACTTTCACAACATGAAAATAGAAGAACTTTATCAGTGTTTTTTACAAAGCACCAGTATCTGTACTGACACCCGAAAAATAGAGCCCAACTCCTTGTTTTTTGCATTAAAAGGAGACAACTTTGACGCCAATACATTTGCCGCTGAAGCCCTTAACAAAGGTGCTTTATTTGTTGTTATAGACGATAAAAAATATTTTACGGACGAAGACAAAATGTTACTGGTTCCGGACAGTTTAAAAGCATTACAAGGACTCGCTAATTACCACCGCCTGCAACTAGGGCTTCCAATTATTGCTCTAACCGGTAGTAACGGAAAAACCACAACCAAGGAACTTATTAATGCCGTGTTATCGCAGCAATACAACACAAAAGCAACAATCGGCAATCTAAACAATCATATCGGTGTACCCTTAACCTTATTATCGTTTACAGAGGATACCGATATCGGTATTGTAGAAATGGGGGCCAATCATCAAAAGGAGATTGAAATGCTTTGTCGTATTGCTCAACCGGATTTCGGTTATATTACCAATTTCGGAAAAGCACATTTGGAAGGTTTTGGCGGAACTGAAGGTGTAATCAAAGGGAAAAGCGAATTGTATCAATATCTGGAGCAACATGCTAAAACTGCTTTTGTCAATCTGGATGACATTATTCAGCAAGAGAAAACACAAAACCTGACACGTTATACTTTTTCACAAAACGAAGGAAGTGATGTAACAATCCAATCGGTTTCAGCCAATCCGATGGTTAAAATAGGTTATGAAAATATTGAGATACAATCTCACTTAATCGGAATTTATAATGCCAATAATATCAATGCAGCTATTAGCATAGGAAAATATTTTAACGTTCCGACGGAAGCCATTAAAAACGCGATTGAAAATTATATTCCAAGTAATAACCGTTCGCAACTGATTGAAAAAAACAGCAATCATATTATCCTGGATGCCTATAATGCTAATCCAAGCAGTATGACTGCCGCTTTGGAAAACTTCGCTCAATTAGAAGACCGTTCTAAAATTGCAATACTGGGCGATATGTTTGAACTAGGAAACGAGAGTATTGATGAACATCAAAACATTGTGGAATTGGTGAGTCGTACGCCGGAAATCAAAACCTATTTTATCGGAAAAGATTTCTTTGCTTCCAAGGTAGATCAACCTCATTTGCATTTTTTCGCAAACTTTGAAGACTTTGCTAATTATTTCCAAAACAATATTCCAAAAGAACACACCTTATTAATAAAAGGTTCTCGCGGAATGGCACTTGAAAGAACACTTGAACTATTATAAATTAAGATCGCTGCAATTATGCAGCGATTTTTTTTCATCCGGTTGTAACAATTAGTAAACAACTGCATCAAAAGAAAACAAATCTTAAAACGCAGTTATTATGAAAAATCTAATGCTTACACTATTATTACTATTATTACTATTCTCACTCTCAACCGTTAATGCACAACAAAAAGCTTTTGAAGTAAAAGTAACCGGAAAAGGCCAACCGATAATTCTGATTCCCGGCTATTCTTGCAGCGGTGCTGTATGGAAAGAAACCGCCGATCATTTAAAAAACAACTACCAATTGCACATTCTTACCATTGCCGGTTATGCCGGAGTAAAACCAATTGAAGATCCGGTATTGCAAACTGTGCACGATCAATTAATACAATATGTAAAAGACAACAAGTTGAACAAACCAATCCTAATCGGTCACAGTCTTGGTGCTTTTATGTCATTATGGGTAAGCAGTTCACAACCTGATTTATTCGGAAAAATTATTTGTGTAGACGGAGTTCCGTTTATCTCGGCACTAACCAAACCGGAAACCACTGTTGCTTCAATAAAAGAAGATCCTCGCTTTAACAAAGAAGCAGTGATTAATAATTTTAAAGCCATTCCGAGTGAAGGCTATGTTACGAATATGACAAAAATGATGTTATATCAGGTACGTGATACAGCCAGAGCCAAACAAATTGCCGAATGGAGCTTCGCCGGTGACCGCAGAACACTCGGTTCAACAATAGTAGAAATGTCACTTACCGATCTTAGAACCGATATTGCTAAAATAAAAAGTCCGACTTTAATCTTAACAAGTCTCTTTAATACGAAAGAAAACAGTGAAAAAATCTATAAAGAACAATATGCAGCATTACCCAACAAAACGATACAGGTAGCCGATAGTAAGCATTTTATAATGTATGATGCTCCGGAATGGTTTTACAATGCAATTGACAACTTTTTAAATCAAAAATAAGCCCGTGTCGACAGAACAACAAAAAGACAGCTATTTCCGGGAATTATACACTACTTATGCCACAAAGATTCATCGTGTTTGTCTGGGTTATACCGGAAATAGTATGGAAGCCGATGATCTTTTACAGGAAGTGTTTATCCGGGTCTGGCAAAATCAGGACAAGTTTCGGGGTGAGGCGCAAATCAGTACCTGGATATACAGAATAGCCGTCAATACCTGCTTATATCATATCCGGTCACAAAAGAATAAAAAAACAACGGATTTAAGTTCGGAACAAATAAAAATAGAAAATGAAGAGGGCAATGAAAAAGAACAACAAATTCAGCTTTTATACAAATGTATTAGTCAGCTCAACGAATCAGATCGTTTGATCATCACACTTCTCCTCGAAGATGTTCCCTATAGCGAAATCGCCAGTGCAACCGGAATTACCGAGGGAAATTTAAGAGTAAAAATACACCGGATAAAACAACAATTAAACACCATTTACAGTAAATATGAAAGCGTTTGACAATCTGAAGGAAATCTGGCAACAACAAAATACCAGTGCGCTACCTGATGTTACTGTTATCATCAATAAAGCGAAAAAAGAACAACAATCCATGACTAAGAAAATCCGTATTCAGGTTTTGATTTTATTACTAACAATAGTATTTATTGCCTGGTTGGTTAATAGCATCGACTTTAAAATGCTGACAACTTATACTGGGATCGGACTGATGTTTGCTGCAATAGCCGGCTATTCGGCACTGCGATTAGTAATGGTTCACAAACTACAGAAAACGGACCTGACGGCTTCACCTCAAATCGCTATGGTAGCTATCAAGCAATTCTATAGTTTTCAGCAAAAAGTAAACACAACTTACACACTACTCTATTATATTATATTGAATATTGCTTTTGGTCTATATGCCTACGAAATTGTACAACCTTTATCCACAAGAACGAAAGTGATCACCCTTATCATTTATACCGCCTGGATGCTAATCGCATATTTTATTATCGGCAAAAGACAAATCCGGAAAGAACATGCCAATACAGAAAGCATCATAACGGCTATTACGAAAATAGAGGAGAATTACGATAACTAACATTATTGCTACACCTGACAGGTTTTTGAAACCTGTCAGGTGTAAAATCGGTCTGGTGTAAAATCGGTCGGGCAACCAATTATAATCCGTATATTCGTAAAAACGAAAGCTATCCCATTGAAAACCAAATTCTTTACTATCGCAATCATCCTACTGATGACTGTTTCCTGCTCGGCTCCGAAAAAGAACCTTTCCACGACTTTGAATCAATCTGCTTCCGATTCCTTGACCGAACAATTGCAACAGCTTTACAAAAAAGGTTATTTTAACGGATTTGGCGTAGCGATAGTAGACGAAACCGGAATACGCTATCAAAACGGATTCGGATATTCCGATGTAGCCCTTCAAAAATCGTATAGTACCCAAACCGTCCAAAGTATTGCATCCGTTTCCAAAACTTTTGTTGGAATAGCGCTTTTAAAAGCGCAGGAAATGGGCAAACTCCGATTAGATGATCCTATCAATAATTATCTGCCGTTTCAAGTAAACAACCCCTATTTTCCGAATATTCCGATTACAATAAGACATCTGGCGAATCATACTTCGACAATACTGGACAATGAATATTACTTAAGTCAGAATTACTATTTAAAAAGTGATCAGGAGCTAACCGGATTACCTTTGGTGTTTGACGAAACACAGGTTTTTAACCCGTCCGATACAGCATTACCTTTAAACACTTTCCTAAAAAACATGCTTATTCCCGGCGAAAAATGGTATACCGAAAATACATTTCAAAACCAAAAACCGGGTATGCTGTATGAATACTCCAATACAGGAACGACTTTGGCTGCCTATATTATTGAACAGGCAACCGGTGAATCATTCGATCGCTTTACACAAAAACACATTCTGACACCATTACAACTAAAAGATTCCGGTTGGAAATTCAATACCATCGATTTTAAGAAGTTATCCCGTTACTATCAGGATCCGAAAATTTTGCTTCCCTATTATACGATGAGTTCCTATCCCGACGGCGGTTTTATGACCTCAATACAGGATTTAAGTTTCTATCTACAGGAATTGATTCGAGGTTATAACGGAAAAGGGAAAATTCTTTCTAAGGAAAGCTACCGGGAGTTTTTTAAGCCGCAATTATCCGCTGAAAATTTTACCGATCGGCCTACTAACAATCCTTATAACGAATCCTATAATGTCGGTATTTTTATCGGATTCGGCTATACCGGTTATATCGGACATACCGGAGGTGATCCCGGTGTTATGTCCATGCTATTTTTCGATCCCGAAACCAATATTGGTCGGATTATGATGTTCAACACAAATTTTTCGACACAAGAAGGCAATCAGGTGTTTTACAAGATCTGGGAGCTATTGAAACAATACGGCGGCAAACCAGATACTACACCAGACAGGTTTTAAAAAACAAATACTATACCTGACAGGTTTTAAAAACCTGTCAGGTATAGTAATAATATCAGAGCAAAAACTGATGAACCCGCTTAAAGAAGTCGGCTTTATACGTATCCCCTAGCGGCAAACTTTTATTCAGCATCCAAACCTCATTATTGTCTGTTTTCTCAATTTTCCCTAAAGCCACCATATACGATTTATGAATCTTTACAAAGTGTTCTTCCGGCAAATGCTCTTCAAAATGTTTTAACGTACTATAAGTAATAACCTGTTCTTCGCCGGTGTGAATTACCACATAATTCTTGATACTTTCGATATAATATATATCCTGTATCAGGATACGTTTAAAACGATTCTTTCCGTCTGTTTTTACAAAAAAATACGACTCCTGAATCGTTTCTGCTACCGGTTTACTTTTTGGTTGATCCGCTATTTTGCGCACTTTTTCGACTGCGGCAATAAAACGATTAAAAGCAATCGGTTTAAGCATATAATCAACAGCATCCTGTTCGAAACCTTCAACGGCAAATTGCGGATAAGCTGTTGTAAAAACTATTTTCACTTTATCTTTTATGATCGCCGACAATTGTAATCCGGTTAGGTCCGGCATCTGAATATCCAGAAAAACAATATCGGGTTGTAGTTGTTCGACCAACTGTAATGCTTCTATAGCCCGGGTAGCAGTTCCGACACATTCGAGTCCGGGAAGCTGATCGGTGTATTTTTGAAGTAGCCTTATCGCATGCGGCTCATCGTCGACTATTATACAGGTTAAATGTTGCATTATAACAAAGGTATATTTAAAATCACAGTATAGCTACTTTCGTCCTGATCCACTTTTAAAACATGATCATCAGGAAACAAAATAGCCAGTCTTTGCACAATATTTTTTTGTCCGATACCCCGTTCATCATAATGCTCACTTTTACGATAGTGATTGGTCGACGTAAACAACAGTCTATCACCTTCAATACGAACAGCAATACTAACCGGGTGATTTTCGTCGTCCAATATTCCGTGCTTAAACGCATTTTCAACAAAATGGATCAATAACAACGAAGGAATCCGATATTCCTTCATGTTGTCCGGATAACGAAACTCGACTGCAATAGTATTATCAAATCGTCTTTGAAAGAGATCAATATAATGTTGAAGAAAAACCATTTCATTCCGAAGCAATACCAAATCATTTTCATTTTCATAGGTTACATATCGCAGCATTTCTGACAACTTCATAATATCAGCGGCTTCTTTAGGCTGGGTATCATACAAATCCGAGTAAAAACTATTAAGTGTATTAAACAGAAAATGCGGACTTAGCTGGTTTTTCAACACCTGAAGTTCGGCTTGTTTTTTTTCCAGTTGTAATACATTCATTTTTTCATTCGTTATCCACAAATCTTTCACAATGTAAACAATCGAGCTCAATAATAATACCCGTATCACATAATAGGAATTATCGTAGACATAATAGACCACCGTTAAATCTTCCATTACATAATTGTGATTTCCGACAATATTGAATATGATTATTTCTTCTATGATAAAACGCAATGCCGGGAATAGAAAAAACAACCCCAATTGTCCTAATGCGAGTGTTTTCCATTTTTTATACGGAATCGTTTTCGGACAAATCCAAAGATAATTGAGATAAAAGATCAACATTTGCAGTCCGGTAAAACCGAAACCCTGCAACATTTTCCAGGTAAATTCGTGATGCTTGTCCCTCATGATACTCTCCAATAAGTGATCAAGTATCATCATGATACCCCAGAAGAGAATATGGTAGCGTAATTCTTTTTTCTTTAACATACCACGAAAATATGGCTTTTCAAAATAGCTTTTAATCCGATTCTTATGAAACCCCGAAAATCTTATATCAAAGCTACTTTTTATACAACCAAAACACAAATCTCTTTTTAGCGCTGTTTTATCATACAATATCGCAACTTCATACTTTTTCAAACCAGATGCTTTTCAGGTTTCGTAATCTTGCCTCATATAAATCAACATATGAAATCAGTTATTTTATTATTTACTTTTTTACTGGCATCCGCTTCTATAGCTGCGCAGCAAAACATTACCGGAACAGTAACCGATCGTGATTCCGGTCAGACATTACCTTATGCATCGGTAATTGTAACCGACACATTACAGCAAATTATTACTACCGTCCAAACCGATGACAACGGTCACTTTTCAGTAGCAATTCCGACTACTTTCAATAACGGTATTCTAACAATACGCTATATCGGATATGACGATTATATTCAGAAAACACAGGAAAACAAATTTCCTTTAGTAATAAAAGCCACCTTAAAACCGACAACAACCTTAAAGGAAGTGGTGATCAAAACCAAGCAAAATGCCGTTACCTCCAGAGGAGATAAAATGATTTACAACATCCAAATGGCCGGAATCGGTGCGGGAAACAACGGACTCGAAACCCTTCAGCAACTACCCGGAATACGACTTGATAAAGATGAAAACCTCTTATTCCGCGGCAATGGTGACATTCAAATTATGATCAATGGAAAGAAAAGTTCTTTACAAGGTGAAGCGCTTCGTGAATTCATCCGTTCGCTAAAAGGCGATGATATTGCCTCAGTAGAAATTATAGCGCAACCATCTGCCCGTTACGATGCTTCGGGTACAGCCGGAATCATCAATATCGTTTTAAAACAAAAGAAAGAAAAATCCCTGAGCGGAAACGCATATGCCTGGGCTTCTTATGGTGAATATTTCAAACATCAATACGGCGGCCGAATCTATTATAGTGATTCGTTATGGAATATTAACGGTAACACGTCTTATTACAAAGGAAACTCCGTTAATCACCGTCATATCACACAAAACATTGTAACTTCACAGGGAATACGTACTATTGATCAAACTAATGAATGGTTACCGGAAACTACTTCAAAAAATCTAAATCTGGCCATCGAACGAAAGCTTTCGAAGAAACAACTAATCAGTACTGATTGGCAATATTATCGTTCGGATTCTGATGAGGAAACATATGGCGCCACTTACGAATCTCTTAATGGCTCCGCCGTCAATACTGTAAAGCTGACACAACATTTGTTAAAACCAACGGAACGGATCACCGGTAATATTTTCTATAATTTCACAAACGACAGTATTACCACCAAACTCGATGTACAGGCCAATCTGGCGCGATATACAACGTCATCCGACGGCTATCTGCGGAATGATTATCCGGATCAATCTTATATGCAGCTAAATGGTAATAATAATACCCGCTATACCATCCTTACGGCTCAAAGTGATTTACGTCAACGCTTAATCCGTCCTTTACATCTGGAAACCGGTTTTAAGTATTCTTATATTAATATGGATTATTACAATCGTTATAACACTAATAATTCCGGGCTTTTAATTATTCCCGACAGTTTATTAACCAATGACTTTACGTATAAAGAACATCTTACATCGGCTTATGCGCAGCTTGAACTTAATCTGGACAAATGGAATATTATGGCCGGACTACGCGCAGAACATTATCAATACGAAGCCGTTTCCTTCATCAATCATCAATCGAACACCGACAGTTATATCAATTTTTTCCCTTCCTTTTCTATCAACTACAAAGAAGGTAACAACCGGTTCCAAATTGGCTATAGCCGTCGTATAGGTCGCCCGGGTTATTTATCCCTAAATCCGTATTATTTATATCTGGATGCCTATACGTTACAAAAAGGAAACCCGGCGTTAAAACCGCAATTTTATCACAGTTTTCAGTTGGGTTATATTTACAAGAATGCGTTAAATTTAAGTTTATACGGCTACCTTTATAAAAACGGGTTTATCAATGTTATTGATTATCAGGAAGACCGAAATTACAATGTCACCTATGAAGCCAATGCGGCCACCGGAAAAAAAATCGGTTTTTCAGCTTCCTATCCGTATTCGATAACACCTTGGTGGTCGATGCAACTTACGGCTGAGGCGACTTACAGCAGTGAATCATCTGATATTCCGGGATTTCAATATAGTGGAAACGGTTTCAGACACGAAATTAACCTAAGTGAAAATCTTACTTTAAAAAATGACTGGACCATTAATGTAAATGGCTTTTATGCCGGACGTTCGACCGTTCCGAACGGCTATTCCAAAGCCATCGGTGATTTTAGTATCTCGGCCAAGAAAAACCTACTGAATAAGAAAATCCAATTATCCGGCGGTTGTACCAATATTTTGAGAAAAAGCTTGTACCACAAAGTAACCGAAGTACAAAATGTCACTACCGACTGGACTAATCGATGGGAAACCCGACGTTTTTATTTACAGGCTACTTATTATTTCGGAGGCGGTAAATCCAAAACGATAAAAGCCGCTTCATTAAACGAAGAAACCAATAGAATGTAAATTCCTGATCAACAAAAAAGCCTCCACTTCGGAGGCTTTTTTATTTTTTTGATACTTATTGTAATCGGATTGTTTCACCATCATTTGGAATTAATAACCGATCGCGAGTAATATTCTTTTCATTGGCTTTCGTCCGAAGCGAATTACGGGTAGTCCGACAATGATCCAAAGCTTCCATATGAACGGCAATTACTTTCGCTTCCGATGCTTCCTCCATAAGTGTTATAACCTGTTCTTCATCCATGATAATCGGTCCGTCTTCAGCAAAGGGCGGTAAAACGGCTCCGCCAGAATTTACCACAATATAATCCGGGTTAAATGCAGTACAATTTTGTCGGATTTCTTCATTCCAAATGGAATCGCCTACAATATAGAGGGTCGGATATCCCATTGCCTGAAATACAAATCCGGAGATGGTTCCCATTTTTTCAAGCACCTTCCCTTTTCCGTGTTTTCCCGATGTCCGATAAATTGTCACATCGTCAATTACGACTTTATCCATAATTGTTTTTACATTTTTAAAAGGCTGTTCTTTAAAAAAGACTATATCGTCCGGCTGAATTAAAACCGGAATATCGGGATCCAACATTGTTGCGGCAACCGTATCAAAATGATCGGGATGCGTATGACTCACCACTACATAATCGATATTTTGCAATAAGGTAGCAATAGCAAACGGAAGTCCGACAGTTGGATTTTGACTTATTCCGGCAAATGAAGGTAACATGCCTTTATCTGAAAACATCGGATCCAGAAGAAAAGTCTTATCTGCATAATTGATTTTTAAAGTTGCATTGCGAAATAATTGTACCGTAGGAATTGGAATTATGGTAGTATCTGACATAATTTAAACATTTAAAGTCAATAAAAGTGTTTGTTTTGTAGCAAGCGTAAGCCGTAATCTACATAGCAAAGTAACCGTAATAACCGGTTTACACTCCTACCATTTCCGGATCAAATCCTGCCATTTTGATAATCCTGCAAAAATGCTCCGGTGGTTATTCCGGTTTGTTGTTTAAAAAAGCGCATCATATGAGCCGCTTCCGAAAAATTAAGTTCTCCGGCAATCTGGCTTACATTCAATTCCGAAAACAGTAATAAATTCTTTATTTCCAGTAGTAGCCGGTATTTTAAAAGCTGAGAAGCCGTCAGATTAAATTGGGCTTTTACCGCTTTATTTAAGGTGATTCGGCTAATGCGTAAGAGCTCACAGTAATCTTCAATTCTTTGTTTTTCTTTTATGTGTACTTCCATCAGTTGCTTAAACTGATAGGCATAATTGTTTACCGGCAATTCCAATGGCAAATCGTACATTTCCGAATAATTCCGGTTTAATTTCTGTAACAGATAATACAACAACGAACGAATAATATGAACACTATCCATACGAATATGTTGTAATTCGGCTTTGATTTCCATTAGCGTACTGTAATATTTTTCCATTTCATCTTGTGCGACCGGTAGTTTCAGCGGGCATTTCAACTGGTAGAAATACAACATTCTATAGGTAAACAGTTTATCCGAGAAAAAATCATTCAGAAAATCTTCCTGAAAAATCAGCATTGTAAAATCCAGATGATCCGGATCCAGTTTCCATTTTCGTTTTTGATACGGCGAAATAAAAACAATTGTATTATCGGTAACCGCTATCTCACTATGATTGAGCTCAACATATCCTTTAGCTCGTTTAAAAAAAAGCACCTCAAAATAATCCGTATTATAAGTATCCGTTATAACATGCGTATATCGTAGGCTTTGCCAGTCTCTTACCGTTAACAGGAAATCGGTTTCACATTCGCTTTTTTTAAAGATGACGGTTTTCATTTAGGATGTTTAGCTTATTGTAAAGGTAATTTTTCTCTACTAACATTTCTTTTGATTTTATGTATCTCTTTAATTTTAAAAATTTTCAATAAAAAATTTGCGCAACCGAATAGTTTCACATACATTTGCAACTGATTGGTTTCATATAAAATAATCCAAACATGAGAAGAGATATATTTCAAGCTATAGCCGACCCGACCCGAAGAGCCATTTTAACGTTAATTGCCGTACAGTCAATGACACCCAATGCCATTGCCGAGCACTTTAACACCACGCGACAAGCTGTTTCCAAACATCTGAAAATACTCGCGGAATGCAAATTGGTAAGACCGGAACAACAGGGACGCGAAATTTACTATCAGCTTGAAATTGACAAAATGAAAGAAATTGACCAATGGCTGGAACAATTCCGCAAGATTTGGGAAAGCCGCTTTGACCAACTTGACCATCTATTACTCAACCTAAAAAACCAGAAAAAATGAAACACAATTTGCAATTCGACTTTATAGTCGATAAAGAAAAAAACACGTTGACCATCAGACGAGAATTTCTAGCCGATCGTCAATTGGTTTGGAACTGCTATACGCAAAGTGAACTATTGGATCAATGGTTTGCGCCAAAACCGCTTACGACCAAAACAAAAGCAATGAATTTTAGCGAAGGCGGACATTGGCATTATGCCATGATTGAGCCAAACGGTACAACCTATTGGAACTGGATTGCTTATCAAAAAATAAAACCGATTGATTATTATACCGCATGGGATGCTTTCACAAATGAAGCCGGTGAGATTAATACCAATCTACCAAGTGCAGAATGGCTTGTAAATTTTACGGATAAAGCAGAAAACACTTTAGTAGAAACCATCGTTACCTATAAATCATTAGCCGATCTTGAAACTATAATTCAAATGGGAATGGAACAAGGTATGGCGGCAACATTGGAAAAATTAGACGATTTATTAACTACCCTAAAATCATAATTATGACCTCAAAAATCACAATCAACACAACCATTGCCGCTAATAAGAATAAGGTTTGGGATTATTACACACAACCGGAACATATAAAAAAATGGAACTTTGCTCATCCGTCATGGCATTGTCCGTCGGCTTCAAACGACATGCAGGTTGGCGGTAAATATTCGGCGCGAATGGAAGCCAAAGACGGTAGTTTCGGCTTTGAGTTCGAAGCCATCTATGATGCGATTGAACCCGGTAACAGCTTTACGTACACTATGCCGGACGGCAGACAGGTTACAGTATCCTTCAACGGATCTGACAATCCGACCGAACTAATTATTGCTTTTGATCCGGAAAATCAAAATCCGATTGAAATGCAAAAAGGAGGCTGGCAAGCTATACTTGATAATTTTAAAGAATATGCTGAAACGAATTAATCCGATAAGGAATCCGTTAAAACAAAAATGCTCAATCATTATGACTGAGCATTTTTTGTTATCTTATTTTTTATCCTCTACGTATTCCAGAATATCACCCGGTTGGCATTCCAAAACCTCGCATATTGCTTCAAGTGTACTAAATCGTATCGCTTTTGCTTTTCCGGTTTTTAAAATAGACAAATTCGATAACGTCAACCCTACTTTCTCAGAAAGTTCATTCAATGACATCTTCCGTTTCGCCATCATAACATCCAAATTTACAATAATAGCCATATCTTAAATCGTTAAATCATTTTCATGCTGAATTTCCACACCTCTTTTTATAATATGAGCAATCACAAAGAGGATGACCGTCATAAACAACCATACATCCGCGCCGGCAATGTCCAATACCTGTAGATCGGCATTGCTATTTCCAACCTGACTTAGCCATTTCGAATAGTTTTGTCCGCAATAAGAAAATAATCCGATTCCCAGTGACAGGTAGGCTATTTTCAAGATAAAATGTTGAAAAGCCGGGATAAACGGTTGTGAAATACTAATTTTTTTATCGACAAAAAGTTTAACGATCAGGTAAAACAAAATGGCTTTCAGTACCGATACAATACTCATAATTACAGTAATGATCAAAAAATAACCCGTATCGTTTTTATATAGTTCCGACAGGTAATCCGCTCCTTCCCAAAAATTCTTCACACCGTCTGGATTAATAAACAGTGTAATACAAGTATTAACAATAACAGCACCGGCCTGAACACATAAGCCGATAAAAATAATCCACGACAGTAACTGAAGTACTTTCAGGATTTGATTCGTTGTGATTTTAATTTCCATATAACTATTCGTTTAGAATGAACAGGACAAATATAAAAACATTTATCGAAAAACAATAAATATATTTCGATAAAAGTAATTTATTTTTTCTTATTCATAAAAAACACAGCCATAATTGACCTATAAAACATATTGCAATCAGGTTATCAATTGCTGGTTTTACTTGATCATAATTATGCTTTTACCCAACAAAAAAGGACATACGTTATTGTATGTCCTTTTATAGTAGCAATCGGTTTGATCACTATGCTTTTCTAACAAACTCCGACTTTAACGCCATGGCGCCAAAACCGTCAATTTTGCAATCAATATTATGATCCCCGTCTGTAAGACGAATGTTTTTTACTTTTGTTCCTGCTTTAATAGGCCCTTTAGCACCTTTCACCGGTAGGTCTTTGATTACGATAACTGCATCACCATCCTGTAAAAGATTACCGTTTGAATCTTTTACAACCAGAGTATCTTGTCCGGTTGCTTCCGCCGGGTTCCATTCATGTGTACATTCCGGACAGGCATAAGCTTCATCGTTTAAATAATACCCGTAAGGCGATCCGCACTGCGGACATGTTTTCATTTCTTCAGACATAATCGTTTCTTTAATTAGTAAAAACCGGTATTGTCGCTCACAGCTTAATTTGCACAAATAGCAACAACACCTTTTGTTTATTGTTTATCTTTTAAAATATTCCGTTTGTTTAACTACTTTACTAGTTAATTCGCAAATTTAACATTTTAGACTAAACTACCTAACAAATTCGGCTGATATCTTCCGAAACCAGTAAACAAAATTCTAATAACACGTTAATCGAATAAACTACAATTATTATTCATGTGACCACGGAGGGACCCAAACCTTTTATTATCGTAACTCTTTTTTCATCATGATGTCGGTTTGTTCTTCATCCCCTAATCGGAAAATATGTTTATCAAATGCGACAAATCCATTCTTGGTATAAAAACGAGTAGCTCTCTGGTTTTCTTCCCAAACTGCTAACCAGACATATTTCATTTGTTCCTGCTCTGCAATTTCCAATGCTTTTTCATAAAGCAACTGACCGACCTTTTGTCCGTGATATTCACTTTTCACATAAATCCGTTCTATTTCGATCGCAGTATCATCCTGTAATTCCGTTTGTGCCTGACCAAAGTTTACTTTTAAATAGCCCACAGCATTTACGTCATCCCAAACGATAAAAAACCGTGAATCCGGATTATTCAATTCCGCTGTTAATTTGGGAATACTAAAGCTATTCTCCAGGTATTTCTTCATGTCTTCTTCGGAGTTGTTTGCCGAAAACGTTTCAAAAAAAGTATCTTTTCCTATCTGTTGCAGTATTTCAATATCAGCAATCGAAACACTGCTAATTCGCATTTTTTCCATATCTATTCTTTTTATAACGGTAATGTAAACCGTACCTTATTCTTCCCTATTCCACCTATTCTTTTGTAAAACCGAATCGCATTCTCATTAAAATCCGGGGTCTGCCATTGCATATTGATGCAATCCGCTGCTTCACCAATTGTCTTTACTTTTTCCAGCAATGCCTTTCCGATACCAAAATTACGATATCCCTCTTCGAGATACAGGCAATCCAGATAAATAAATTTTTGGGCATCCAGGTAGAAAAATCAAATGTATAGGTGGCATATCCTATTATGGTATCCTCAACTTCCGCGACAATACCATACAACATTCTATTTTCGGAAAAGAGTGCCGTGTGTAATTGTTCTTTTTTACCCTCTGCCTTGTAATCCGCTTTTTCATAATCGGCATGTTTCCCGCATAGCACAACAAGAACATCTAAATCAGCAGGTTTACAATCTCTTATTTTATATTCCATAAATAGTATTCTTTTAATATGTGCAAAATTAACCCGGCATTGGATTATATTTACAATCCAATTATTTTATTATGGATAGTCCAATTTTGATTCACCTTGTTGAAAATATTGTCTTAAATCCCGCTCTTGAACGTCCGCTCTATCTTCAATTAGCCGATGCATTGCTAAATTTTATCAAAAAGGGAAAACTTCGATCCGGACAAAAACTGCCTTCAACCCGAGATGTTGCCGGATTATTACACCTTAACCGGATTACAGTGGCTAAAGCCTATGACGAATTACAAATGCAGGGATGGCTGGAAAGTTTTGTCGGTCGCGGTACATTTATATCCTCACATCTAATTGATCATGAACCGAAAACTTTAGGCGGAAGCTTACAACCAAACGCTTTAAAAACAGCCGGTTTTTTTGTTCCTGATCAGGATTTTCCGGATAAAACAAGCGACATTCCCATTCCGGAACTTCATCTTGATGACGGTTATCCCGATCCCCGATTAGCACCTTTAAAAGAATTATACCGGGCGTATCGCAATCAGCTTACACGTGGCGGATTATACCATCGGTTTGGCAGTTATAGCGATGCCGCCGGACCGCAATACTATAGGGAAACATTATCTGATTATCTCAACACTACCCGCGGATTACGGACTACAGCACAGAACATTCTTTCCGTACGCGGAACGCTAATGGGAATTAATCTGGTTTGCACCGCATTGATTCGTCCGGGTGATGTTGTTGTTTCAGGTGTTCCGGGATGGAAAAGAGCCGATCATAATTTTCTTCATGCCGGTGCCCGCCATATCGGAATTCCTGTAGATGAACACGGATTGGTTGTGGATCAACTTCGGGAAATTTGTAAGAAACAAAAAGTACGAATGGTCTATGTAACACCACATCATCATTATCCGACCACGGTATCACTGCGTATCGATCGCCGACTGGAATTGCTGCGCTTAGCCAATGAATACGGGTTTATTATTTTTGAAGACGACTATGATTTCGACTTTCATTATAAACATCGTCCGTTATCACCGCTTGCCAGTGCCGATGAAAACGGTATGGTTATTTACTGCGGTTCTTTTAGCAAAAGTTTTTCTCCGGCATTTCGGATGGGCTATCTGGTCGCTGCTGAAAATGTAATAGAACATCTGGCTCGTATTCGTATTTTACTGGATCGACAAGGCGACCATATGCTTGACAATGCTATGGCCGATATAGTACAGGACGGGACTTTACAGCGCTATACCCGAAAAGCAATTCCGATCTATGAAGAAAGGCGTAATCTGTTTTGCGACTTACTATCAAATGAATTAAATGATGCAGTGACCTTTACCGTTCCCGAAGGCGGCATGACGGTGTGGACCACTTTTAACGATGCCATCAATTTGGAATTGCTCGCCCGAAAAGCGTATCAGAAAGGGCTATTGTTATCGGACGGAAAAACGCATCATTATCCGGATTATAAAACCAATTCGATACGTCTTGGATTTGCTTCAGCTACAAAAGAAGAATTAATCCGAAGTGTTGCATTATTAAAGCGTATTATTTAAAAAGGCGACTCCTATCCGGAGTCGCCTTTTATTCTTTTATTACATAATCCAATGCTGCATCCGACTTAATATTCACGTCCGGTTTAACACCATGTAAATCTTTATCGGTTGCTCCGACGGTATAAAATTTCTTAGTTGAAATAGAAAGCGGAATTTTTGACACCGGCAGATTAACCATGATACGATCGCCGTATGAAACCAGCCAGCCACCGGTTTCTTCCCCTACAACGGTACCGATTTTATACTGTTTAAACGCCTGAGCAAAATTCATCGCCGAAGAGAATGTTCGCACACTGGTAAGCAAAAATATTTTACCGTTAAAACGATCAGCTTTGGCATAAGGCAAAATCAACTCTTTTACCGGAAATGTTTCTACTGCACCATTATGTTTTTCTTTAATATAATTATACTGATTACAATATTGTGCATCTTCTTTGCAATATTCAGCATAGATATCTTTTTGCAATTGGCTATATTTGATCAAAGTTCGGTCAAACTGGCGAAACGGTGTAACCGCCAGGTATTTTAACAACTCATCGCCCAATGCCGAGTTTCCGCCTCCGTTTTCCCGAATGTCGATTACTAATTTCTTGATTTTATTATCCTGAATTGTCTTAAAACTGGTTTTTAAAAACGCCTGAAACTTTTCTTTATCATTAAAATAGCGAATCTCCAAAATGGCAGTTTTCGATTCCGGTTTTAGCTGTAATAAAAAATCAGGTGTTTCTGTTGTATTATTTTTATTAGCCGGTTTTCTGTTTTTAGCAATTCCCATTAGGTTGGTTAACGTAACTGTCGGCACCGTTTTTTCAAAATGCTGGTTCTCGAATTTATAACTCACCTTTACCGTTTCTCCTAATTCGTAAAAAGCACCAAAAAGAAAGGCAAACATATTAAAATCGGCACTCTTTTTTAACCGGTACATATCGCTTTCTCCACTTGTATTTTCTATAATCTTCCGGATAATTTCTTCCGCCGTGTGGTTGTTGATTTTTAAAATCTCAGCGCCAACCGGAATCTGGTTATAATCCGGGCTGATGTTTTCCGTAATTTTCAGATAAGGCTTTACCATTTTCGCTTCCACGATATACGGAAAAAGAGCATCATTGGCATTTAAAAGTTTCCTTCCCGGAAAAGTAAGTGCCGTATGCCCATCCTGTAGCGAAGCCACTAATGGTGCGATATATTGATAATATTGTTTTAAGGATAGCGAATCCTTAAACTGTTGGCGAATCATCGTCACCTTGTTTTCAAATTCGGATTTTGAAATTCCTGTGCACGGATTCGGATGCGTGGCTTTTATCGCATTGATCAAAAAATCGAAATCTTTATTCAGGTCCTCTTTTTGGATATATCCGGATGCTTTTTGCGCATTTACGGATACAAAAAGGATTGTCACTATAAGGGTAAATATTGTTTTAAGCTTCATCATTATGATTTTTGAAGGTATTTCACATCATATAGCTGATTGGGTTGTAAGTACACTACATTTTCCTGAAAATCGAGAAATGTATTAAACCTTTTCAAAACATCGCTTCCTAAAATATGGATATTGGCGCCCGGCATTGGTTTATTGGACGCTAAAATTTGCGCGGGAACATTTTTCAGTTCGTGTTTTCCCAACTTTAGTATTTGCAGGTTTGATGTCACAACCGGTATTTCGTTATTTTTTGTTCCGCGCATCATTTCAGTATGGAGCACTTTCATTTGATCAACAGGAAATTTTTCCTTGCTTAATAATTCATTGTCCAGCATTACCGTTTTCTGGTATCCGGTATCAAATAAGAACCAGTCTTTCACTTTTGTATTTCCTTCTACAATTTCCGCTTCAATAAACGGCTTTTGATTAAAATATTTTATTTTAAATTTCTCCGTTGTTTTGTCTCGCTTAACGGCTTTTGGTAATTTTGAATGTACGACCATAATATTTTGATCATAATTTAGCTCAACGATCATCCCGTCAAAATGATCCCAGCCAATCAATCCGTCGGCTTCATCGCCCGCAACCTTAATATCATACACTTTCGATTTATAAATTTGGTTGCCAACCTTAATGTCATAGAATGTATTATAAAGATTCAGGTTACTTTTTACTTTATTTTTTAACGCCTGTTCAATCAATACTATTTCTGTAGCACCGGTATCGAAATTCAATTGTAAAGTATCTGCTTTATTGAGCACTACTCTAATACGATTTGTATTTTTCGTATTGATCGTCATTGGAATAGTATCGTGCACTTCCGGTTTTAATTTATTAAAGTTTTTCACTTCCGGGCTTTGAAAACGGGTATAGCAAGTGTCTTTTCCGTTTAATAAAACGATAAAATCTTTTTGTTCTCCCGGTTTTAGGGCTATACTAATCGAGTCGATATCCGTTTTTAATTTTATAACAGCCGTTTCAATCAGTTTATTTGTGGTATAGGCATCTATTTTGATTTTCGGATCCAGGTTCCATTTTGTAAGTGATTTCCCTTCTTCCTTTATGATGGCCGACTTACTATTTGCTTTTACAACCGGCAACTTTTTTTGCGAAAAGCCATAGGTTGCAAAAAGTAACAGCAGAAAAATAAAGTTGTTTTTCATTTGATTGATGATGATTTGATTGATGTTTTGTTTTTTTGATTACAATAAGACAAAGATAGAACAAGTCACACGTTGGAGAAATATTTAATTCTGTTTTAACATCAAAATACAATCGTTTTTTTTCGATGTAACCGCTATATATAAAATGAAATAGCATTTTCAGGACCCTAATATTTGAAATCATTTCAGTTACCGAAAAGACAATAAGTTGTGGTAAAATATTTCTTATATTCGCCAGACAAATGACGGATTGTTTATACAAAGTCGACCTATTAAAAATAATACAACTAAAAAACAATTAATGGATAAAATTACTTTATTGACTACAATCACTGTAATCACAATTTTTATCTCATTTTTTCTGTCATTATTTTTAGTTACCGTTAAAACAGAGCATAAATTAAGTAATCGTCTTTTCGCTTTTTTTCTGATTTTAACAGCTATTGACATTAGCGTAAATCTAGGTCCTTCGTTTGCACCTTCTTTTAATGTAAGAATATTTAAAAGTTTATTCTTTTTCTTACAGCTCCCTACTTTTTACTTGTATGTTTTATCTGTCTGTTATTCTGATTTCAGGCTAAAGCCAAAACATTTACTACATATTATTCCATTTTTAGTAGTCAACCTCATCTTAATACCTCGTTTTTATAGTGTTGATGTTGCCGCAAAAATGAGTTTTATGAAGAACAGTAGCAGTATGCCGGAAATACAGTTCACCTACATGCTGACTCATATCCAAATTATATCGTATCTCACAGCCGTTTTTATACTTCTGAGAAGAGTGAAAAAAATATACCTTGAAAATTATGCCGGTGCCAGTCTGGAATACCTAAACTGGCTGTTTCAATTTTCTATGGCATTATCCGCTTTTTATTGCATGGCGCTATTGAAAAACGTTTTTAAATTTAGTGAATATCCGCATATCTCCGAATGGTTTAAAATCGGGCTTTTTATAATTGAGTTATGCATCATTAGCTGGTATTTATATAAAGCATTAAATAATCCCAATTTATTCCGAAATATTGATTCCCGGTTAAAACTGGTAAAAAATATAATTCTCGAAGAGGAAAAGGACGATTCGTTAGTTGTAAATGAAGAGATATACGATCAGGAGTTACTAAAATTAAAGAAGTATATGATCGAAGATAAGCCGTTCCTGAATCCATCTTTAACCATTCAGGATATTTCCAATGCGATAGAAATTCCGGTCCGCGACTTATCGCTTTTAATTAATCATAAGCTAGAGCAGCATTTTTATGATTTTATCAACAGCTATCGTATCGAACATGCTATGGAAATTTTAAAAGATGCGACAAAAAGTAAAATAACTATTTCCGAAATCCTGTATGTTGTAGGTTTTAATTCAAAATCTTCTTTTAATACGGCTTTTAAAAAGCATACCGGACACACGCCTACTTCCTATCGTAAAAACATATAATTCAGCACTTTGTAATTACTCGTACTTGTATTTTTAAATACTCGTACTCCTTTTTTAAAACAAATGCGTTCGACTACATGCATTCGGTCGCACAGCAATTATTTCTCTCACATCTTTGTACCGAAATCATTTTTTAACCTAAAAACACGGTACAATGAAAACTCCATTCCAATTCGTAACAGCGCTATTAGTAATAAGCAACATTTCTTTCGGGCAAGACGTCACTAAAAAGATTGATTCTATAATCAAAGATAATTATCAAAAAAATCCGACTGTAGGAATTAGCGTTGGATTTATTCAAAACAATAATGAACACTATGTTTCATATGGTAAATTAAATAACGACAGTTCGAAAAAGATCGATAAAAATTCATTATTTGAAATTGCGTCTATCACAAAAATCCTAACTTCAAATTTAATTGCACAGGCGGCTGTTGAGAATAAATTAAAAATAGATGATTATATCGACAGCTACCTGCCGAAAGCCTATCAGTTGCATCCGAATCTGACGCACAAAATAAAAATTTCGGATCTGGCTTCCCATCAATCCGGTTTACCTGATGTGGATTTTAAACAATTAATAGAACGCAATCCGCAACAACCGATAAGCGCCTTTACGGAAGAAGCTTTAATATCAATGATCAATAATTGTACAGCATTAACCGATTATGGTAAATATCGTTACTCCACAGTTGGTTATACGTTACTCGGACAAATACTGGAGAAAATATACAACAAGCCATATGCTACCATTATCCGGGAGAAAATGATTGCTCCGTTACGTATGACGCATACATTAACTACCGATTTTAATGTTAAAAACCGTACGACCGGTCATAATCCGGATGGTGGTATTCAGGAATTTTTCGAATGGAATGTTACAGCACCAGCCGGGTTGGTAAAATCGACAGCTTCGGATATGGTTGCCTATTTAAAAGCTGTCTTAAATGACAAAACTGCAATCGGCAAAGCGGCGCTACTTACGGAGAAAACTACTTATAAAGACCAAAATCGTGAAATGGGATTAGGGACCAATATTATAACAGATGATAAAAACACGATTTATTTAAAATCCGGTGACTCGATGGGACAATCATCAATCCTATTTTATAACAGAGCTAAAAACTGGGGTGTTATATTACTTTTGGATTACCGGAACTCCAAAATGAGACAGGAGTTACTAAACAAAATAAGTGAGGCTGTTCAGTAATAAAAAACACCGATACTACTTTCCGATCCAAAACAAAAAACTCCTTAAAAATTAAGGAGTTTTTATGTTGTATCAATCGTGATATACACCGTACTATCTTATCGGTTGTATAGTATTATTTTTGAGGTTTCTTTTCCCGGTAAACCCAGTAAAAAATTTGCGGCAACACCGTTATTGAGAGTAGCATACAGATGATCAATCCGCCTACAATCATAATAGCGAGTGGTTTTTGGATTTCCGATCCCATTCCCGTTGATAATGCCGCCGGAAGTAAACCCAACGATCCCATAAGAGCGATCATCACTATTGGTCGGATTCTGCTTTGTACACCCGATGCGATTGCTTCTTTTAAAGGCATACGGTTCTGAATGTTTTCCCGCATCACTCCGATAAGTACAATACCATCGATCGTTGCCACACCAAATAGTATGATAAATCCGATTCCTGCTGATATTCCAAAAACGGTATTCGTTATCCAAAGCGATACAAAACCACCAATAAAAGCAAACGGTAATGTCATCGAAGCAATAAGCATATCTTTAAGATTGCCTTTAAAATTCGCATAAAGCAAGAACAGGATCAGCAGTAATGAAATCGGCACTATCATCATCAACTGCCGTGTAGCCCGTTCTTTACTTTCAAACTCACCGGCCCATTCCATTTTATTATGTGACGGCAATTTAATCTTTTCTGCTACTACTTTTTGGGCATCGGCAATTGTACTACCGAGGTCGCGTCCTTCAACACCAAAACCTATTGCGATATATCGGCTGCCGCCTTCTCTGTATATAAAAGCAGGACCGGTGATATATTGGATTGTCGCTATTTCCCGTAACGGTATCCGTTTACTATTATCTTTTGACGGTATTAGTATTTCACCGATTTTAATTTCGTTGTCCCGATATTCTTTTGCAAATCGCAGGCGTACATCAAAAATACGTTCGTTTTCATAGAAACTCGTTGCCGCAGCGCCACCTATAGCCATTTCAACAACAGCCTGTGCATCGGCAATATCGATTCCATAACGCGCCATCTTATGATCGTGAAGTGTGATTCGAAGTTCCGGTAATCCCATATTACGGAATACGTTTACATCTTCGATCCCTTCTACATTTTTAATAATTCCGGCCACCTCATCTGCATATTTTTCAAGTTCCGGCAGATTGTCACCGAAAATTTTTATGACCGACGATGATTTCACTCCGGCTACATATTCTTCCACATTGTCCTGTATCGGCTGACTAAAGGCGAATACAACACCCGGATAAACCTGAAGCATCGTTCTGATTTCCGTAATCAGATCTTCTTTCGTTACTTTTCGCTCCCATTCTTTTTCCGGTAAAAGCTCAATGTGAAATTCTACATTAAAGAAACCTGTCGGATCAGTACCTTCGCTCGGACGTCCAACCTGACTCAATACGAATTTCACTTCTTTAATGTTCCGTATCTTATCCCGTATTTCATCAGCCAGTCCGGAGGTTTCCCGAATGTTTACACTATTAGGCAATGTCGCTCGTACGTAGATGGATCCTTCATTAAGTTTCGGCAGGAATTCCGAACCATAATAAGCAAACCGAACGCCACATACGATAACGATTACTACAAAAACGGACAAGGTTGCTTTTTTATGACGTGTACTAAGACGAAATAAACGAAATAGATTTGTACGGAAAAACGCTGAGATTTTATTTTCCCGTTCATCAATATTCTTTCTTAGTAAAACCTTACACATCGCCGGCACATAGGTCAGACTAAATAATAAGGATCCTAATAAGGCATATCCCAATGTAAAGGCAAGCGGAGAGAACATTTTTCCTTCTACTTTTTGAAAAGAGAAGATCGGCATTAGTGCGACAATAAGAATCAGCAGTGCAAAGAAAATATAAGTTGCTACACTACTGGCACTCTTTTTTATAATTCCGAGTTTACTCATTTCGTTAAACCTGTCGGCTCCCATAGCATGCGATTTGACGGCCATGCCTACAAAGACGGATTCTACGATAACCAATGTCCCCTCCAGAAGTAAACCAAAATCCAGTGATCCCATCGATATCAGATTAGCCGGTAATCCCTGTATTCTTAACATGAAAAGTGCAAAAAGAAAGGACAGCGGAATAACCGAAGCGACAATCAATGTTGTCCTCCAGTCGTATAGAAATATAAATACAATAACCGAAACCAGTAATATCCCTTCCACAAGGTTTTTCGTTACGGTATGTACGGTTGTATCAACCAGTTCCGTTCGATCAATAAACGGTTCGATCTTAACATCGGCAGGCAAAACACGATCATTCAGTTCAATGATCTTATCTTTTAATCTGGCGATTACTTCCGTTGGATTTTCTCCGCGGAGCATCACGACAATTCCCTGTACCAGATCATCTTTATTCTGAAGTCCGACTTTCCCTAATCTCGGTTTCGCTGAGATGACTACTTCAGCGACATGTTTTACCATAACAGGCGTAGCTCCTTTTACTTCAATCAATATATTTTCGATATCAGCAATACTTTCCAGAAGTCCGACGCCACGTACTACATAAGCCTGATCACCGCGTTCAATCACATCGCCTCCCACATTAACATTACTTTTGCTGACCGCTTCGTATACATCCAGCGGAGACAAATTATAATTCGCCAATTGAGTCGGATTGATTTTTATTTCATAAATCTTTTCCTCTCCTCCGAAAGTCACCACATCAGCAATACCGGGAACCGATACCAATTCCCGTGTTATAAGCCATTCCTGTAAAGCCGTTATTTCCTTAACCGGTCGTTCACTTCGGATTACATATCGGAATATTTCACCGGTAGCACCATAAGGCGGTTCGATTTCCGCTTCAGCGCCTTCCGGCAACTTTATCTTTTGTATACGGTTTGCCGCATACTGTTGTGCATAAAAATCGTCTACATCATCTTCAAAAGTTACCGTTACAACCGACAACCCGAATAGTGATATTGACCGTACACCCGATTTTTTAGGGATCGTATTCATTTCCCGCATAACAGGAAGTGTAATAAACTTCTCTATTTCTTCGGCACTACGTCCGGGCCATTGTGTAATGATTCGGGCGCGCGTATTGGTAACATCCGGAAAAGCTTCAATGGGTGTATGAATATAGCTTACAATTCCGGCCGCTACTACTAAAAAAGTAAGGAAGAAAATGACAAGCGAATTTTTAAGGGAGAACGAAACTATTTTTTCTACAAGTTTATGCATTGTATTTCGTTGGTTTTAGATTAAAAAATTAGACTTACCGATAATTAGTGTTGCATAAGTCTGTTGAAAATGAGCAATTGGTTTTTGGCGATTACTTTTTCATTTTCCTTTATACCGTTTGCTATAAATACTGTTGACGGATTTTTGGCGATTATGTCTACTTTTCGCACTTCGATATCACAATCTCCTTTATATACCAGCACATAATTTTCGTTTTCAGAGAAGATCAGTTCAGCGGCCGGAATACTCTCTGCCTCATCCTCCCTTTTTTGTAATGCCATAACATCCACCAGCATTCCCGGTTTTAATTTAAAATCGGCATTATCAAGTTCAATACGCGCTTTCAGTACATTCGCTTCTGTATCGAAAACCTGAGAAATGATAGCTATTTTCCCTTTAAAAACCGTATCCGGATAAGACATGGTGGTAATTTCAACCTCCATCCCTGTTTTAACATCCTGTAGGTTAGAAGCATAGATATTGGCCATAATCCACACTTTATCCAGATTGGAAATCGTAAACAACGGTTCATCCGAATCACCGGTAATCTGCATTCCTACAGCAATGTTTTTATCAGTGATAATCCCGGAAGCCGGTGCTTTTATCTGGAATACATTTTTGCTGGTACTCGCACTATACAGATTAAGATTACTGCTCACTCTCGCTTTTTCTGCTTTTAAGATATCCAGTTCACTTTGTGCTTCATCCAGTTCTTTTTGTGATGCCATTTGATCATTAAACATGGCATTTACCGATTTCAATTTGGTTGCCGCCACTTTTATCTGGGATTCTACCCCTTTCAGTTCTGCCTGAAGTGCGCTGTATTCCGTACTGCTTATTTCAGCAAGTAATTGTCCTTTTTGTACTTTGTCACCGAGGGAGAAATACGTTTCCGAAACAATACCGCTAAAAAGACTTTTAAAGCTGACTACTTTATCCGGGTTTGCATCTACGGTTCCGGTAAGATGGATACCCTCGGTTATTTTTTGTCGGGTAACCGTTACCAGTTCCAACCCTTTTTTAAAGTTCGGATCCAGGCAAAATTTCTCATTCTCAATGATCAATTCTTTTTTATCGTTGTTACAACTTGTTCCTATCAAGGCTCCGATTACAAGAAATGCTATACTATATTTTTTCATTTTCTACCGTTTTACAGTTCACTTCCGATCAGGTAATTGATCGTTTCTTTTTTTATACTGATATTTTTTATGGCTTCGTAATACTTTTCGCGGCTTTCCCGAAACGATTCGTAATAATCCAGGAACTCAATAAGGCTTATGTTTCGGTTTGAAAAATTAACACCAACCGCTTTTGTCATTTTTTCCAGTTTTTCAATATAGTCCGGATCAATACTTTCATATAGTACTACGGCCCGATGCAGATCTTCCCAACTTTTTATAAGCGCATTTGTTATTTCCGCTTCTTTATATTTTCTTCCCAGTGTTGCTTTTTCGACTTCCTGTCTGGCAGCCATAATATTCCCTTTGTTACGATCAAAAACGGGTAAGTCAATCGAGAATCCGAATCCTACAAAATCACGCATCACACTTCCGTTGCGATCATAACTCGCCATCAGATTAAGATTGGGAATACTATTGGCTTTTTCAACCAACAATGCCGCTTCACTAATTTTCAGTTGGCTATTCGCTATTTTAATCTGAGAATTATCATTTACTCTCTTGATAAGCTGATTTACATTTTGCTCTTTTATTTTCGCCAAATCAGTTTCGATAGCTTCAGGAATGATAATAATGTAGGATGCGGGATTTACATACATCAGATTTTTAAGTCCTTGTTGGCTTTCCGTCATTTGCTCGGAAATCTCATTAATTTGGGATTGTAATGCTAAATGAAGTCCTTTTAGTCGGAACAATTCTGCCTCCGATATATAGCCGCTCTTCATTTGTATTTTTTGCGCCTTCAGCAGTTTATCAACCTCATTGCGCTGAAACACATAGTTCTCTTTTACATTTTGAAGATAAATAAGCGTTGCCGTCACTTGTCTGAATTCCGCTTTTAATGCCAACAACATATCCGCAAATACCAATTCGGCCATTTGCTTGTTTTCTACCTGTAGTTTGATATTTTTTTTGCGTTTTCCTGCCGTATACACCAATTGTTCCAGTTGCATTGCAAAGTTTCGATCTTTCCAGAAGTTTCCGAACAACGGAGGAATATCATCTGTTGTCTCATTTTTATACAGCTGTACTTCGTTGAGCGTAAATGTAGGATTAGGCCATACTTTAGCCTGTAAAATTTGTGCATCAGCCTGGTTGATGTTTAGTTTTTCAACCAATAACGGGAGGTTATTTTCAAGGAATATTTTTTCGGCATCTGCTGTTTTATACCGCAGTGTATCGGTTGTTTGCTGTGCCGAAGCGCCTACAGTGACAAGCGATAGCATCACGTAGCTTTTCAGGTGTTTAATCATCATAGTACCTTTAAAAGATCAATTACTTTGCGAAGGTACTTTTGGACTATTAAAGTCTTTTTTAAGGTAGATTAAAATTCGATTAAAGGATTACGGAAAAAACAGCGTAAACGCAGTGCCTTCGCCTTGTACGGAAGCAACTTCATTTACGATATGATGGCGTTGTAATATCTGTTTGGTCAGATATAAACCGATACCATGTCCGGGAATGGTTGTATTTTCCGGATTGCGATAAAAGAGTTTGAAGATATTTTCGTTGCTACCGGCCGGCATTCCCGCTCCATAATCCCGAATCACTATACGAAGTTTGTCCTCTTTAAGGTTGATTTCAATACGGATATCCTGATGCCCGGAGAACTTAAACGCATTATCGACGATATTATTCAGTGCGACAAACAGCAGATGTCCGTTTCCGTTTACAATTAAAAGTTCTTCTTTAAATTCATCTCCGGTTATAAAATTGAGCTGCGCTTTCCGCCCCGGATATTCAATTTTCTTTTTCTCGAGGACATCAAAAAGGATTTCATCAATACGCACTTTTTCGTTGTTGATCTGATTATTGACTTCCAGATTGGAAAGTGTGATAAGGCTTTCGGTAACGGATTTCAGATGCAATGCGTTTTCTTTTACCGATACAAGCAATTCTTTATATTCCTGTTCCGATCGTTCATGATTGAGTCCGACTTCTATGTCTCCTATAATGATTGCCAACGGTGTTTTTATTTCATGAGAAGCATTTTTAAGGAAGTTTTTTTGTGTAGTCGCACTCGATTCGATCCGGTCCAACAGATAATTGAATTCACCAACCAACATCGCCAGTTCATCGCCTTTATTCGTGTATCGCAAACGTGATTTCCAGTCATCGCCTTTAATCGAGTTGATTTGATTTAAAAGTTTATTAAGTGGCCTAAAGGTTCGGTTAGCCAGTAACCAGGTGAGCAGAAAGTGAATACTAAGTCCCAGAAAGCCAAAAAACAGCAACATTTTTTTAAGATTACTTAACTGTGTACTTCCCGTTTTGTCGACACCGGATACAACAATTACAAAGTCACCCTGATTATCTTTATACAGTAAACTTAAAAACTGTCGGTTTCCTTTTTTAAAGGTAATACTTCCTTTATTCCTGGTCAGTTCAATTAGCTGATCGGTAACTTTAAAATCAAGGGTATCATTAACGTAGATTTCTTTACTGTTGGCTCTGTAAAGCCGTACCGATTCTTTTGATATTCGCTTAAATTCTTTTTCGACTTTTTTATGTGACTTGGCAGGAAGTTCATCTTTTTCAAGGTAAAAATTCCCGGAAAGTTCAGCAATTCCCAGCAGTTTATCTTTATACGTTTCTTTAATCGAATAGGAAAACAACAGATAAGTCCCTACAATAACAAAGCTCATTGTAAAGAAAAAAAGTAAAGTTGACCGATAAGAGAGCTTTTTTTTAAGACTCATCGCCTTTTTGTTTTAACATGTATCCGGTACCTTTAATTGTATGAATTAAAGGCCGGGGAAATTCTTTATCCAGTTTTTTTCGTAAAAAGTTGATGTATACATCTACGGTATTGGTTGTCGAATCGAAATCGATATTCCATACAGCCTGTGCTATTAATGTACGCGATAAGGCTTTTTCCCGGTTTCGCATAAAGTATAGCAGTAACTTATATTCAAGAGGCGACAAATCCAGTTCTTTACCATCGCGGGTCGCGCTCTGTTCATCTACATTTATTTCGACTCCGGCATAACTCTGAAATTCGGTTATCCCTTTATTAAATTCTATCCGGCGTAATTGTGCCTGAATACGCGCCAGCAATTCTTCAAACAGAAAAGGTTTACCCAGATAATCATCGGCTCCGGCCCGAAGTCCTTCCACCTTTTCTTCCGAATTATCCAAAGCACTTAATATCAGAATCGGCGTTATGACTTTCCGCATCCGCAAAACCTTACACACCTCAACTCCGCTTATATCCGGCAACATGATATCGAGTATAATAAGATCATAGGTAAATGACATCGCTTCATCAATTCCGATAAAACCTTTTTCAGCCACGGTAACGGTATAAGAATGTTCGGAAAGTCCTTTTTCGATAAAGGATGCGACTCTGCTATCATCTTCAATTACAAGTATATTCGCCATAATAGGATATCTTTTTATAACATTCCCAAAAAGTGATAAGGGTATGAAATTGCAAATCCGGTAAAAGTAACGGCTAAAAATTAAAATTTAATTAAAAAGAAATTAAAATTAAGGTTGTTCCGAATTACCTTTTATTTAAGAAGTCTGTGTTTTTCGCCCCATTTCCCTAATTCCTTTATTATTGGTGCTAATTCTTTTCCGATTTCAGTTAGTTCATATTCAACTTTTGGAGGGATCTGAGCATAAACAGTTCTTGTAACAATTTTATTTTCTTCCAATTTCCTTAGCTGTAATGTCAGCATTCTTTCGGTAATATTCGGAAGGCATTTTTTCAATTCTCCAAACCTGTGTTTTCCGCCAATAAGATAACAGCATATTGCTAAAGACCATTGTCCGCCAATAATATTAGAGGCATAAACTTCTCGACAATCGTTTTCAAGAGCCTCTTTATTTGCAAAATTTGTTGATGTTTCTTTAATTTTAGTCATTACTTACATTTTTGTATGTACCTTACAATTGGGCACTAACTTACAAAATTGCATTCATACTGCGTAATTTTGCGGAAATAATTTTAAATCGTATAAAATGAAAACATTAGTGTTGATTTTTCATCCCGATATAGAGCAATCGGTAATTAATAAAAGATGGAAAAAAGAACTTGAAAAATCCCCGGAAAAGTATTTTGTCCGTAATCTATATGATATTTACCCGGATGAAAAAATTGACGTAAACATGGAACAAAAAATTATTGAAGATTTTGATACAATACTATTTCAGTTTCCGATATATTGGTTTAACTGTCCTCCTTTTTTTAAGAAGTATTTAGATGATGTGCTAACTTACGGCTGGGCTTACGGAAGCAAAAGCGGTTATAAAGTTGCCTCGAAAAAAATTGGTTTTGCAGTAACTGCCGGAATTAACGAAAAAGATTATAGTGCTGAAGGAAAATACAAATACACTATGAATGAATTACTCAGACCATTTGAGGTTACAGTTAATTATATAAGAGCTGAATATAAATCGTTTTTTGCCTATTACGACATCGAGCAAAACGCAACAGAAGAATGGATCGAAAGTAGTATTCCTCCTTTTCTTAATCATGTAAATTCACTTTAGTTGTTTCGTTTATTTGGAAATCCAAGCGCTTGATCAAAAAAAACAGCTGTATAAAAAGCGACATCGTCTTCCGATCTCGCTTTTTGTCTTTATAGAGTCATTGATAGCTTGTTCCTCTTTGTCTATAGACTCTCCTTACCGGAACTCATCTTTAGTCCTAAAAATGATCAACAAACAAAAAGAACGTTTAATGATTTATAAATAGTTTATATTTGACAATGAACACTTTCCCCTTGTTGGTGCGAGACACTCGCATTAGCAGGTGGTATCAGATTGCCGAAATATTATAGCGTATATAAGATAGTTCTACCCTATTTCGGGCGACGCTTCTAAAATTAAACTTTTATATAAATCAATATAGTAAAGTAAAATCCCTCTTTATGCGAATTATATTTTTATTATTTCTGCTTGCATTGACAAACAGTTGTGCGCAAAAACAATCTAATTACAAAGGTTTTGACTTAGTCACGCATAATCCACAAATAAATTCTTTAATCGGTAAATGGAGAATAAATTCTTTGATTTCGAATTCGGAAACCAAAGAATATATATTGAAAAATCAAAGCCAGGATAGATTTGAGAACTACGGGAACAATGTTTCATTTAATTCAGATCAGACCTTTATAAGCAGCTATAGTGCCGAGTGTGGAAACGATTGTTTTACGACTACTAAAGGTAAATATAAGATCATAAATGAAAATTATATCTGCTTTTACCTTGAAGATATTGAAAGAAATGGCGACTGTTCCGGAAATTCTAAACCCAATGAAGATTTAGGTTTATATTATTACTATAAAGAAGAAAACGGCTTCCATTTGTTGAAAAGTGAAGGAAGTCTTGAACAAGACCAAAAGAACAGACAATATCTTGATATGATTGTTGCAAAACGCAAAGAAATCAATGAGTTTTATTATAGAGATGGTCAAAACCAAATTATGTATAACTGGAAACAAACAAATCTCAAAGATGAAAAAGAGATAGTTGCCTTTTGTATGGCTGAAAATAAAATAAACGATTATGAGATTTTATTTTCTTATAGCGGAAACCCGGATAGCAGACTAAATGTTATTCTGGTAAAGATCAATAATGAATTTCGATATGTACTATACGATACATGGGGTAATCCAATGGTTTCTTTATATAACGATTCGACTAAACATACTATTGATCAAATGGTCAAAACAATTGACAATACTATATCATTAAATAAAACGGTTAAAAAAAGTATCACAGAAAATACGCCACCTTCAAATAAAACAATTACAGTATTTAAAATTGATAATGAAGTTTACAAAGTGAAGTACGAAATAATTTATCATTATCAAAAAACTTCTGTTTTTATACTAACCTTATATCTACGAAATTCAACGCCTATCTATATCGATTATTTTTCTAATCCTGACAAAGACCAGGACCAGCAAATTTCTCAGACTGCACTATATGTTCAAGACTGGCAAAACAATCAGGGCGCCTATCGAATGATTAAATCCGGAAGTGGAGAAATGAAAAAAATGATTGCAACCGAGAAACCATTTATAACTAAAATAATGGAAGAAATCAAAACTATCAATTAAAATGAAAAATCTAATTCTCTTATGGTTCCTATTTATTTCCATTGTATCCTTTGGTCAGCAAACGTATAAAGTTACCGAAGGAGAATTGCAGTTTATACATCCAAAAGAAGGAATTTTTATCAAAAAAGAGAACAAAATTTATAAACTGGATTTAGAAAACATTTCAGATTACGAAGAAATAGCGAAAGGTTTCAACTATAAATTAAACAATACAACTCTTGAAGACGTTGAAAACTTAAAAAATGATCCTTCAACAATTTTTGCCAAAGAAATAACCAAATACAATTTCAACAAATTAGAAAAAACAAAATTTATTACAAAGGTAACTGATGATGATAATTACCAATTCATCAAATATAATAAAGCGTTTTTTTTAGTTGGAATTTTAGAAGATTCGTTGCAAAAGCCACGAAACGAATATCTATTTCATTATTGTATTTTAGATTTTAATAATGGCAAAAAAATCATATACCATTCTGGAGGTTGCATTGTCCCAACTAAAGAAAAACTTAATTTTTTATTTGATCATTATAGCTTAAATAAAGCTTTTACAAGTTATTCTACTATAAATTATAACAAACTGAAAGCAAATGAAATTCATCTGCTAAATTCTGATTTAGAATTAAACGGGGAGTTTTATTCAATTGATACCTTAAAAAACAAGAAATTAAGAATTAAAAACCGTTATAATCAGACTGTAATCAATAAGAAGTTTGATTCGATTGCATTTAATCCCTTTTTTATAGTTGGTTATAACAAGAAAACGATTGCCATTTATAACTATACACTTGAACAATTAAACCTGAAAAAGGTGAAAGCCATTAGTTTTAATAAATTTTATCCTACACTACAAATCATTCAAAATAACAAGTTAAGAAACATCAATTTAATTGGCAGCGATTTTAAAACTGATGATATAGCTGTCTATCCGGGTTTCAATCATTTTTTCCCGTCTAATACAGTGACAATAGGTGTAACTAAAGAAAATAATGATTTTTATATTGAATCTGAAATTTTCCAGTCACGATATGATAATCTAAATTTTGAAAATAAATATAAAATTATAAATTCTGAAAAGTATGAAAGTATTCAATTCTTAAATGAAAAAACTTTTATTACACTATATTCAGAAATGGGTAATTATGAGAAAAAATATCCTATTCTAATTTATACAAAACTTAAAAACGGCAAATACAATTTAAACACAATTGACTTTTTAATTGATCCTAAAATAAATGACCAAAGCATCGGGTTTAATAACTTACTCCCAAAAAATCTGGATTCAATTGTTGCTGTAAATGAAGATATATATATAATCGAAAAAGAAAATTTATTTACCTATTATCCATTGGTAAAAGAAATAAAATATAAAAAATTAGAAAAATTCACGGATAACTTCGCACGGTTTGAATTACCAAACGGAAAAAAAGGTTGGTTAGGTTTAGACGGCAAAGAATATTTGGACGAATAAAATCAGTACACAACAGTACTACACGCATTGCGCTAAAACGCGCATAATAATACTCGATAAAACCTTGAGTATTTACTGAAAATTTTCAAAATCTTGTTTTTAATTTTGAACAGACTAAGCTTTGCAGCTTTTTTGACGATCTTCATAAAAGCTTTAAAACAAAAAAACTCCAACATTTCTGTTGGAGTCTTAAAAGTGGTGGGCGATGAGGGGTTCGAACCCCCGACCCCCTCGGTGTAAACGAGGTGCTCTGAACCAGCTGAGCTAATCGCCCTTTTATGTTTTGAAATCAGCAATTGTGTTCCTGATTACGAGTGCAAATATAGGACAGTTTTTGATATCTGCAAACAAAAAAAGGAAAAAATCATAAAATTTCCGCTACAACAAAAGTACTGCCTCCGATATAGATAAAATCGTCCGGTCCCGCTGTTTTCAAGGCTTCTTCATAAGCTTCTGAAACAGAATCGAATGCATTCCCAACAAGTTCGAATTCACTCGCTTTTTGTTGTAAAACTAAAACATCCAGTCCTCTCGGCACATTGGGCTTACAGAAAAAATAACGGGCATTTTTTGGAAATAACGGTAAAATAGCATCCAGATCTTTGTCATTCACCACACCCAAAACGAAAAATAACTGTTCGAATCTTTCCTTTTGAATCTGATTTAAGACCATTTTTAGTCCGTGACTATTATGTGCCGTGTCACAAATCACCTTTGGATTGGAATGAATTTGTTCCCATCGTCCGCGCAATTGTGTATTTTTTACCACATTCAACAAACCCTTTTCCAGATTTTCTTCTGTGATCGTAAAAAATCGTTTTAGGATTTCAACCGTTTGTACCACCGTTTTCTTATTGTGAAACTGGTAATCGCCCAATAAAGCACCCGGATAATCCTTTTGAATCAAATCGGATGCGAAATAAAGCTCCGATCTGCATTCGTTGGCTTTCTTTATAAAAACGGGTTGTGTTTCTTCGTTATACTCACCGATCACAACCGGAATTCCGGGTTTAATAATTCCTGCTTTTTCAAATGCAATTTCCGGATAAGTAGTTCCTAAAAACTGTGTATGGTCAAAACCAATATTCGTAATAACCGATACCAAAGGTGTGATTACATTTGTAGAATCCAATCGGCCACCCATTCCGACTTCAATGACCGCAACATCCACTTCTTCCTGCGCAAAATAATCGAAAGCCAGACCAACCGTCATTTCGAAAAAACTAAGCTCGTTGTTTTCAAAAAAAGCTTTATGCTTACCGATAAATTCACACACAAAATCTTCCGGAATTTCTTCACCGCTAATTTTGATTCGTTCTCTGAAATCCTTTAAATGCGGAGAAGTATACAATCCGGTTTTATATCCGGCTTCCTGCAAAACCGAAGCAATCATGGATGAGGTTGATCCTTTTCCGTTAGTTCCGGCAATATGAATGGTTTTAATTTTTTTCTCTGGATTTCCCAATTCGCTACACAACAAAAGTGTATTGGTTAAATCCTTTTTATAAGCGGATGCGCCCTGATGCTGAAACATCGGCAGTTGTGCAAACATCCAGTTTACTGTTTCCTGATAATTCATCTGATATAAAAAGAAAAAGAGTAAAGAAAATCTTTACTCTGTTAACTTGAAGTTATAAACAATTTTCCCCACCTGTTTGTCAGGTGCACTTGGATTCGGGTCAAATTTGGTTTGCATAGCCGCAATACGCGCCTGATCCAAAAGACATTTAGCAGCATTTTGCGTTCCTCTTGCACCGGCTTCTGCACCGATTACTTTTCCGTTTCGGTCTACTTCGATGGTTACGACTACACGACCTTCTTCATTGCAAGTATAGTTTGGACTTGGCTTTGAGATTGCTTTACGTCCGGCCAATTGGTAGTTTCCTACTCCTGTACCGTTTCCGTTTCCATATCCGCCACCTTTTCCGTTACCGGTTCCCGGTCCTTCGCCATCTCCGTTTCCATTTCCTTTTCCGTTACCGGTACCTCCGCCATAATAACCGGAAGCATTTTTATCACCGTTTAATTTTCCTTTATTTCCACTGGCATTATCGTCACCATCACCACCTGTTTTAGAACCACCCATCAGATTCGCCAAAGCGTCCGTTGTTGATTTTGACGGTTTTGGTTTCTCCGGTACTGGAGTTGGTTTTTCAACCGGTTTCGGGGTTATCTTCGTTTTTTCTACTTTTTTAGTAGTGGCTACAACCGGCGCTTCATCATAATCCTGTCCGATAATTTCTTCCTGCGGCGCCGGAGTTACCGGACTCGCTTTGGTATGATTGGAAACGTTTAAAACCTCACTCTGGTAGTTCTTTCCGGAACCCACTTCACTATCACCGAAATTTACCGCAATTCCACCACCGCCACCACCTTCAAGCTGCATGATATCCAAGCTGGATGTAAATTTCAAAAGAAACAACAACGCAATAATCACTCCGCATAATACGGTTGTGATTACAAATGATTTCTTTTCCTGTTCTGTTTCAAATCCTTTCATCGGTTCGCTAAATAAACTGTAATTATACGGTTAGCAAATATTGTTCCTTTTTCTATATAACGGCAATAAAGGTAAATAATTATTATGAAAAAAAACACCCAACAAATTGTTGGGTGTTTTTAGGATTATAAAAGCTGTTTTAGTGCTATTTCAAAAGCTGTCGCACTTATGTTTTTCTTATCCGGGTTTAAAGCGTGAACTTTTTCAATTGCGGCACGGATAATATCCGAAGTATCATTAAAGATTGCCTCGTCTGTCATCTGTACTTTTTTCTCCATAAAATAAGCGAATACTCTTGCCATTCCACAGTTTGAAATAAAGTCCGGAATCAAGCTTACTTTACTATCGGTTTCTTCCATAATCGGACCGAAGAAGATTTCTTTATCAGCAAACGGTACATTCGCTCCGCAAGAAATTACTTCTAATCCGGAAGCAATCATACTTTCAACCTGATCTTTTGTTACTAATCTTGAAGCCGCACATGGTGTGAAGATTTGCGCACCAAGACTCCATATTTTAGCGTTGATTTCTTCAAAAGGAATCATACTATCAGCTACCAGTTTGTTACCGTCTTTGTTAAGGAATAACGTTCTGATTTCTTCAAATGAGAATCCTTCTTCTTTAATCACACCACCGTCTCTATCGATAATTCCGACAACTTTCGCTCCCATTTCAGCCAGGTAGAAAGCCGCAGCAGAACCTACGTTTCCGAAACCTTGTACGATGGCTTTTTTACCTTCAACATTTCCGCCGTAAATATCATAAAAATGACGAACCGCCTGTGCTACACCATATCCGGTAATCATATCAGCCACAGTATATTTACGGTTGATATCCGGAGAGAAAGTTGTATTTTCAATCACTTTTACCACACCTTGACGTAATTGTCCGATACGGTTAATCTTATCAGCTTCTGTCGGTTTAAAATGTCCGTTGAACACTCCTTCTTGCGGATGCCAAACACCACACTCTTCCGTCATCGGGATTACTTCGTGAATTTCATCCACGTTTAAGTCACCACCGGTTCCGTAATAGCTCTTCAATAAAGGAGAAACGGCTTTATACCAACGTTGTAAAACGCCTTTTTTTCTCGGATCGTTCGGGTCGAAATTAATTCCAGATTTTGCTCCGCCGATTGCCGGGCCTGAAACCGAAAACTTCACTTCCATTGTTTTAGCAAGTGACAATACCTCATTCATATCCAAACCTTTACGCATACGGGTTCCGCCACCGGCAGCACCACCTCTTAATGAGTTGATCACTGTCCATCCTTCGGCTTCCGTTTCTGCATCTTTCCAATGGAATACTACTTCCGGTTCTTTATTTTCGAATTTCTTTAATAAATCTTTCATTTTATGTAATTATTTATTGTATTGTTGTTTTTTAAGTGGCACAAATATAACCGTAAACTATCAAAGTCTCAAAGTTTTTCCGGTATATCATAAATTCTTCCGGAACTGTGATTATGTCCGGCACCGGTAACACTAGCCAGTACGTTTATTTCGTTTCGAAGCTTTAAAACACCCAGCAATCCAAAGATCAGCGCTTCTTTAAATTCGATGGTTCCGGCATCCGGTACAGCGACTTCAACATCGGGTAAATTATGTTTGATCAACTCTAAAAGAAAATCGTTATAGGCACCACCACCGGTAATCAATAATTTCCCTTTTTGCCCGGGTAAAGCTTGCGCTACCTGAAAAGCGATATGTTTGGTAAAAGTTGCCAAAACATCATGTTCAGACAGCTTATATTTTTCGATAAGCGGGAAGATTGTTTCTTTTACAAATTCGAATCCTAACGATTTCGGATGTTTTGCTTTGTAAAACGGCAGAGCATTCAGCTCGTTCAGGAGATCTTCCGAAACTATGCCTTTTCCGGCTAATTTTCCTCTGTCATCATAGGCATATCCTAATTTACCGGCATAAAAATTCAGCACGGTATTAACCGGAGAGATATCAAAAGCAATTCGGTTTCCGTTTTCTTCAAAGGAGATATTGGAAAAACCACCCAGATTCAGACAATAATCATAATCAGCAAACAACAACCGGTCGCCGATCGGAACCAAAGGAGCGCCTTGTCCGCCAAGTTCCACATCCTGAACTCTAAAATCGCAAACCACTTTTTGGCCGACCAGTTCTGCTATTTTCGGCAAATTACCGATTTGAAGTGTAAATCCGTTTTGCGGCTGATGCAAAATCGTATGTCCGTGTGAACAAACAGCATCAATTTCCTTTATGTTATGCTTTTCTATAAAATCGCGGATTATTCCGGCTAACAACCCGGTATAATTTTCATTTAGCATTTGAAGCTGTAACGTTGAATAACCAACCGCTTCCTGTAACCACCCTACCCATTCTTCCGAATAGGGTATCGTTTCACATGGTCCAATTTTAAAAAACCATTGTTCGTTTTCCAATGTAAACGTTATTTTGGCCAAATCGATCCCATCGAGCGACGTTCCGGACATCACTCCGATAACATTATAGACTGTATTTTGCATGGGTTAAAATTAGGCAATCCTGTTGAAATTATGATATTTATACGCTATATTTGGAAACTTTTTTAAAGAACATTCAAACAAAATAACTTATAAAAAATGGATTTTAAACTGACTGAAGAGCATATAATGATACAGCAGGCTGCTCGTGATTTTGCTCAAACCGAATTACTTCCGGGCGTAATTGAAAGAGATGAACACCAGAAATTCCCTGAGGAGCAGGTTAAAAAAATGGCCGAACTAGGATTTTTGGGAATGATGGTTGACCCAAAATACGGAGGAGCCGGTTTGGATAGCGTTTCTTACGTACTAGCTATGGAAGAGATTGCAAAAATTGATGCTTCTGCCGCTGTAGTAATGTCAGTAAACAACTCATTGGTATGTGCCGGTCTTGAAAAATATTGTAACGAAGAACAAAAACTAAAATACCTTGTGCCGTTAGCTAAAGGAGAAGTTATCGGAGCTTTCTGTTTATCAGAGCCTGAAGCGGGTTCAGATGCTACTTCGCAAAAAACTACTGCTATCGATATGGGTGACCATTATTTGTTAAACGGTACTAAAAACTGGATTACAAACGGTAACACTGCTTCTACTTATATTGTAATTGCGCAAACTGATGTAGAAAAAGGACACAAAGGAATCAATGCTTTTATCGTTGAAAGAGGATGGGCAGGTTTTGAAATCGGTCCGAAAGAACAAAAAATGGGTATTCGCGGATCCGACACGCATTCATTAATGTTTACGGATGTTAAGGTTCCGAAAGAAAACAGAATCGGAGCAGACGGATTCGGATTTAACTTTGCAATGGGAGTATTAAACGGTGGTCGTATCGGAATTGCTTCTCAGGCATTAGGAATTGCTTCAGGAGCTTACGAATTGGCTTTAAAATATTCTCAGGAGCGTAAAGCTTTCGGTAAAGAAATCTTCAAACACCAGGCTATCGCATTTAAATTGGCTGATATGGCAACGCAAATCACTGCTGCAAGAATGTTATGCTTTAAAGCAGCTTGCGAAAAAGATGCCGGACAAGACATTTCTCTTTCAGGTGCAATGGCAAAATTATATTCTTCTCAGGTAGCAATGGATACTACTATCGAGGCTGTTCAGATCCACGGTGGTAACGGTTACGTTAGAGAGTACCATGTAGAGCGTATGATGCGTGATGCAAAAATCACTCAGATCTATGAAGGAACTTCTGAAATCCAGAAAATTGTAATCTCAAGAGGTTTGGTTTCTTAAATCTAACCCTTATATCATAAGAGAGTCCAACGCAATGTTGGACTTTTTTTTTGACAGCAAAATCATATCCAGTATCTTTATGGAATGGATAAAAGAGCAAAATCGTTACAGTTTAAAGTTGTACTTGGGTATATTTTCCTGATTGTTATCGCTGTCATTTCTGTTTGGTATATCTATTCTGAAATCCTGAAAATTGCTACTCCGAAAGAAACCACTTCGGAAGAAAATAAAAAAATATTAAAAATCAGTAATGTCGTAACCAATCTGTATACTTCTGAAGCTATTGGTCGTTCAGCCATGCTAACCGAAAACAAGAATACGATTAACGAATATTACCGAATTCTGGATAGCATCAATGCCGAAATTGAGACGATTAAAGAAGGCGCCGATGACAACCAGCTTGCCAAGTTCGATTCCATACAAATGCTTTTGAAAAAGAAGCGGAAAAGTATTCGGGAGATTTTGAACTTCCGAAAAAAATACAGTCACGAAAACAACCTGGATAAAGCCATCACCAAAATTTACAATGTTAAGGATTCACTGGTTCTGAACTTCCAACCGCTTAGTCGTGCCCGTAATAATTCGCAGATCCGTAAATTTCTGGATAACGTACTCAATCCGCATCAGCGCGACTCTTTAAGCATACTACCTGTTTCCAACGATTCATTGGTTCTGGCATTTGAAAAGATTATTTCGGATGTGGTAACCAAAGAAAATCAGATTAAAAATCAGCTTTTTAAAAGAGAACAGAAATTACTGGAAGAAAATCGCGTGATTTCCGATCAGCTTCGAAATGTATTAACCTCTGTTGAAAAAGAAATCCTTCAGAAATCATATCAGAAAATCAACGAGTCCAAATTCGCGATTAGTAAAACCACAAAAAACATTGCCTGGATTGGTGCTGTTGCGCTGTTACTTGTGCTCCTTTTTGGCTTAATTATTGTTCGTGATTTACAACGGAATCAGAAATACAGGATGCAATTGGAACGGTTGAATTTAGAAAAAGAAGATTTGTTACGTAGCAAAACAATGCTTTTAGCTACGGTAACACACGATATCCAAACACCATTGGGTAGCGTGATCGGCTTTTCTGACCTGTTAAAAAATACGCCTGTCACTCCGAAACAACTTCAATATCTGGATAACATCAAACATTCCTCACATTATATATTAAAGCTGGTGAATGATCTGATCGATTTCTCCAAATTGGAAAATAACAAGATCAAAATCGAAAAAATCAACTTTAATTTTAAAGATCTGATTGAAAATAGTTGTCAGCCATTGGTTCCGAATGCGACAAATAAAGGAATTCAGTTGAAGTGGACAATTGAGAAAGAACTTGACGGGTTATTTGTTTCCGATCCGTATCGCATTAAACAAGTACTGACCAATCTTGTTACAAATGCTATTAAGTTTACGCAGGAAGGCCAAGTAACAATAGAAGCCGTTTTGGATTCCGAGTGGATTTCCATTACAGTAACCGATACCGGAATCGGAATTCCGAAAAACAAACAGAAAGACGTTTTTAGAGAATTTACACAGGCGCATTCCGGCATTGAAAAGAAATACGGAGGAACCGGTTTGGGCCTTACTATTGCCAAACGAATCATTGAACTTCTGGGAGGAACTATTCAGCTAAAAAGTGAGGAACACAAAGGATCAACCTTTACAGTTCGGATTCCGAATATAAAAGCGGAACAATCCGTTCATTTGTCATCATCCGAAAATGACACTACTCAATATGATTTTTTACGGGATAAAAAGATTTTAATTGTTGATGATGATCCATTACAGTTAAAACTAATGGAAGAGATCCTGATTAATTATGCTATTGAGGTAACCACTGAAGTTGATGCCACCAAAGTAATTGCATTATTAAATGATCAGGCTTATGATCTTTTGATTTCGGATATCCAAATGCCAAAAATGGACGGATTTGAATTGATTGAAAAGATTAAATCCTATCCCAATCTTTCCGATATTCCTGTTATTGCTTTAACCGGAAAGCGTGATTTGGTACTGGAAGATTTTATCAAAAGAGGATTTACGACATTTCACCCTAAGCCTATTCAGTTAAAAGATCTTTTAAATCAGTTACAAGCCCTCTTTGAAGGTCGATCTCCGGGAGAAATTAAATATGATCAGCATCAGCATCGCAATCATCAGCTATACAACTTAAACAGTTTAAATCAGTTTACACAAAATGATCAGGCTGCATTACAAGGCATCATCACTATTTTCATCAGTAGCTGTAAAGATAATATTGACGGATTAAAAGCCGCTATGACCGATAATGATCCGGATACAATAGCACAATTGGCACATAAACTGATTCCGATGCTAAAACAAATGCAGGTTCATTCTATTGTAGACATGCTGCTCCCATTAGAAGACAAAACACTCGATTTTCAAAAAATCAATCCAAAAGACTATCTGCAATCTGTAATTGATCAATTAGAATTACTGATTGAAAAGTTAAAAGAAGAGCTTCGTTAAAGGTCGATGTTATATAATTTAATTTTATTGTAAAGCGTCTTTCTATCGATTCCCAGTAGCTGTGCTGCTTTTGTTTTATTGAATTTCGCTTTTTCTAAAGCTTCCACAATTGCTTTTTCTTCATCTTTGGACGAATACAACTGGAATTCACTTTCCGGCTTATTTTGAGTCAGATTTTCAAACATTTCCTGCGGCAATACTTCTTTCTGTACGATATCACCTCTGGTAAGCAGTACTGACCTTTTTATGATGTTTTTCATCTCTCTTAAGTTCCCCGGCCAGTCATACGTGAGAAACAAATCGGTTACAGGTTGTGAAAAGCCCTGAATATCTTTTTCAAGATCATGGTTTGCCATTTCCAGGAAATAATTTGCAAAAATCAGGATATCATTTTTACGCTCTGAAAGTCGCGGAGCCTTAATACTGAATTCATTCAATCTGTGATATAAATCCTCTCTAAAATCGCCTCTTTTAACCGCTTCCTGTAAATCCTCATTCGTTGCTGCAATGACCCTTATATCAACAGCAATTTCATTATTACTACCAACCGGTTTGATTTTTCTTTCCTGTAGCGCCCTAAGTAATTGGATTTGTACTTCGTAAGACAGATTTCCAACTTCATCCAGGAATAAAGTTCCACCATTAGCGGCTTCAAAATGTCCGGTTTTGTCATTAAAAGCTCCGGTAAAAGATCCTTTTAAATGTCCGAAAAACTCACTTGAAGCTAGATCTTTCGGAATAGCACCACAATCAACCGCAATAAAAGGTTTATCCATACGCTTGCTCTGCACATGTATACTATGAGCAATATATTCTTTTCCTGTTCCGCTATCGCCGATAATCAACACAGACATATTTGTCGGCGCAACTAATTCGATATAATCATGCAATTGTCCTGAGTGATCACTTATCCCCTTAACAAAAGGGAAAGTGTTATTTTGAGCGTTTGATTTCGATTTAGACGGAGTGGCTGTTATCTCTGTCTCTTCCTGAGTTACTATCGGGTTAGCTTTTTTACTTAATGCCTGATTGATCGTATGTAGAATTTCATCAGGATTGATCGGTTTTCCGACATAATCAAATGCTCCCATCTTAATAGCATTTACAGCTGTTTTGATTTCTGTATAGCCTGTCATCAGAATGACCTGTGTTGGGAATGATTTGGTTTTGATTAATTGTAATAGTTCGATTCCGTCTTTATCCGGTAATCTGATATCAGTCAGAACAACATCAAAGAATTCATTTTCTAATATACTTTCAGCTTCTTTAGCCGAGAAAACATTATGTACATTAAATCCTTTTTTCTCCAAAAAGGTCTTTAACATTACACAGAAAGAAATATCATCATCTACAACCAGAATTTTTGAACTCATCTACAATTAATTTGATAAGGTACAAATTTAACATTTTTGGTTGTTAATTAATGTTAAGTCCTAAAACAATAAAAGGAGGCTAATGCCTCCTCTTACCGAGTAGAAAAATCTACTTATTCACCTTACTACATTTCAAATATTAAGCTTCTTTGATGAATTCACCAGCAGAAGTAAACAATGCAACTACACTAGTTCCGTCTTTTTGCAATGTTAATTTGTATTCTCCGTCAGCAGCAACTGCAGCACCTGTTAAAGTATATCCTGCATATTTCTCACCGATTTTTTTCAATGCATCAGCATTAACCTCTGACGGTTTGATTTCTTTATACTCTTTTTGTTGATCGATATTGATAGATTGAACATCTGAGATTGATACGTTAGAAGCGAAAGCAGTTGTTCCTAATCCTAAAACTAAAGCCGTTGATAAAAGTAAATTTTTCATAAGATTAAATTTTATATGTTATTAATTTCTGTTACACTTAACCTATATGAAAAAAACATACCACAATTAGAAAAACACACAAACAAAACATATAAATCACTACAAAACAGGTAATTAACTAAAACAAAAAGATTATTTAAAACTTTAAATAGCTGTGGAAATCCTGTCAAAGTGTAGAATAATTCTACAATCAGAAAAAGAAAAAAGTGTGGAATCTGCTCCTTTTCTAATTTCAAACCGGTATTTAAAAAAGCAGTCCTAGAAAAAACAGCGATTAAAACCCTATTAAGTAGAAACAAAACATGCAGCAATAAAAATGTCGGCTCCATTTGGGTTGGATCCGACATTATATAAAAACAAAAAACCCTATCGGTAATGATAGGGTTTTTAAAAGAAAGGCGGCGACATACTCTCCCACAGGATTGCAGTACCATCTGCGCAGGCGGGCTTAACTTCTCTGTTCGGAATGGGAAGAGGTGAGCCCCGCCGCAATAACCACCTTAAATCGTTGGTCTCGTTCTCTAAACGAGACACTAATATTTTAACATACTGAGATAAAAAATCAAAAACATCAGTCAGAAAGACTTCCCTTCCGCCTTGCGGCGGAAGGACACGTACATAAGCTTACGGGTTATTAGTACTACTCGGCTATGACATTACTGCCTTTACACCTATAGCCTATCAACGTGGTCATCTCCCACGACCCTTTAAAGAAATCTCATCTTGTGGTGGGTTTCGCGCTTATATGCTTTCAGCGCTTATCCCTTCCAAACGTAGCTACTCTGCGGTGCCCCTGGCGGGACAACAGATACACTAGAGGTTTGTCCAACTCGGTCCTCTCGTACTAGAGTCAGATCCACTCAAATTTCTAACGCCCACAGTAGATAGAGACCGAACTGTCTCACGACGTTCTGAACCCAGCTCGCGTGCCACTTTAATGGGCGAACAGCCCAACCCTTGGGACCTTCTCCAGCCCCAGGATGTGACGAGCCGACATCGAGGTGCCAAACCCCCCCGTCGATATGAGCTCTTGGGGGAGATCAGCCTGTTATCCCCGGCGTACCTTTTATCCTTTGAGCGATGGCCCTTCCATGCGGAACCACCGGATCACTATGCTCTACTTTCGTACCTGATCGACCTGTATGTCTCTCAGTCAAGCTCCCTTATGCCATTGCACTCTACGCACGGTTACCAAGCGTGCTGAGGGAACCTTTAGAAGCCTCCGTTACTCTTTTGGAGGCGACCACCCCAGTCAAACTACCCACCAAGCAATGTCCTCTTCACCGAAGAGTTAGGCCTCAGATAAGCAAAGGGTGGTATTTCAACAATGACTCCACAACTCCTAGCGAAGCCGCTTCATAGTCTCCCACCTATCCTACACATCACTTATCCAAGGTCAATACTAAGCTATAGTAAAGGTGCACAGGGTCTTTTCGTCCCACTGCGGGTAATCGGCATCTTCACCGATACTACAATTTCACCGAGCTCATGGCTGAGACAGTGTCCAGATCGTTACACCATTCGTGCAGGTCGGAACTTACCCGACAAGGAATTTCGCTACCTTAGGACCGTTATAGTTACGGCCGCCGTTTACTGGGGCTTCAATTCAATGCTTCTCCGAAGATAACATCTCCTCTTAACCTTCCAGCACCGGGCAGGTGTCAGGCCCTATACTTCATCTTACGATTTGGCAGAGCCCTGTGTTTTTGATAAACAGTCGCCTGGACCTTTTCACTGCGGCCAGCATTGCTGCTGGCGACCTTTCTCCCGAAGTTACAGGTCTATTTTGCCTAATTCCTTAGCCATGAATCTCTCGAGCACCTTAGGATTCTCTCCTCGACTACCTGTGTCGGTTTACGGTACGGGTACTTATAATCTAAGTTTAGAGGTTTTTCTTGGAAGCCCTTAGGTACACTATCACTTTGTCCGAAGACTCCGTGTACTATCGCATTTCACCAGTTCCCGCGGATTTGCCTACGGGACCTATAGCTAGGTGCTTTAACGAACTATTCCGTCAGTTCGCGGTACTTTCATCACTCCGTCACCCCATCACAATTATAAGTAGTACGGGAATATTAACCCGTTGGCCATCGACTGTCCCTTTCGGGTTCGCCTTAGGACCCGACTAACCCTCAGCTGATTAGCATAGCTGAGGAAACCTTAGTCTTTCGGTGTGCGGGTTTCTCGCCCGCATTATCGTTACTTATGCCTACATTTTCTTTTCTAAACAGTCCAGCAATACTCACATATCACCTTCAACCCAGTTTAGAATGCTCCCCTACCACTTGTATCAAATACAAATCCATAGCTTCGGTAGTATACTTATGCCCGATTATTATCCATGCTCGTCCGCTCGACTAGTGAGCTGTTACGCACTCTTTAAATGAATGGCTGCTTCCAAGCCAACATCCTAGCTGTCTGGGCAGACAAACCTCGTTTTTTCAACTTAGCATACATTTGGGGACCTTAGCTGATGGTCTGGGTTCTTTCCCTCTCGGACATGGACCTTAGCACCCATGCCCTCACTGCTGAAAATCATTATATAGCATTCGGAGTTTGTCAGGAATTGGTAGGCGGTGAAGCCCCCGCATCCAATCAGTAGCTCTACCTCTATATAACTAAATCAGCGCTGCACCTAAATGCATTTCGGGGAGTACGAGCTATTTCCGAGTTTGATTGGCCTTTCACCCCTACCCACAGGTCATCCGAAGACTTTTCAACGTCAACCGGTTCGGACCTCCACTGTGTGTTACCACAGCTTCATCCTGCCCATGGGTAGATCACACGGTTTCGCGTCTACCACTACTGACTATGGCGCCCTATTCAGACTCGCTTTCGCTACGGATCCACACCTGAAGTGCTTATCCTTGCCAGCAACGGTAACTCGTAGGCTCATTATGCAAAAGGCACGCCGTCACCCCACTTAAGGGCTCCGACCGCTTGTAGGCGTATGGTTTCAGGATCTTTTTCACTCCGTTATTCACGGTTCTTTTCACCTTTCCCTCACGGTACTGGTTCACTATCGGTCTCTCAGGAGTATTTAGCCTTAGCGGATGGTCCCGCCAGATTCAGACAGGGTTTCACGTGCCCCGCCCTACTCAGGATACCACTATTCTTATCTTCTCTTACTTGTACGGGACTATCACCCTATATCGTTAACCTTTCCAGGTTATTCCAATTCAATCCGCAAGAAATGTCGTGGTCCTACAACCCCAGCACTGCCGTAACAGCACTGGTTTGGGCTTTTCCGCGTTCGCTCGCCACTACTTACGGAATCACTTTTGTTTTCTTCTCCTCCGCCTACTTAGATGTTTCAGTTCAGCGGGTTCGCCCATCTATCGATGTACTATGTCTTCAACATAGTGGGTTGCCCCATTCGGATATTTACGGATCAATTCGTATGTGCCAATCCCCGTAACTTTTCGCAGCTTATCACGTCCTTCTTCGCCTCTGAGAGCCTAGGCATCCCCCATACGCCCTTATTTTGCTTATTGTACTTACTTTTTTAAAATACATCTTACGATGCACCCTAAATTCTGTGCTTTCTAATTTTTTTGTTTTCTTATCTCAATATGTCAATGAACTATTTTCCATTATTATGGAATCGTGGAGAATATCGGAGTCGAACCGATGACCTCCTGCGTGCAAGGCAGGCGCTCTAGCCAGCTGAGCTAATCCCCCATTCTTTCTTATTTTGAATGTTGAATTTCGAATTTTGAATTAATAACCCTTAATCCAAATCCCAACTTCCAGAATTTCCTTCTAAGTAAAAGTTGTAGTCCCGGGCAGACTCGAACTGCCGACCCCTACATTATCAGTGTAGTACTCTAACCAGCTGAGCTACGAGACTATTTTTAACGTATTTTAAATTTTAAATGCTGAATTTTAAATTAAAACTCACATTTTCCTCTAAAAATAGTTTAAACTCTTTTTACTTTTCTTTTTTTTGAACTAACAGCGAGAGTAAAATCTCTTGTATCATAAACCTGATGCTTATCTTTCTCTAGAAAGGAGGTGTTCCAGCCGCACCTTCCGGTACGGCTACCTTGTTACGACTTAGCCCCAGTTACTAGTTTTACCCTAGGCAGCTCCTTGCGGTCACCGACTTCAGGTACCCCCAGCTTCCATGGCTTGACGGGCGGTGTGTACAAGGCCCGGGAACGTATTCACCGGATCATGGCTGATATCCGATTACTAGCGATTCCAGCTTCACGGAGTCGAGTTGCAGACTCCGATCCGAACTGTGACCGGTTTTATAGATTCGCTCCTGGTCGCCCAGTGGCTGCTCTCTGTACCGGCCATTGTAGCACGTGTGTAGCCCAGGACGTAAGGGCCGTGATGATTTGACGTCATCCCCACCTTCCTCACGGTTTGCACCGGCAGTCTCGTTAGAGTTCCCGACATGACTCGCTGGCAACTAACAACAGGGGTTGCGCTCGTTATAGGACTTAACCTGACACCTCACGGCACGAGCTGACGACAACCATGCAGCACCTTGTAAAGTGTCCGAAGAAAAATCTGTTTCCAAATCTGTCACTCTACATTTAAGCCCTGGTAAGGTTCCTCGCGTATCATCGAATTAAACCACATGCTCCACCGCTTGTGCGGGCCCCCGTCAATTCCTTTGAGTTTCAAACTTGCGTTCGTACTCCCCAGGTGGGATACTTATCACTTTCGCTTAGCCACTGAGCTTGCGCCCAACAGCTAGTATCCATCGTTTACGGCGTGGACTACCAGGGTATCTAATCCTGTTCGCTCCCCACGCTTTCGTCCATCAGCGTCAATAAACCAGTAGTAACCTGCCTTCGCAATTGGTATTCCATGTAATATCTAAGCATTTCACCGCTACACTACATATTCTAGTTACTTCCTGGTAATTCAAGTCCTGCAGTATCAATGGCCGTTTGATCGTTAAGCGACCAGATTTCACCACTGACTTACAAAACCGCCTACGGACCCTTTAAACCCAATGATTCCGGATAACGCTTGGATCCTCCGTATTACCGCGGCTGCTGGCACGGAGTTAGCCGATCCTTATTCCTACAGTACCGTCAATCTACCACACGTGGTAGGGTTTCTTCCTGTATAAAAGCAGTTTACACACCATAGATGCTTCATCCTGCACGCGGCATGGCTGGATCAGGCTTGCGCCCATTGTCCAATATTCCTCACTGCTGCCTCCCGTAGGAGTCTGGTCCGTGTCTCAGTACCAGTGTGGGGGATCTCCCTCTCAGGACCCCTACCCATCATTGCCTTGGTATGCCGTTACCACACCAACTAGCTAATGGGACGCATGCTCATCTTGTACCGTTGGAACTTTAGTAATAAAGTGAGGCCACTCTAAAACACTATGAGGTATTAATCCAAATTTCTCTGGGCTATCCCTCTGTACAAGGTAGATTGCATACGCGTTACGCACCCGTGCGCCGGTCTCAGATTAGCAAGCTAATCCTACCCCTCGACTTGCATGTGTTAGGCCTGCCGCTAGCGTTCATCCTGAGCCAGGATCAAACTCTTCATCGTATATTTTTAATATTGTCGATAATTCTCAGGTCTAATTTTTTATACTCGAAAAATTTTACTCTCTCTTTGTATGCTGTCAATCCAATATGTCTATGAACGTGTCATTCTCTTTTTCCAACTAACCTCTCTCGGTTAGCGGCTGCAAAAGTAGAAACTTTTTTAAAACTGTGCAAGATTTTTTTGAAGTTTTTTTTGAAAAAATTTTCTTCGTTTTTCTTACTCAATATCTTTAAGAACTTCCCTGTTTTGCGGGCTGCAAAGATAATTCGCTTTTTTGTTTCTCGCAAATCTTTTTTTGACTTTTTTCTATTCCTTAGTCAATTCCCAATCTGCTGCTAACTCTCAATGAACTTCCTTATTGCGGCTGCAAAACTAGAACCTTTTTCCGATTTCACAAACTTTATTAAGCCTTTTTTTAAAACTATTTTTTAACTCCCTCATTACCATTTGTTAATACTAAACCTTTTTTTCTGCAATCATAAGAGCTAAGAGAAAAGAAGAAAGAGAAAAGAGAGCTTGTCCTATATATAGGACGGTTTTTAATGCTAATCATCCCGAAAAAAGAAGAAAGAGAAAAGAAAAAAGAATGCTCTTTTTCATATCTCACGGGTTTTTAAAACCTTCGGGTATCAAAAACGGATACTTTACACTATAATATATATAGCGTAATAAACTAAAACCGAAATTCATCAACTAAAATATAAAACCCGACTGGTTTTAAAAATCTGGCAGGTGTGTCCGGATGAAATAAAAAACCGCAGGAAATCCCCGCGGTATACTATTATATACATGTAGTAGTTTTATTTTTCTTCTTTTGAAATTTAAAAATAAAACCAAATGTTTCCTCTAATCGAAACGGATTGCCTTTACCGGAGAAATCTTAGTAATGATATAAGACGGAATCAGCAGAACTAACAAACAAATCAATATTGTTCCTAAGTTTAAAAGTAAAATCGGAAGTACCTCTATCACAACCGGAGCTTCGGTAACATAATAATTTTCCGGGTTCAGCTTTATAATTCCGAAATATTTCTGAATCAACAGCAAACTGATACCGATCCCATTCCCCCAAAGCAGTCCTCTTATTATAAGGTATAATGCATTATACAAAAATATTTTTCGGATTATCCAGTTATCCGCTCCAACCGCTTTTAATATTCCTATCATTTGGGTGCGCTCTAAAATCAACACCAATAAAGCCACGACCATATTAATAGTAGCTACCACTACCATCACAATCAGAATGACCACAATATTAAAATCGAATAATTTTAACCATTCAAAAATATTATAATATTTCTCCTGTATCGTTACACTATTATAAGTAGGCGGAATTTCTGTATAAATCTGCTCACCCTTTTCTTTTATCTTCGAAAAGTCATCAATAAAAACCTCAAACTCCCCTACTTCATCTTTACTCCATTTATTGATTCGCTGAATATGTCGAATATCTCCTATTATATAGGACGCATCAAATTCCTGGAATCCGGAATTATAAATACCTACAATTTCAAAACGACGTACGTTTGGCAATTTGTTTCCTTCTTCTTTCATAAAAAAGGTATTGAACTTATCACCTAACTTCAACTGTAAACGATCTGCCAGATACTTTGAAATGATTATTTCATTATTAAGCGCTGCATTTAAATTAGGGATCCGCCCTTCAACAATATACTCTTTTAGATCAGTCCACTTAAAATCTTTCCCTACTCCTTTAAATACAATTCCTTCAAAAGCATTCTCCGTCCGAATGATACCGGCTTTAGATGCGGTAGCCTGAACGTGACTAATTCCATCAATATTTTTGAATTTCGGATAAAACGGTTGATGAATTGAAATAGGCTCCACGCTCACTTCGGATTGGTTATCGTCATAATTCGAGATAATTATGTGTCCGTTGAATGCCGCAATTTTCTGGCGTATTTTTTGTTGTAAACCAACTCCGGTCGCTACCGAAACAATCATCATGATGATGCCGATGGCAATAGCCGCAATTGCAATTTTTATTATTGGTGCAGATATACTACTTTTATAGTTTTTAGTAGTAATTAATCGTTTTGCTATAAAATATTCTAATCTCAAGACTTATGATATCAAATTCCGTTTTCAAAAATACAGTTTTATTCTTGGTTTTAGCGATAGTATCCTGTGGAAATTCTGCTATCCGGCAGAAAGGTTCTAAAACCGAAATATCCGATGCAGGCACTTTAACTCATAAACAAAATGATCCGATTCTTTGCGGTGCCGACAATTTTGAAAAATACCAGTCTCTTCTGGCCAACAAAAGAATTGGTGTTGTAACGAATCCTACGAGCATCGTTAATTATGACGGAAACAATAAAAAATTAAAAAATCCGGTACACCTGGTCGATTTTATGTTGAGCAATAAACTGGATGTTGTTAAAATATATGCTCCTGAACACGGATTTAGAGGTACAGCCGATGCCGGTGAATTGATCAAAGACGGAAAAGACAGTAAAACCGGTTTACCGATTATATCTTTATACGGTAATAACAAAAAACCGAAACCGGATCAACTGAAGCAAATCGACATCATGGTTTTTGATTTGCAGGATGTAGGTGCTCGTTTTTACACCTATATATCATCATTACATTATATCATGGAAGCCTGTGCCGAGGAAAACATTCCTTTATTAATACTGGACCGACCGAATCCGAATGGTTCCATTGTTGACGGACCGGTACTTGAAAAAGAATTTACCAGTTTTGTCGGTATGCATCCGATTCCGGTTTTACACGGTATGACTATCGGAGAATACGCCAGAATGATCAATGGTGAAAAATGGCTTAAAAATGGTGTACAATGTGCACTTGAGATTATTCCTTGTTCCAATTACAAACGAAGCATGTCGTATAGCTTACCTGTAAAACCTTCTCCTAACCTTCCAAATGATCAATCCATTAATTTATACGCCAGCTTATGTTTATTCGAAGGAACAAATGTGAGTATGGGACGCGGTACCGAAAAACAATTTCAAATTTACGGTTCTCCGTTTCTTCCGAAATCTGATTTTAGCTTTACACCCGGCCCGAACCTTGGCGCCAAAGATCCGGTATACAACGGTAAATTGTGTTATGGCGAAGACTTGTCTGACGCACCAAAAGTAAATCGATTGGAACTAAAATGGCTGATCAAAGCGCAACAGGAGACATCCGATAAAAAAGTATTCTTCAATAGTTTCTTCAGTAAACTGGCCGGAACTCAAAAATTACAACAGCAAATCGAATCCGGAATGAAAGAATCCGATATCCGAAAATCCTGGGAAAAAGGTTTGAATGCTTTTAAAAAAATGCGTTCTCCTTACCTTATATATGAAAATTAATTTTCGCTTGCTTGAAATTTCCGATTCAAAATACTATTTCCAGACGTACCTTTTTAATTACAGGGCTTATTGTGATTGTAGTTACTACGGTAACGATTTTTATTTTAAGTAATCTGATCACTCAGATCACCGAAAAATCCAATCAGGAAGTGGCACAACGTAGTTTTCTAAAAAAATATGATGTTCTTGAACAGGAATTTTCGCGTTTACTGGAACAAAAGAAAAATGTTCAGGAAGTGCTCAAAATAAGCAACAATCAGAATATTACAAACAATCTGACTTTATTAAATGCGATACAATTAAGTAATCCGGTTGTATTGTGTAACTGGTTTCAAATTAACAACGGGCCGATCTATACTAATAATTCCGGGAAAGGTTCTTTTCAAAAACACTTGAATCTCCTTGTTGATCCCAAAGGAAAGGAAGAAAATTCCAGTGTGATATTAAAACAAGGTGACACTTTAATATGGCGTAACTATTTCAAAATTGTAAAAGACAACAATACGGTCATCCGATATGGTTATGATATTGACCTTAAAAAATTACACGATCATTTTTCGCTTATCGATGGTAACGCACCCAACTATGCCTTTGTTTTTGATCGGAACGGAACTTGTATTTTTCACCCGGATGCTGAGAAAAACGGAAAAAACATTTTTAATTTTTCCAATCTTAGTCCGTCGGACACTACTATTAATTCCAAAAAAGGTTATAATGAGGAAATAGCCCTGTCCGAATATTTACAACTAGACGTTATTCGTTTTGTAAAACCTTTGAAACTGGATGGCATTGATTGGTACATTTGTATTAACTTTCCAAAAATGGTCGCCGATGAAAATGTCATCAAAGTAAAGCAACACGTTTCAACCATCTATCTGATTACTACTTTTATCCTGGTATTTATCTTTTATTTATTTAATCGGGCCAACCGAAAAGAGTATCTTGAAAAAGAAGCTTTAATAGCCGACAAAAACAGTCTTTTACTCGAAAATGAAAAAATTCACAAGGAAAATGCTTTAATTCAACTCCAACAACTTAAGGAACAAATTAATCCGCATTTTCTGTTCAACACGCTTAATTCGTTATACATGTTGATTGATGCAGATGCACCAAAGGCGAAAAAGTTCACTTTAAATCTATCAAAAATTTATCGTTATCTGATCGATCCGCCGCAGGAAAATATTGTTCCGTTGAGCGATGAGCTTTCCTTTATTGAAAAATATATCTTTTTACAAATGACCCGCTTTAATCAGGAATTGCAATTTTCCATTGAGATTGAAGCCGACATGGGATTAATAAAAAACATTCCGTATCTCTCCTTACAGATTTGTATCGAAAATGTTATTAAGCATAATTCTGCTACGATAGAATCGCCCTTAAAAACCCGTATCATTATCAAAGAAGATCATGTAATTATTAGCAATAATTTACAAAAAAAAGCCAGTAATGAACAAAGTAATAATTTTGGCTTAAAATACTTACAAAGTATATATAATTACTATTCTAAAAAAGACTTCAAAACTTTTGAGAAAAACGGAGAATTTGTATGCATTCTACCATTAATTGACTAAAACAAGTCATTCACTCTCAAAAAAGAACCACTCACTCCGTTTTGTTTTTATATCGTTTCAGGAACTTCTAAATTTCGAGACATTTATTTAACCAAAACTTAACACATAATGAACAAAAAGACATTCATATCATGTACAAAATTTGTATTGGTATTGTTGTTTTTATTGAGTAATGTTACTGCTTTTTCACAGAAAAAGAAACAAAAAGAAACTAAAACAGAAACTACAAAAGACACCATTGCAAAAACAAAAGGTTATGCCGAATTAGTTAAGAAGGGAACTCTCAAAAAGGGTCTTTTTAACGTAATTCAGGTAAAAACCGATATTTATTTTGAAATACCGGATAGTTTGATGGGGAGAGAATTCCTTGTCGTAAACAAACTGTCTCAGGTACCGATGCAGGTGAACGAAGCCGGATTAAACAAAGGAATGAATTATGAAAACAAAGTCATTTCTTTCCATAAAGATACAGTTGCAAAAAAGGTTTGGGTAAAATCATCCCTGCCAAAAGTTTCGTCACCGGAATCGGATGCTATTACCGGTTCAGTGCGTGATAACTTTTCCGAGTCCATTATTGAAGTATTCGATATTGAAACCAAAAACAGCGATTCTACTGCGGTAGTAATCAAAGTGAATAAGGTATTCGACGGAAAGCAAAAAAGTTTTAACGATGTGCTGAGTAACATCGGGTTTGGAGGATCGGTAAAATCCGACCTCTCCTATATAGAAGCGGTAAAAACGTTTCCGGGGAATGTTGTGGTAAAATCACAATTAACTACCTCAGTAAGTGAGGGCGGACCGGCTTTATCCGTAACTTTAGGGGTAACTAGTAATATTGTTTTGTTGGATAAAGTCCCGATGAAGCCGCGTTTTCTGGACAAGCGAATCGGGTACTTTACCGAAAAACACTGGTATTTTAACGACAATCAGCATGCGATGGTTGAGAAAGAACTGATCACACGCTGGAGACTGGAACCGAAAAAGGGAGACGAAGAAAAATATCTGAGAGGCGAATTAGTTGAACCGAAAAAACCGATTGTATATTATATCGATCCGTCCACTCCAAAACAGTGGCGTCAATATATTATAGACGGTGTCCATGACTGGCAGGCTGCTTTTGAGAGAGCCGGTTTTAAAAATGCAGTAATCGCCAAAGAACCATCTGAAAGCGATACTGATTTTGACATTGATGACGTTCGTTATTCCGTTATCACCTATGCCGCTTCACCAAAAGCAAATGCCATGGGACCGTCTGTTGTAGATCCGAGAAGCGGTGAAATTATTGAAGCTGATATTATCTGGTGGCACAACGTTATGACATCATTACACAGCTGGATGCGAATCCAGACCGGACCGATCGATCCGAAAGCCAGAGGTAATAAATTCAGTGATGAGCATATGGGAGAAGCAATACGATTTGTATCTTCTCACGAAGTGGGTCATACTTTCGGTTTAAAACATAACATGGGCGCTTCTTTTGCATTTGAAGTTGACTCTCTACGTTCTAAAGTTTTTACGGAAAAAATGGGCGGAACTGCTCCGTCGATTATGGATTATGCCCGATACAATTATGTAGCACAACCGGAAGATGGAGTGACCGCTATCACACCAAAAATCGGAGAATATGACAAATATGCTATCGAATGGGGGTATCGTTGGTATCCGGGTGAATCGGAAGAGAAAGCCAAGTTAAGTGCTTTGATCGACAAGCACCAAAACGATCCGATGTACTTTTATGGAGAACAACAAGACGGTGGCGCTATAATCGATCCGCGTTCACAATCGGAAGATTTAGGGAATGATGCCGTTAAAGCAAGTGAATACGGTTTAAAAAATTTGAGACGCGTTGTCGATAATATTTTAAAATGGACCTATGAGAAGGATGCTTCTTACTATGAAACCGGTAAGTTGTATATCGGAACAATCGGACAATGGCAGTTATACAACCGTCATGTATTAAATAATATCGGAGGTGTTTATCTGAATACAACTGTTCACGGTGATCACAAATCCAGTTATATTCCGGTTCCGGCAACAATGCAACGCAGAGCAACCGACTATTTGCTTAAAAATGTAATAACAATTCCGGAGTGGTTATTTTTTAATCCGATTCTTGACAAAACGAATCCGTTAAAAGACTCCCCAGTTGGACCTTACGAATATACGCCTTATACATTGTCAAGAGAATTGCAGTACGGTATCCTATACGATTTATTTAGTGATGAGCGTTTACTGCGAATGATCGAAAACGAACTATACCAGCGAAACGGAGCCAAAGACAAATTGTTTACGGTAACCGACCTGTTTAAAAGAGTACATCAACAAGTATTTAGTGGTACACTGCAAAACAAATCGCTGTCGATTTTGGAACGTATGACACAAAAAAATTATGTGGATGTGCTGATTGTTTCAACTAATAAGTTATTTGAAAAAACAGATGCGAAGAAATTGATGTTTACGAAAACATTGAACATGCCGATGCTTTGTAACCATATTCATGAGGACCAGATGATCCGAAATATCAATCAATCCTCTTTAAAGCGAGTTACAGAAGTGACATCGGAGAAGAAAGGAGAACTGAATAAGGTATTACAGCTTTTAAAGCTGAAAAAAAATACCGGAAATGTGGAGACCCGTAATCATTATGCCGATTTGATTAATCGCATTGAAAAAGCACTAAACAATCCTCTATAACTAACAATTCAAGAAATGAAAAGATTAATTTTTTTAATGACACTCTTCCTCTCCCTGGCGGGATATGCCCAGGAAAGCAGGACGGTTACCGGTAAGGTAATCGATTCTCAGGATAAGTTGCCGATGCCCGGGGTTTCGGTTTATGTTGAGAATAAATCAATAGCGACCAAAACAGGTCAAAGCGGAATAATAGAAAGTACCGGTGTAGGTACTGTAACTGATATGGATGGTAATTTCAAACTGGAAATCACCAAAGATGTAAAAAGCCTTCGGGTTAGCTTTATAGGCTATGAATCGTATCTGATTGATCTGACCTCACAAAACCACTATAATGTGAGTCTAAAGTCTGATTTAAATCAATTGCAGGAAGTAGTTGTAACCGGGTATCAGAAAATCGAGAAACGTAAACTTACTTCTGCTTTGACAAAAGTAGATATGGAAGACATCCACCAGGCCGGTGTTGCCAGTGTAGACCAGCTTTTAGTGGGTCAGGTAGCCGGTGTCGCTGTAGCGCCGGGCAATGGTGCTCCCGGTGGAGCGGCTAAAATCCGAATCAGAGGAACGGCTTCACTATCCGGCCCTCAAGATCCGTTATGGGTTTTAGACGGACTTCCGTTGGAAGGAAACGATGTACCGAAATTTAATGACAAAGACAATATTGATCAACTAAATAATTTTTCAATTGCCGGATTAAATCCGGATGACATTAAGGATATAACTATTCTGAAAGATGCCGCTGCTACTGCTATATACGGGGCTCGTGCTGCTAACGGAGTAATTGTGATCACTACGAAAAAAGGAAGAAAAGGACGTATGGCAGTTAATTTTACAGCCAATACATTCATAACGCAAAAACCTGATTTTTCGAAATTAAATCTGATGGATGCCAATCAAAAAGTAGATTTTGAACTTGGTTTGGCCAGCCGTCCGGAGTTAACCTATCGTGATGACAAAGGGGAGATTTCCCGTATATTAAACACTAGCGGAGAATTGGGCGCTTATCGTGCCGGTGGTTTTTCGGCTTTGCTGCCATCAACACAACAAGCGATAAATGCTTTACGTGCGAATCAAACCAATTGGGGTGACTTATTATATCGTACTGCGGTTAACCAGCAATACGGTTTAAGTCTATCCGGTGGTGGTGAAAAATCGGATTATTATTTTTCATTGGGTTATTATGACGAAAAAGGTGCGACTATCGGAACCGGTTTTGAACGTTATAATATCACCTTAAAAAATAATTACGAAATATCGGATAAACTTAAGGTAGGTGTAGGCCTTTTCGGAACACAGAGTAAGAATTCTTCTTATATCTCCGATACAGATGCCTTTACCAATCCGGCGAATTATTCGAGAAATGCCAATCCGTATTTATCGCCTTTAGATGCAAACGGAAATTATGTTTACGATAAAGACATTCAGGGGTATTCTGATCGTTATGTTCCGTTTAACTTTCTGGAAGAACGTAACAATACGTCATATGAATTAAAAACAAGAGCGTTAAAAGCTATTTTTGATCTGGAATATAAGGTAACGGATGATTTAAAGTTAACCTCACAGATCGGTTTACAGATGGACAACTCTGACACGGAAAAATATGCCGGTAAGGAAACCTATTTCTCCCGTAAGGAAAGAGAAAAAAGCCGACGATTCAAAAACGGAAATTATTACTATTTCTTACCGGATGGTGGAATCGTTCAGAATTGGGATACGGATTTTTTCCAGTATAACATCAAAACACAGTTGACTTATAATAAAACATTCGGTGAAAAACACGAATTGGATTTATTAGTTGGTAATGAGTTAAGAAGAACATACAATACGAGTATCTATTCCAGAGGTTTCGGTTATGATCGTAAAACCGGTACTACAGGGCAAATCCTATTCCCGGATCAGGAAACGGCTAACAGTACCGAATACAGAACGTATAACAGAACGCATAATGAGAATGCTTTCGCATCGTTTTATGCAACGGCTTCTTATACTTATGACCGAAAATATACGGTTTTTGGTAGTGTGCGTTATGATGGTTCCGATTTATTCGGTGTCGATCCGAAATATAAATATTTACCGTTATGGTCAATCTCCGGATCCTGGTTAGCTTCAGAAGAAGAATTTCTGAAAGACAATGTACCAACGATAAGCAATTTGAGATTTAGAGGTTCTTATGGTTTACAAGGGAATATCGATAAAAACACATCGCCGTTCGTAGTTGGAAACTATGGTAACGTAAGTATCTTACCGGGACAAACGGAACCGACAATTGTTGTAACCAGTCCGCCAAACAGTAAATTGCGTTGGGAGAAAACAGAAAACGTAAACTTTGGTTTTGATTTAGGTGTATTGAAAAACAGAATTAGTATGGCTGTCGATATGTACGGTCGTAAAAGTACTGATTTGTTAGGTGTTCGTGCTTTACCGCTTGAAAACGGTTTTGAGTACACGAATATGAACTGGGCTCAGGTTACAAATAAAGGATATGAAATTTCATTAACCACAAGAAACATTGATAACAAAGATTTCAAATGGACAACGAATTTCAATTTAGCGCATAACAAGAGTAATATAGACCGTATTGAAGTACGTGCTAATAGTTATTTGCCATCAGGTGAAGGTTATCCGGTTAATGCTGTTTTTGCATTAAGAACAGCCGGAATCGATGCCAACGGATACCCGCAGTTTTTAAACAATAACGGTGAGGTAGTAAGTGCAGTGGATTTCTTCCAGTTGTACGATCCGTATGCCGATATCATCCCGGGTGAATTATCACAATCCCGTTTAACGGAGAATGCAGATAAGTTCAGAAGCTTGTTTACTTATATGGGAGACAGAGATCCTAAGTTTACCGGAGGTTTTATCAATACTTTTAAAATAAAGAATTTTGATTTGACTGTTTCCACTGCTTTCAACTTAAAGCAAACTGTTGTTAAGACACCACCTTACAACGGAACGCAAGTTGACAGAGGACAAAACTTTACTACGGATATTCTGAATGCCTGGTCTCCTACCAACACCGGTTCGAATTTACCGGGTATCGTAGGAAAAGGCGATCCGTTTACGGATAATTCATGGATGGCTTACCAATGGTTTGCTAACGGAACACCAATCAACACGTATTCTTTATTGGATACCTGGGTAGATGAAATGAGTTATTTGAGAATAAGCAGTATCCGTTTAGGGTACTCATTACCGAAAACAGTTACGGATAAAATGAATATCCAAAATGTACGATTCAGCGTGGAAGGCAGAAACCTTTTTGTAATCAGTTCTGATTTTAAAGGTTATTTTGATCCGGAAACTTTTGGGAACATCTATGCACAACCAATTCCCAGATCGGTAACATTAGGGTTAAATGTAACTTTTTAAAAAATTGAGATTATGAAAAAACTATCAAAATATATCGTTCTGGCTGTAGCTGCAATCGGAATGACAAGCTGTGATGACTATCTGGACATTCAGCCGGAAGGGAAAGTAATACCGGAAACGTTACAGGATTTCAGAGCCGTAATGACGCGTGGTTATGGTGTATATCCGCAACATAAATCATTGACGACATTGCGTGGTGATGAATTGACTTTAAATGAGTTTGACGATCAGCTGACTTACATCAAAGATATTTATATCTGGAAAGATGCCAATCCTGATCCGGCCACTACAAGTTTCCAATGGGCACAATTGTATAACACTGTTTTCTATACCAACGTGGTAATTAACGACGGTGGTTCTAAAATACCGGCTTCTGAGGAAAAAAATCAGTTATTGGGAGAAGCTCACGCTTTAAGAGCCCTTACCTATTTTGACCTGGTTAATTTATTCGGTAAACCTTACAATGCCGCAACTTCCGGTTCGGATCGCGGTGTACCGTTAGCTTTAGAAGTGGATCTGGAACAAAATTTTGTACCGGAAAGTGTTGCCAATGTATATAATCAAATTTTATTTGATATTGATCAGGCGAAAGGTCTTTTAAATCAGTCTTCACAGGCTACCGGTTTTAACTATCGTTTTTCAAAAGCAGCAATTTATGCTTTAGAAGCGCGTGTACGTTTGTACCGAAACGAATGGCAAAATGCTTTGGATGCCGCAAATACGGCGTTGACCTATAAAAATCAGTTAGTTGACCTGAACACAACTGCCAGCTTGCCTAACAAATACAATTCGGTAGAATCTGTAATGGCGTTGGAAGATGTATTCATTAACTCGCTAAAAAGTGCTTCTTTTGCCTCTGCTGACCTAATCGGTGCGTATAACCAGTCAAATGATTTGCGTTTCCCACTATACTTTCAGGCATCGGGCAGTCGCTACAGATTCCTTAAAGGTGGTGAGCAGGAGCAAAAATGTACGTTCAGAACATCCGAATTGTATTTAATTAAAGCGGAAGCTCTTTCTAAATTGGGTAGTCTGCCGGAAGCTAAAACTACGGTGTTGACATTGGCACAAAAGCGTTATACTCCAACCGGATATACGCAATTGGAAACACAAGTGAACGCAATGGCTGCTGATGACTTTACCGCTTTCCTTTTTGAAGAAAGAAGACGTGAACTGGCTGTGGAAGGACACAGATGGTTTGATTTAAGAAGAGCCAACCAGAAACAGATCATTCATCAACTTGACGGAGAGAATTACACACTGAGTCAAAATGATCCTAGGTATACCCTACCGTATCCTAAGAATGCGCAGTTAAACAATCCGAATTTATAATTTCAGAAGTCCCGGTTCATTTAAACCGGGACTTTTTTTTTACTTTTACATAAAAAAGTAGAAATGAAAATTGCTATTGTAGAGGATGAACGCCTTGCTTCCGGTTATCTAAAGTCAATTTTAGAGCGACAGGAGATCCTTACGATAACCGACATTACCATTTTACAATCTGTAAAAGAGGCTATTACTTTTTTTAAAGCACATGCTGTAGACCTTGTGTTTATGGATATTCACCTGGGAGACGGAAAGAGTCTTGACATTTTTGAAGCGATTTCTATAACCAGTCCGATTATCTTTGTAACGGCTTATGACTCCTATGCCATTCAGGTTTTTAAGCATTTTACGATTGATTACCTTCTAAAACCTTTTGAAGAAGAAGAGTTATTGGAAGCTTTAACAAAGTACAAAAAAATCAAAAGTGCTTTTAATATCAACCAGACGGTACAATCATTAGCCACAATCGACGATAAAGGCATTAACAATTACCAAAGGCGTTTTTTGGTGAATCACGGTTATCGCTTTATTTCAATTAATGATTCGGACATCAGTTCTTTTATGGGATCCGGAAAACATTTATTTATTTTCACCGAAAACGGAAACAGCTTTTTGTATGACGATACCATTAAAGACATTATCACGAAACTGGATCCGGAGTTTTTCTTTAAAGTAAATCGGAAATATATCTTACACCGTTCAGCAATTAAAGAAGTTATTCGTCATTCAAGTCAAAAAGTAGAGATTGTAATTGACAGTACTATAAAGGAATCCGCTCCGATTTTTGTCAGCAAAAGCGAAATCAATACTTTTAAAAAGTGGTTAGACCAATAGTCTTTTTAGCACTATTGCTATTCTTGTACCAATTACAATGTAATCTTTATATCCGGGTTGATCGCTAATAGTTGCTCAACGAAGGCCTGTTTTTCTTTTGGAGAAATAATCACACTCTTATTCGGCTTATATCGGACTTCTATCCTATCCATAATTGAATTGGCCGGAGCACTCATTATACTATCGGTTTTAGCAATCGATATGATTTCCTGAATTGCTATCTTTTTGTTTACCAAAAAACCGGATTTTACTTGTAGCATAGTATTGGTAACAATGTATTTCGTTTGAAGAAACAGATAAAAGATAAAGGCAATTGTAGCCAATAATATCAGCACACCAGCCCACTCTCTTTTCATAAGAAATACTAAACTCGGACCCAAAAGAGAGGCTACGAGTAACAGCACTAGACCGCTATCTATTTTAGATTTATAAACTCTCATTTTATAAAGGTAACTTTTTTTTCATCTCTTCTACGATATTATACGCAGCCGGACATATTGCTACATTTTTCAGGGTCAGATTGGCAATTTGCTGAAACTTTTTCCGATCTGTATGCGGAAATTCACGACAAGCTTTCGGTCGGACATCATATATCATACAATAGTTCTCATGATCCAGAAAAGTACACGGAACACTTTGTAATACATAATCGTTATCCTCATCGATTCGAAGGTACTTTTCGATGAATTGCTGGGGTTTCTGTCGAAAGTGTTTCGCAATCCGCTCAATATCTGCCAATGTAAACAAAGGGCCGGTTGTTTTACAACAATTAGCACATTTCAGGCAATCTGTTTTCCGAAACTCCGCATCATGAAGTTCCTGCATAACATAGTCCAGGTTTTTAGGCGGCTTCTTTTTCAGCTTATCGAAATACTTTTTGTTTTCGTTATGCTTATCTTTGGCAAGCTTAGGCAAATTTTTTATAACATTGTCCATTGTTCAACACACATTATTCTGTTGGCAAATAAACAAATAACCGATATAAGATACAAACTAAATAATGAAAGACCTGATTGGAAAAGCGATACTGGATTACCAGACGAACAACGCTCCTGAAGATATTATAACAGAAACTTCGCTAACCGAAGCCGATAGTATGTCTGTAGCCTATTTGTTCCGGGATTATTCGGAAATGCCAAAAATAGAACAAAAGGCACTGCAAATGGCAAAAGGAAAAATTCTTGATGTGGGTTGCGGAGCCGGTAGTCATAGCTTATATCTTCAACAAAAAGGATTGGACGTTACGGCAATTGACATTTCTGAACATGCCGTAGAAGCTTGTAAACTAAGAGGTCTTCAAAATGTATCGGTTCAGGATGTAATGACTTTGTCTGAGGCGACACAATACGATACGATTTTATTATTAATGAACGGTACCGGATTGGCCGGAAAGTTAAACCGGATTGCCGCTTTTCTTCAAAAATTAAAAGCACTCTTAACACCGGGCGGTCAGATTCTGATTGATAGTTCCGATATTATTTATATGTTTGACGAGGATGAAGACGGCGGTAAATGGATTCCTTCTAATGTGGATTATTACGGGGAATTGATTTTTAATGTTCGCTATAAAGGAGAACAAGAAGATCCTTTTGACTGGGTTTACATCGATTACAACACACTTCAGAATGCAGCTCACGCTAACGGATTACAATGCGAACTGCTGATTGAAGGCGAACATTACGATTACCTGGCCCGACTGACACATCTTAAATTATAAGCATAAAAAAAGAGTCCGATACGGACTCTTTTCTGTTTTATTGCAATGCGGATTATTGCATGTATTTCATCATCATCCCTTGTAAAGAAGATCCCCATTCCTGACTAGCAGCCATGTTTTTCTCAGCGATCACACCAGCTTTTTCAGTCATTTTTTTCCCTACAGGAGTTTCATAGAACTTCAAGATTTGTTTAACATCGTCATGCGTATACTCTTGCATATAAACATTTGCAATTTTTTCGTATAAAGACGGCAAAGAAGCATCAAACTCAACAAGGAAAGCAGCTTGCTTTTCTTTAGGGATCATTTTCAGGATCTGGTCTTTCGCTATCTTCATCTGACTTGCAGAACCGGTAACTTCAATCACCTTTAACACATCTTTTTTGAAGGCATCATTTGTTTGAGCCATACCGATTTGCGCAGCTAATACGAAGGCAAATGTTAAAACTATTTTTTTCATCGTTTTTTAATTAATAATGTCGGATAAAAATACACTTTTTTATGGAATATTCAAATATTTATGAGTCTGTAATGAAACTCTCCATTTTGGATTATTCATCACATAATCCACGATTAACGGTGTCATTTCTTCTTTTTTACTCCATTCCGGTTGCAAGAACAATATGGCTTTATCGTTAACCTTTGCCGCTTGTTCTTCGGCGAACAAAAAATCGTGTTTATTGTGTATGATTACTTTTAGTTCGTGTGCTGCATCATAAACCGTTTCCGTAGGCAATTTTGTCTTTTTGGGAGACAAACAAATCCAATCCCAGATTCCGGATAACGGATATGCACCGGATGTTTCGATATGCACTCTTAAATTCTTCGCTTTTAATTTAGACGTAAGCGGTTCCATATTCCAGGACAATGGTTCTCCTCCTGTAATTACAACCGTTTCTGCATATTTTTTAGCATTATCAACAATACGATCTGTTTCTGTAGGCGGATGCAATTCTGCATTCCAGCTTTCTTTTACATCGCACCAATGGCAACCTACATCACACCCTCCTATACGGATAAAATAAGCCGCTGTTCCGGTATAATATCCTTCACCCTGAATGGTGTAAAATTCCTCCATTAAAGGCAACATTTCGCCTTTTTCTACCGCTAATTGAATTTCTTTTTTAAGCATTTGTATTTAAAATAGTCTGCAAAGATACGTAATTTGATTTTTTATCACGGTAAAACATAAAAAGCTTAGTTCGAATTAACTAAAGTTTATCAATTGGCAATATAACAAACAAAAAGCCGATGAATAATCATCGGCTTTTTGTTTGTTTTTATGTTACGCTTACAATTTTTTCAATGTATCAGTAGCATATTTATTTCCTGGTTCTAATACTAAAAGCTCTTTAAGGTTTTCCACTGCTTTTGCTTTTTCACCGTTATTTGCATAGTATGCTCCAACATACGTATACGCTTCAATCAGGTTATTTTTTGCTTTTTCAGTTTCGCCTTTTTCTTTTACGATTTTAACATATTGTTCGTATGCAGAAACCATTACTTTTTTAGATTCCGGAGTATCAATTGTACGGTTTACTTTCGCTTTGTATAATTGCGCATCCTGTGTTGTAGGAGAAGCTGCAATTACATTTGTAAAAGCTACATCTGCTTTAGCTAACTCTTCTTTCGGAGATGTTTTCTCATCGTAGTTAAAGTACAATGCATATCCTAAATAGAAGTTATCATACAAGTAGTTTTTCGATTTTGTGTTTTTAACAGCAACTTCGAAGATTTTACCTGCTTCTCTGTAGAATTTCTCTTTGAAAAGTTTTAATCCGATTTCGTTTAATTCAGTAGCAATAGCCGGGTCTTTTTCAACTGCTTTGTTGATTTCGTCTACTCCCTGATCGAACATTACTTTTTCATATTTTCCGTCAGCACCTTTAGATAAACCAATTTTAGCTAATCCTAAATGTAAATAATCTCTTGCGATGATTTTCTTAGCTTCCGCTTTAGCGATAAACTCATTTAGTGCTTTCACACTTTCCTGATAGTTTCCGTTCTCGTAAGCCGAATAACCTAAATAACGTAAGATTCTCGGATTCACTTTATCCAATTGTTGCATTTTTTTAGCTTCCGCTTCCAATGCTTTGTAATCTTTCGCCAAGATCAGGAAGTCAGCATGACGCATACGAGATTCTAAAGAGTAATCGGTAAGGCTCATATACTTCTCATAGTATTCCAATGCTTTTTTTACGTATGCATTGTAATTCGATGTTTCACTTGCTCCCCAGTGGTAATACGTTTCAGCTAATTCTCTGTAAACCGGACCGTAATTCGGATGTGTAGCAACGATTTCGTTAAATGCTTTTACTGCTTCCGGGAAAGCTTTTGCATTTTTAGTAATTGCTGCTAATTTAATTTTAGCCATTAACAATGTATTATCGTTGTCGTATGCATTACGATAAGCACTATAAGCTTCGTTTACATTACGCTCTCCGTAATAAGCATCACCAAGACTTAAATAAGCCTGTGCTGATTTCGGATCAACCACCAATACTTTTTTAAGATTTTCTACTGCTCTTTTGTAATCCGGTCTTTCCGATTTAATATAAGCTCTACCGATCAATAAAAACTCCTCGGTATCTTTCTTTTTTATGTCTTTAATTGCTTTTGCAAAATTAGCTTCGGCACCGAAACCATCACCATTATCTAAGTTAATTTCACCTAAACCAATGTAGTTCATAGCGCCTTTATCTTTGGCAGCCAAACCTTTTTCAAAGAAGATTTTAGCAGAATCGGTTACTTGTTCATTAAGATACAAATCTCCAAGATAGAAAAAGTTTCTACCGTTATTCGGATCCGACACTACTAAAGATTTTAAGATCTTCTTGGCTTTTTCATACTGCTCTGCATCAACTGCTTTTTTCGCCTGTTCCAAATCCTGTGCAAAAGTGGCTGTACCAATCACAGACAGTAACAAACTAAAAACTTTTACATTCTTCATTTTATAGTCTTATTTATTATTATTTGGTTTCTTTAATTTTAATTACGCACCTGGATTTCTCTTGTCGGCATAATTGCCGGTACCAATCCTGATTTCAACATAATTCGCTGACCTTTCTGTCCAGCTACAAAAGAGGCAAACCCCATGCCTAAACCGGTTGTTCCCTGAAAATTTAACACATACATTTTTCGGGTAAACGGGTAATCTCCTGTAGCAATGTTACTTTGCGTCGGTTTAAAGAACTTATTATTCTTCAGTTTATTGTTATTAACCCCTAAAACTTTAACATTTATAACCGCATTTTGCAGTTCACGTGGTGTTTGTAACAGCCAGTTTACTCCAATTACGCCTACAACATCTGTATTAGATGCGATGTAATTTAGTAATTCTTCATTGGAATTAAGCGAAGAAACGCCTTCTTTAGGCAATTCTTTAACTTTAGCGAAGTCTTTTAAGGTTCTAACTGTACTCGAATTTGCATTATCAAATACCAGGCTTTTAATTTTTGTAGACTTTTTCCCCAACATCACATCCATGATTTCCTCAGTGGTGATAGTTGAATCGGCTTGTTTATAATTAACAATAAACGCCAATGCATCAGTACCGATTTCAGTGATACGCGGAATGATCTGTTTGCTTTTGAAGTTTTGTAATTCCAACGAATCCAATGTTCTTGGCATCACTACTATCTGAGATTTTTCACTGTAAACCGATTGCAAAATCGCTGTTTCTGTTTTTTTCTCCAATGTTAGTTTAGCCCGATCGTATTCGTTTTCAAATAGTATCGCTTCATCATCAATGACAGGAAAAATAGTTTCTTCCACCAAAACGGTTGCTTTACCGGAAACCGGTGTTTCTTCTTCACTTTCGGTGTTCTTTTCTGCTTTTTTACAACCTATCTGAATCGCCAGTAATGCAATTCCCAAAAGTAAACTTATTCTAAAAATGTTCTTTTTCATAAAGAAATCAACTCAATTCCAATAACGTTAGCTACAAAGTTAGTCCTTTTTTGATAGTACTGAAATTGAAGTTGCTAAATTAAAGTTATAATTTACGTTAATTATCGTCTTGTTTCAATAGTCGGACAAAACGAAATGCGGCATATACGACCAATATCACGGCCAAAATAACCCTATTTCGATACGGCAACTCAACCGGCATCGATTTCCAGATGATCAAAGTTGCAGCCATAAAGATATACAAGCTTAGGAAGACAAGTCCTAAAACAAACAGAAATCGCTGTTTAGGCGATTTCTGTCTAAATTTCTGAAATATATTCATAGAAAATATTATTCTCCTACCTGGATAGTGATTGGTAAGTTATACGCTACACGAACAGATCTACCGTTTTGAACACCCGGTTTCCATTTCGGAGCATTTTGTAACATACGAATTGCTTCTTTACCCATTCCGTATCCCGGATCTCTTAAAACTTTAATATCCGTTAAGCTACCGTCTTTTTCTACTACGAAACCAACGATAACACGTAATACTTTAACTCCTTCATCAACATCCGGAGCTCTAAAGTTTCTTTGAACGTATTTGTTGAATCCGGCCATACCTCCCGGGAATTCCGGTGCAACCTCTACGGCCATATAAATCTTATTCGGATTTTCTTCCACGATATCAGAACCTTTTGGTCCATCACCAGCCGGTTTATCGATTAGGATATCTCCGGCATCTTTATCTCCCTTAACATTTTTTTGTCCCGGGTCAGCCGTTTCCAAATCTTTTACCGTTGGCGGATCTTCATCACGAACCAATTTTTTATCCACAACCTTTGGCGGCGGGAACTTCACCTGATCGTTAACCGATTTTGGCGGTTCCGGCGGTGGAGGTGGTGGCAACACTTCATCGTTTTTCGGTGGTGGTGGCAATAAAGCCGTCTCGATCACTTTGTCCAGGTTCTCCTTCTTTTTAGCTCCAAGTTTATCAGAAAGATAGCTTGTCACCAAAGGGGCACTAACCGCAGAACCGAATAACAAGATTCCGATAGCCAGAGCTCTTGTTGTCGTTTTTGGGTTTTCTGAACGCAATTGATAAGCTCCGTAAGACTTGTTTCGTCCTTCGAAAACCATATCGATCCACCCTTTTTTAAATATGTTTAATCTTGACATAATTTCGTTTTTTAAATTAGTTCCAAAGGAATTAGTTGTTCATTCCTTCTTTATCTAACATTTTAAGTTCTTCAGGTGTAATATCTACAATTGCATAAGTAGGTACCGAAGTAATTGCCATTTCATCTAAAATATCAACTAAGTTTTTATAGTTCGATTTTTCAGTAGGCTTGATTACTACAATCAGACCTTTTTTCGGATCTGTACCATAAATACCTTTAACTTTTTCAATCTGTTCTAAAATTACCTTACGAATTCCTTCTTTACCGAAACCTGCCGCTGTCGGACCTTCAAGAGGAGCACTAGGCTGCCCTTTAAACCATAAGATCTTATTGTCTTTTCCAATCAAAATCGTTAAAGAACGATCATCAGGGATAGTTAACTCTTCTTGAGGTTTATCTTTTGGTGTTTTATCCGGCATCGCCAAATTCATTGACTGAGGTTTAGACAACGAAGTCGTTAACATAAAGAAAGTAATCAATAAGAATGCCAAATCCACCATTGCTGTCAAATCGACACCAGCGTCTTGTTTTTTACTTCTTACTTTCTTGCCTTTACCGTCGCCGCCGCCTGTATTTAATTCTGCCATTTCTACAGTTTCTTTTTAAATTAAAAATCTTCGCTTCTCAAACCTGTAACCAAGAAAAACTTGTTTACTTTCTGATCTTGTAGAATATCAATTACCTTTTTAACAGTCGGATATTCTTCTTTCGCATCTCCTTTGATAGCAATCTTAAGCTCGGCATTGTTTAACTCTTTCGTAGCTAAACGGGCTGCTAATAACCATTCTCTTAACTGATTGTCAGTTGAATCATACGGTATACCAGGTTGAAAACCTTCTTTATTACGTTCTTCACCGCTTAAAGCTAACAATTGCTTTAAACCTCCAACCGGTACTCCAAAACCATCTACAAGTGAGAATTTCTTCTTTTCATCGTCAGTAAATTCCACATTGTATTTTTCACCTATCTTTTCCAAAGTCAGAATTCTGATATCCTTACCTACTACACCGAAGAATACTTTTTCCTTACCTACGGTGATGGTTGCCAAATCGGAATCCGGCAATTTTGTTTGTACCGTAGAAGCAGGCGTATCTACCGGAAGCGGCTCAGGAAGCTTTGCTGTAGATGTCATTACAAAGAAAGACAAGAGTAGGAACGCCACGTCACACATCGCGGTCATGTCGATCCTGGTGCTCTTCTTTTTCATTTTTGCTTTAGCCATTCTCTATTAGAATTATAATTGCAGTCAAACTCAAAATTTGACAATTCATTTAACTGCAACTGATTATTAAATTACTCTTTTTACTCGATGATTATGCGTTGTTACGCGCTTTGAAACGTCTGTAAGTTTGCGTGATTGCAAAACCAGCCTCATCGATAGAGTAAGTTAATTTATCAATCTTAGATGTAAAGATGTTATAAGAGATAATCGCTAAAGTAGAAGTACCAATACCAGTAGCAGTATTAATAAGTGCCTCAGAGATACCTGTTGCTAATGCTGCCTGATCCGGTGCACCTGCTGCAGCTAATCCAGAGAACGCTTTAATCATACCTGATACCGTTCCTAATAATCCCATTAACGTACCGATAGATACTAATGTAGCGATAATCGTTAAGTTTTTCTCTAACATTGGCATTTCCAATGAAGTAGCTTCTTCGATTTCTTTTTGGATTGTTTCAGTCGCTTTTTCGCTGTCAAATCCTTCTTTTTTAACTTCTTGGTATTTAGTTAAACCAGCTCTAACTACGTTAGCCACTGACCCTTGCTGTGTATCACACTCAGCAATAGCTTCTTCAATTTTACCTTGGTTAATTAACCCCTGTACATTTTTAACGAAACCTTCAACATTTCCTTTTCCAGCTGCTTTAGAGATCACGAAGAAACGCTCAATTGAAAACACAACAGTCATCAAGAATAATCCCATCAATACCGGTACGATATATCCACCTTTATAAACCATTCCTAGATAGTTTCCTGGTAGTGGATGACCATTAGGATCACCGTTAACAAAGTTTGATGAATGCCCCATTACGAATTTCCAAATAAGAATTCCGATTACAATACAGATTACAATAGCTAAACCTGCAAATAAATTTGATCCATTAGAGCTAGCTCCTTTCCCAACATTTTCGTTAGATACTTTTGTCATTTCTTTTAATTTTTAGTTTTTTGATTTTATTATAACTACCTTCTTACAAAATGAATATTTTCGCCTTATAAGATTCGCAAATTTATGTTTTTAGAGTAAATAAAAAAATAAAAAGTATTTTTTTTAAGCCTGTACAACAAATTATTTAACAATGAGTATACTTTTCTTTTTAAAATCCCCCTCTAGTATTAACATAACTTTAAATCAATAACGCTTAATTGTTACTATTATTCTTTTAGTATCGTTTTCTTTTAGTATTTTTTCTAATAAAGCTGTAATTTAACCTTCACAAAGCCTAAAACAGGAACAAAATGGTTTTGTATATTTGTATAAAGTCAACCTCGTAATACTATTACCACAATCCATATGACAGCAACACAATTTTCCGATTCGATTAATGCAGGATACGACTGTAAGGGCGAACACATTATACTCGGAGGCGCCCTGCTTAATGGCGAAGCCGTTCCGGACACCTTAATCAAAATTCCGTTAAAAACGATCAACCGACACGGGCTGATTGCCGGCGCAACCGGAACCGGAAAAACAAAAACCATTCAGGTGCTTTCCGAACAATTATCCCAAAACGGAATCCCCGTATTGATGATGGATATCAAAGGTGATTTTAGCGGTATTGCAATGCCGGGCGAAGTCAAACCTTTTATTACCGAGCGTCATGAAAAAATGGGCATCCCTTATGAAACCAAGGCATTCCCGGTCGAATTATTAACCTTATCCGAGCAAAACGGAGTTCGCTTACGCGCCACTGTTTCTGAATTCGGTCCGGTATTATTCTCCCGAATCCTTGATCTGAATGACACGCAAAGCGGCGTAGTATCCGTTATATTTAAATATTGTGATGATCATCAAATACCGTTATTAGACTTAAAGGATTTTAAAAAATTATTGCAATATGCTACTGAAGAAGGTAAAGCGGAATTCGAAAAAGAATACGGTCGAATTTCAACTTCTTCTACCGGTTCCATTTTGCGAAAAATTATCGAACTGGAACAACAAGGCGCCGATGTTTTTTTCGGAGAATTATCTTTTGAAATCGACGACCTGATGCGCATTGACAGCAATGGAAACGGTTACATAAACATCATCCGATTAACCGATATCCAGGATAAACCGAAACTTTTTTCAACCTTTATGCTTTGCCTTTTGGCTGAAATATACGGTCAGATGCCGGAACAAGGTGACAGCGGACGTCCCGAACTGGTTATCTTTATCGATGAAGCGCATTTGATATTTGACCAGGCCAGCAAAGCTTTATTGGATCAGATCGAAAGCATTGTAAAACTAATCCGATCGAAAGGAATCGGTATTTATTTTATTACACAAAACCCCACAGATGTTCCAAATGGTGTTTTGGCGCAATTAGGACTTAAAATTCAACATGCTTTGCGTGCTTTTACAGCAAATGACCGCAAGGCAATTAAAATGACTGCCGAGAATTATCCGATTTCAGAATATTACAAAACAGACGAAGTACTTACGCAATTGGGTATCGGTGAAGCTTTTGTAACCGCTTTAAATGAAAAAGGAATCCCAACACCTCTTGCAGCCTGTATGTTACGCGCTCCTATGAGTCGGATGGATGTTTTAACTCAAAACGAGATCGACACGATTAACAATAATTCTAAGTTGGTTAAAAAATATCAGGAGACAATCGACAGGGAAAGTGCCTATGAAATTTTAAACAAGAAAATAGAAACAGCTCAGGAAGTTGCAGCTCAGGAACAACAGCGCAAAGCGGAAGAAAAAGAAGCGCAATCTCCCCGTAAAAGTTCGGCGATGAATCCTATTGTAAAAGTTCTGACAAGTGCAACCTTTATCCGGGGTGCTTTTGGAATTCTATCCAAAATGTTTAAAAAATAGATCATGAAAGGCTACATTACAATTGGATTACTAATACTATCTAATATTTTCATGACACTGGCCTGGTATGGTCATTTAAAATTCAAGGAATTAAAATGGTTTGAAAATGCCGGATTGATCACTATTGTACTAATCAGTTGGGGATTGGCTTTATTTGAGTACTTTTTCCAGGTACCGGCCAACAAAATAGGCTATGAAGGAAACGGAGGACCATTTAATCTGATGCAATTAAAAGTGATTCAGGAAGTAATTACATTGGTGGTATTTGTAATTTTCTCCCTGCTGTTTTTCAAAAATGAATCCTTTCGATGGAATCATGTCATCGGTTTTTGTTTTCTGATACTGGCCGTCTATTTTATATTTAAAAAATAATCGATTATGAAAAAATATCAAATTCAGAATAACCCATTTATAGTTCCCACTACCGATGGCAAACACATTGAAGAACATCACGGAAAAATAGCTACAGGCAATACCGAAATATCAATAGCCCGTATGATCGCACCGCCACACTGGAGCGAGCCTTTCCAAACACCGGAATTCGACGAATACACCTATATTATAAGCGGAAAAAAGCAATTCATCATTGAAGATGATACGATTATTCTGGAAGCCGGACAATCAATCCGGATTGAGAAAAATGCACGTATTCAATATTCCAATCCGTTTGACGAACCTTGCGAGTACCTTTCTGTTTGCTTACCCGCTTTTACGATTGAAGCCGTACATCGGGAAGAATAAAATAATAATACACATCAAACCTGTCAGATGTAAAAAGGGCGATCTAATTAATTCAGACCGCCCTTTTTATTATAATGACTGTTGTAACAGTTCCAATATTTTCTTTTCTACTTCTTCGGTTTCCCAGTTTGTTTCGATTCCCGGAATTTTCATAATCTCTTCCATAATCGCATTTTGATGGTTCCCGATAGCCAGTGCCTCCGAATACGGACGATGGCTAAATGTCACTCTATCATATAACGGCAACCATTGTTCCGGATGTTTTAGTGCAAACCATTTTTCAATCTTTTTTTGCAACAGGAATTTCTCATCAGCCGTTTTAGTACTCATTTCCATAAAATTACGGTATGATAATTCGGCAATTGCATCTGCGTTCGGTTTGCGGATTATTTGATATTCTTTAAAAATAGTTTCCCAATCATCTCCGTATTGCACCATCAAATCGGCCAGACAAGTAATATCTTCAAATCCCGCATTCATTCCCTGACCGTAAAACGGCACAATAGCATGAGCCGCATCACCAATTAAGGCCACTTTATCATTATAGGTCCATGGATAACATTTCATCGTTACCAGTGAACTGGTTGGATTTTTAAAGAAATCGTTTACTAATTCCGGAATCACCTGAATGGTATCCGGGAAATGTTTTTGGAAGAAACTCTCCACCGCTTCTCTGTCGTGTAACGCCTCGAAAGAATTTTCACCTTCAAACGGCATAAACAACGTACAGGTAAAACTTCCGTCCATATTCGGAAGGGCGATCAACATAAAAGCACCTCGCGGCCAAATGTGGAATGAATTTTTGTCCAGTTTATGAGATCCGTCCGGATTAGCCGGAATATTAAGTTCTTTATAACCGGTATCTAAAAAGTCTTGTGAATAATCAAATCGGTTCTGACGCTGCATTCTGTGACGCACTCTTGAAAAAGCACCGTCTGCTCCGAAAACCTTATCGTATTTCAGTTCTTCCCATGCTCCTTTTTCGGTTTCCCCGATATGTAGTGTTGCATCAGCCAACGTTACATCCCAGATTTTCTTTTCAAAAAAGAATTCTACTCCAACTTCTTCAGCCAACGTCAGCATCAAACGGTTTAATCCTCCTCTTGAAATCGAGTAAATACTTTCTCCGTCTATACCATATGCCTGATAGGCCAATGCTTTATCAACGAGATGTATCGCTCTTTTATCCATCGGAATTGCCACGTCCCGTATTCTCTTACCTATCCCCGCTCCATCTAAAGCCTTCCATCCTCTGTGTGACATCGCCAGATTAATTGATCTTCCCGAGAAAGCTACTTTTCTAACGTCCGGACTTCTGTCGTATACATGAACAACATGTCCTGCTTTTCTTAGATAAATACCCAATAATGTCCCTACTAACCCTGAGCCAACTATGGCTATGCGTTGCTGCGTTTGCATGAAATCAGTTTGTAAATAATTGGCGTAAAAATACTTAATAATTAAAGAACCACGACCGTTTTATACTGATTTTATTATATTTTTCACTTTTAAATCAGCCGTACAATTCACCCTTTTAGCAAATCTCTAAAAAAATCACAACAACCTTAATTTTTTATTAAAATTTCAACATTTTCAAATAAATATTAATACTTTTAAGATAACAACTTAAAAACTATCTATTATGAAAGATTTAGTCTGGTTAATTGTAGTTATCTTACTACTGGGATGGCTGGTTGGCTATTTTGGTTTCAGAGAAGCTGTTGGCAGTTTCATTCACATTTTATTAATCCTGGCTGTAATCGGTATTTTATATCGATTAGCAACCGGTAAAAAGTTATAAAAACAAAAAATCCCCAAAAGGGGATTTTTTTATCGATTGAATTTAATCTTCTGTCCGACGTTTAATTTTTGTGACTTCGCCAGTACTCCACACATATGAAATAACATCCTTGCTCCCACATTTCCATCCCAGTCATCGTTTTCACCCGGTGCTACTTCCACAAGGTCAAAACCGATAATTTCTTTATTCGTTTCCGCTAATCGGCTTAACAGATAAGTAGCCTGTTCAAACGAAAAACCACCCGGAACCGGTGTTCCAGTATTCGGGCAATACCACGGATACATTCCGTCAATATCAAACGAGATACACACTTTTTCCGGTAATGATGCAATTATATCATCACATTGCTGTAACCATGTTTTACCTTCAAAAGTTTCTGCTTTTAGATCCATATCAGTATGAATCAACACACGGTTACCTTCTTTTTGGGCAACTTCCACCTCCTGCTCACAAAAATCACGGATTCCCACCTGTACAATTTTTGAAACCTGCGGAATCTGCAATGTGTTATACATGATTGATGCGTGTGAATACGTAAATCCTTCATAAGCGATACGCAAATCCATATGTGCATCCAAATGTAGGATACCGAAACTTTCATGCTGTGCTGCCAATGCTTCGTAATAGCCAAGCGGCGTACTGTGATCACCGCCAAGCAATGCCACTTTTTTGCCTTGCTTCATCCAATGTAAAACACGCTCTTTAACTTCATTCTTCAGCTCTTTACAAACTTTGTTGATCTTATCCAGATCCGTTTGCAATGCCGGAAATGTAGCAATATCCTCTCCTGCTTCCAATGCTTCAATGATTGGCTGTGCCAGACTTTTATATTTTTCAGAATTACTAGCCCAATGTTCCGGAGCTTCATCCATATATATTCCTAATTTCCACAATTCCGGAAATTCCTGATGTTGTAAATCCACCTGAAAAGAAGCATCCATTATAGCATCCGGTCCTTCTGAGGCTCCGGCTCCATAACTCACGGTAACTTCCCATGGTACCGGTACAATTATAATATCACTTTCTTCCGCTGTAAATGGTAAACCAAATACACTTGCATCTGCTAATCCCGGTTGTGACGGATCAAAATTTTCAATTTTTTGCTGTTTGTTCATTTTACTTTTTATAATGGTAATGGTACAACTAATGCCTACAAAGATAGTCGCATTAGCATAATTCAGAAAAAATATTCAAAAAAAATGACCGGATACTACCGGCCATTTTTATAATTATCTACTCTTTATTTTTTTACAAACTTATGGCTTGTCTTGCTGTTATTAAAATACACCACGTATACTCCGGGAGACAATTGAGAAACATCAAAAACCAACTCACCGTTATCCATAGTATTTTCCAGAACTTTTTGTCCGATCATATTGTAGACCGCTACTGTTTCCGAATTCGTAAAATTTGTTTTCACCGTTAAACTATTCGTAGCCGGATTCGGGTAAATTGACACTTTCTGCGCTGAAAAATCATCCGTTCCCAAAGCCGATTGCACCAGTAATGAGAAATTACAATTAACCGATGATCCGCTGGTTCCCGTCATCGTTATCTGATGCGTACCAACGCCAACAATCGTTCCCGGAGCCGGAGATTGCGCCACTGTTGCATTACAATTGGCTGTCACCACACTCGCTTGTCCGGTAAAATCCGGAACTGTATAATTTCCGCTACTATTCGCATTTACTGTCTGATTACCCGGACAGTGAATTGTTAACGGTAATGCCGGCATATTATATCCTGTCGCTGTAAAATGGGTTGTAAAAGCCTGTACATCGGAACAACTATATCCCATATCAATTGCCGCCTGACGAACCGCAATTGCCGCATTCTGCTGATTAGTCGAGCTATTTGTTCTGGCCAAACCTTCCAAAAACGCTTTATCCACCTTCGTTCTACCAATTTGATCATATACTTTCATTAAAGCGGTAGCCCAAATTTGTCCGTCCTGATGCACCTGGTTTACCAATCCACCCGGATAAGTAGCCGTATAATTCGTTACCCTTCCCGGCCAGAAAGGATTATGCCCGTCCCAGCTAAACACATAATGATAAGCCGCCTGACCGGAGCTCCATTGATTCAAACTACGACTGTACGATTGCGCCCAATAATCACCGGAACCCTCACTTAATCCGTTAACCTGTGACAGAGAACCTCCGGTTAACCAATCGTGTAATCCGTGACCTAGTTCGTGTAAGATTACATCAGCATCTTCCGCATCATCTACGCCACCTTCACCAAAGTTAAGAGCGCCACTGGCATAACTGGAATTATCTGCTCCGTTAAAACTATGCGGATCGTAGAATAACACTCCGTTATTTTGTAACGGTACCAACGGTATTCCTAGCGTTTCATTAATATAACGAAAGCTTTGATCAATATGATAAAAAGCATTTACAGCTTCAAATCCCTGATCAAATCGGTTAAACATAAAAGAATTCGTGCTTTGAGTAAACAATCCTGTATTCGGATTTTGTAAATTTTTGATCTCTACATACTGGCTTTTCAGTTTATAGACACCGTTTAGCAATTCGATATCCACCAATTCCACCTGACTTCTTGCGGCATCTAACGCGGCATTTGTAGCATCATTATTATCGACATATTGACCGCCATATGTCGCACCCGCAACGGATAACGGATCCGGATTAAAAATCAGTGCTGTTCCCGTTACGGATTGCGCCGTTCCGGCTATACTTTTTCCGAATTGTTTTTCTTTTTGTTTTTTCTTGTCTTTATCTTTATTCGAATGCGCATAATAAGCCACATCTTTAAGACTTATTATTGTTCCGGTTTTTGCATCGACTATGGCTTCCCATTGTCCTTTTAAGTTTTCGGCCGCCGTAGTAATTCGGTAAACCAATGTTGTTTTTTCCTGCTTATTATAAACAAACAGCTTGCATTCCTGCCAGGTTATCGTTCCGGCTCCTTCGATTTCCAAAGCCTTATCCGAAATTTCAATGGCTCGTTTATCATCAAACTGAGGTGCCACATCAATGTCGGTTATGGTTTTATCATAACTATCCGAGGAATAGGAAATTTTTCCTGTAGTATCAAAATGAACTACAATTTCCGATTCAAAAACAGGAACTCCTTTTAGCATTTGTTGAAAACGCAATGTTTCCCCTGAAGGACCTTTTCTGTTAAATCGTAATGTAAAGTCGTGAAAAGATTGGATATTCAGGTTTTTCTCCTGTGATTTAATGTAGTCGCGTGCCGCTCTTTCCTTATCGGAATGCTGCGCATTCACCTGTAGTGACATCAGAAAGACAGCCACAACAAGCTTAAGTAATTTTCTCTTCATTTTAGTTAGTTTTTTTTAGTTAATTCAGTTAAGTTTGATTACTAAAATAGATAAAAATGAAGAGAAAATACAAAAAAGTTGATTTTTATTTATTTTTTATTCAAAATTCCTTCTTTTAAAATCTGTCCGAATTCGTACATATCTTCGAAAGAACAATAAAACGGTGCCGGTGCCAAACGAATTACATTCGGCTCTCTCCAATCGGTGATAACCCCGTTTTTCATCAGGTAATCAAAAAGGGCTCTACCTTCTCCGTGCAAAAATACTGAAAGTTGACATGCTCTTTGTTCCGGATCAGAAGGTGTGATAATTTCAAATTCACTTTCCACTTCTTTATCCACTTCCTGTAAGATAAATTCCAGATAAGCTGTAAGCAGGTTTCTTTTTTCAATTAGTTTATCCATTCCTACTTCGGCAAACATTTCTACCGATGCCAGATAAGGCGCCAATGAAATTACCGGTAAATTACTGATTTGCCATCCGTCTGCTCCGCGAACCGGATCGAACTGCGGTTCCATTTTAAAACGGCGTTCTTTATTATGACCCCACCATCCTGCAAATCGCGGTAAACTGGTATCATTGTGATGCATTTCATGAATAAAACATCCGGAAGCATTACCCGGCCCTGAATTCATATATTTATAACTACACCAAGCGGCAAAATCTACGTTCCAATCGTGTAATTCCAATTTAATATTTCCGGCAGCATGTGCTAAATCCCATCCTACATAAGCGCCGTATTTATGTCCGGCTTCGGTTATGGTTTTCATATCAAAAACCTGTCCGGTATAATAATTAACACCACCGATTAACACTAAAGCCAACTCATCACCTACTTCTTCTATTTTTGCCAGAATATCTTCCAAACGGATGTTGTGCTCCCCTTCTCTACGTTTGATTTCCACGATAGTATCTTTAGGATCCAGTCCGTGAAAATGAACCTGACTTTGGAACATATACTGATCACTTGGAAACGCTTTTTCTTCACAAATGATTTTATATTTTTTAGCCGTTGGTCGGTAAAAGGTAACCATCAGCAAATGTAAGTTTACCGTTAAAGTATTCATCACAGTTACTTCACTTGGCTTCGCTCCTACAACTGAGCTTAACGGCGCTGCAAAACGCTCGTGATAATCCCACCAAGGTTTATCGGCATAAAAATGGCCTTCCACTGCCAGATTCCCCCAGTCATCCATAATCTCATCCACATAAGCCTTAGTTCTTTTAGGTTGCAATCCCAAAGAATTTCCGGTAAAATAAATTACCTGCTTACCATTTACTTTAGGGAATATAAATTCGCTTCGATACTTTGCCAACCCATCTTTCTCATCCAGTTGTCTTGCAAATTCACGTGTATTTTGAAATGTCATTGTTAGTAATTTTGGTTTCGGGTAAAAATAAGAAAAAATAATTTTTTGCGTTTGTTATTATAATACAGATATTTCATACATTTATAACAATTAAATATTTTTTAGTTATGAAAAACAATATCAATTCCCTTATTATAGGAGCAGCTGTTGTTATTGCGGCTTTCCTATTTTCGAGTGCATTTAAAAACAGGAACCAAAGTAACGACACCATAAGTGTTACCGGTTTGGGTAAAAAAGATTTCGTTTCCGATCTTATTGTATGGAGCAGTTCTTTTTCTAAAAAGAATATGAACCTGAAGGAAGCCTATGCTGCTCTTGATAAAGATCGTGAAATCATTAAATCGTATTTGATTTCAAAAGGGATTCCGGAAAGTAACATTGTTTTTTCGGCTGTGAATATCAACAAGGATTTCGAATATAGTTATGACAGTAACGGTAATACGCGTCAACAGATTTTTACCGGTTTTTCCCTTTCTCAAAATGTACAGATCGAAAGTCCGGAAGTTGACAAAGTAGAAGGCATCTCTCGTGAGGTAACCGAATTGATCAATTCCGGAGTAGAATTATATTCAAATCCACCGGAATATTATTACACAAAACTGGCTGCTTTAAAATTGGAAATGATTGCTGAAGCGACTAAGGATGCGAATGCCCGCGCTCAGAAAATTGCCGAAAATGCAGATGCAAAACTGGGCAATCTAAAAAAATCGGATATGGGTGTTTTCCAGATTATTGCACAAAACTCATCCGAGGAATATTCCTGGGGCGGTTCCTTTAACACGGCTTCTAAAAAGAAAACGGCTAATATTACGATGAAACTGGTTTATCAGGTTAAATAACAATTAGGCTATATAACAAAAAAGCGTTCCTGTAAAAAGAACGCTTTTTTTATTTTGAATTTACTTCTTACAGGATTAACATTGCGTCACCGTAAGAATAGAATTTGTATTTTTCTTTAACCGCCTCTTCGTAGGCTTTTTTCATTAGATCGTGTCCGCAAAAAGCTGAAATCATCATCAACAAAGTTGATTTTGGTGTGTGGAAATTGGTTACCATACAATCGGCTACGCTGAAATCGTAAGGAGGGAAAATAAATTTATTCGTCCATCCTTCATACGGATTTAAGGTTTTCGCCGATGAAACCGAACTTTCCATAGCCCGCATTGTTGTTGTTCCGATAGCACACACTTTTTTCTTGTTTGATTTCGCTCTATTTACGACTTCACAAGCTTCTTCTGTGATACGTAATTCTTCCGAATCCATTTTGTGTTTAGACAAGTCCTCCACCTCAACCGGGTTAAAAGTTCCTAATCCTACGTGCAAAGTAATTTCAGCAAAGTTAACACCTTTGATTTCCAAACGTTTCATCAGGTGTTTTGAAAAGTGTAAACCGGCAGTCGGAGCTGCGACAGCACCTTCTTCTTTAGCGTAGATTGTCTGATATCTTTCTGCATCTTCCGGCGTTACGGCACGGTTGATGTATTTCGGGATCGGTGTTTCTCCAAGCTCTAAAAGTTTTGCTCTGAATTCTTCATATGAACCGTCGTAAAGGAAACGCAATGTTCTTCCTCTTGAGGTTGTATTATCAATAACTTCCGCTACTAACGAATCATCATCTCCGAAATATAATTTATTACCGATACGGATTTTACGCGCCGGATCTACCAATACATCCCACAAACGTTGTTCCGCATTTAATTCTCTTAACAAGAACACCTCAATTCTCGCTCCCGTCTTTTCTTTGTTTCCATATAGACGAGCCGGAAAAACCTTAGTATTATTCAGCACCATTACATCTCCCTCTTCAAAATAATCCAGGATATCTTTAAAAAGTTTGTGTTCAATCGTTTGCGTTTTTCTGTTTACAACCATCAAACGTGCTTCGTCTCTGTTTTCAGCAGGAAACTCAGCAAGCAATTCAGCCGGTAAATTGAAATTGAAATGAGATAACTTCATTGTACAAATTTTAAATTGAGTGCAAATATACTATCGTGAGATAGGGGTTGTCAAGTGTTTTAAGTTTTATTTTTTAAAACTCTTTTTTTACGCGTCTTTCTCCTGAATTTTAACTCCGATTTTTTTGAGATCTTCCCAGAACCCCGGATAAGATTTAGATACGACTTCGGCTTCTTTAATCAGCAGTGTTGTTTTTAAAGCTAACGGAGCAAATGCCATTGCCATCCGGTGATCCTGATAGGTGCTGATGGCAACATCCGGATTTATTTTATCCGAAGGATCCAAAGTCAGACTATTATCCGTTACGGTTACGGATGCTCCAAGTTTTGTCAATTCATTTTGCAAAGCCAATAACCGGTCGGTTTCTTTTATTTTTAATGTATGTAAACCTGTTAGCCGACAAGCGCGCTGTAGTCCGAAACAGGTAACTGCAATCGTTTGTGCTATATCGGGTGTATTTTGAAGATCGAGAGTCAGGCTTTCTTTATCCGCTTCCGTTATTTTTCGCAAGACTACCGTCTGATTTTCAAAAGTGGATTCAACACCGAAATGACGGTAAATTGTTATCAATTCGCTATCCCCCTGAAAACTGTTTTCTTTATAACTGGTCAATCTGATTTCCGTTCCAACCGGTGCTAATGCTGCAATACTATAATAATAGGACGCCGAACTCCAGTCGCTTTCCACGATTACAGCTTTCGAATCGGCTAATTCTGTTTTTGGACTAACCGTTATACGATTCCCTTCAAATGTTGTTGCAACGCCGATTTCATGTAATACCGACAAGGTCATCTGAATATACGGAATTGATGTCAGTTCACCATCCAAAAACAATTCCAGCCCGTTTTCAAGTCCCGGAGCGATTAAAAGTAAAGCAGAAATATACTGACTACTTACATTCGCTTTCAGATTCACTTTTGATTGACTTAACTTTTTACCTTTGATTCGAATCGGCGGATATCCTTCTTCTTTTTCATATCGGATATCGGCACCTAATTGGCGTAAAGCATCCACCAAAATACTAACCGGTCGTTCCTGCATTCGTGCAGAACCGGTCAATACAACTTCCCTACCTTCCTGTGAGGCAAAAAATGCCGTCAGAAAACGCATAGCAGTACCCGCATGATGAATATCAATTATCATTTCTTTCGACTGCAAAGCACTTGTCATAACCACGCTATCATCAGAATTGGACCTATTATCCAATTTCAGATTCGGATATAACGCTTTCAGTAATAAAAGGCGATTGGTTTCACTTTTAGAACCGGTTATCGCTATTTCTGATTTAGGGCTTATTTCTGATTTCAGGAGTTGTAGATCCATAGTTTAATCGTTTTAGTGTTACCTGACCGGCAGATTCCTTATTTCAGTTTTTCATTATTATGATGTCGATCGTGATCCCTTTTTGTTTTCAGATCCATCTTTTTATCAAAAGCCGCCTGTAAGTCAACTCCGGTTTGATTCGCCAGACATAAAACAACGAATACCACATCGGCTAATTCTTCGCCCAGGTCTTTGTTTTTATCGCTTTCTTTTTCCGATTGTTCGCCATAACGACGAGCGATAATGCGGGCTACTTCTCCTACTTCCTCTGTTAACTGCGCCATGTTTGTCAGCTCATTAAAATAGCGAACACCATGATTTTTAATCCAGTTATCTACATCCAGCTGTGCATTTTTCAAGTCCATTTTTATGCTTTTTTAAGTACTATTTTTTCGGTTTCTTTTGCAATTATTGCTTTGTAAAAGTTTTTCAATCCTTCATAATGTGTTGAAGGAACGATAGGCCATCGGGTATCTAATGTTACTACCAATTGAATTTTATTTCCGGCATGTGTAATATTAAAGGTATAATTTGCCATATCTTCTTCCATGGCCATACTAATCGCTTCCGGAATCGATTCTACTTTATACCCTTCCGGCAATGTCAGATTGATCATGTATTTTTCCTGATTCGGGAATGAGAAATCCACCGGATATTCTCTTTTCTCTTGCTTAAACGGATTCTGTGTTTTAGCAACAAACAACATCGGGTCGATATACATTTTGTCTCCGATTTTTTCAACAACACCATCATGCGTAAAACTATAATCTTCAATTACCGGTTTTGCGATATCGGCTTTATTGGCTACTTTATAATTTTCGATTTGCAATCCCGGATAGGTCTTTTCTATTTTCTCCAGGTATTTATCCTCACTCAGATCGCCATTCTGCGTTCTGTAAACATAAGCCAGATAATCAAAATTTTGTTCCCGATACATCCCTTTCAACACACCGTCATTTCCAAGTGTTGCCATAATATTAACCACATTTTTGGACAAGTTTGTCGGTACCAGTTCTACATCGTCAGAAGAGCCGTCTTTACGAACAACCCGACCAAACCAGTTTAAGGCTCTGAAAGGAAGAATATTCGGTCCTACATTTTTATCCGTCGCATCTAAAAACATCATTCCGGTTGGTGTTTGAATTCCGGCGATTACATAGTTATATCCATTTCTGTTTGGAAAAAATGCCACTCCTTTATCTCTTGTACTTAGCAAGATCGGATTTACATCGATACCCGCTTCACGTAACATTGCTACCAGAATCAGGTTAATATCAGCTGTATTTCCTACTTTTTCCTTATAAGCCGTACGTACTCCTTTTTCACAAAAATATCCGACATACTGATTCCAGTTCATCCGGTTTTTCACAAAGTTAAAAACTATTGCGATTTTTTCATCCGGATTGGTTACTCCTTTTAGAATCGTATTCAGATCGTCTTCAAAATAGCTTCTTTTGCCCAGTTCACTTCCAAACTCACCCAGATATATATTTTTTACGATTGTTTCCCAGTCCGTTGAATAATCTTTATACGGTTCGTTCGGATATTTTGTAGACATCAGTTCATGAAGTATCGCAGATCGGTAATTATCGATATTATTGATATAACTTTCATCAGCCATAGCCGGAACATCTTTTAAGACATAGGTATCCTGATTTTCGATATAATTAATATTCACTTCCGACTTTACATTTTTATAACCGCCGTCACCATTTACCTTTTCTGTCACTTTTCCGGTATACGTTTTGGATACACTGGTTTTATTTGTTTTCGGAATCAACGCTCCTTTCATCTGCGTTTTATAGATAAAATATTCCGGTACCTGCGTCATATATTCAACGTGGTTAACCGGTATCGCCATCTGAAAATTCCAATCCTTTAACGTACTAATAAAAGGCGATTCCAATGTGTATTTAAACTCTACAATGGATTGTTCTTTTACATTCGGGAAAACAATTTTATTTCGTTCCCAATAGTTGTTTGCCTTTTCTACAAAAATCCCTTCGCTTTTTAGTTTTGTTTTTTCAATTTTACCGCCAACCAGGTTATAGGTATAGGCACTAGAGAAGCTTACACTTTCTTTTTTATTACTATCCGCATAATTATTGATTATAAAAGTGGCCCAGTCATACCCTTCTTTTTTATAGATCTTAATACGGGTTTCGACTTCGGTAATGGTTTTAAAACCTTTATCGGCATTGTATTCAAAATACGTTCTTCCCTTTTTATACAGAACAGCTGCTTCTGCTTTGGGATCTTTCGGGTGCTCGGCTTCTTTCAGCTCTTCTACTGAAACTTTTCCCAATTCAAATTTTTGGGCGAATGCATTTAACGATAAAAAAAGTACTAAGGTCTGAAATACTAATTTTCTCTTCATTATTATGATTTGTTTTTGGTTAGACTGATTTTGGCATTATCGTTTCGGGCTGTGAGTTCCATAAATTTCCGGAACTCTTCATAATCCTCTTTCGGATACATCCCTCTTTTTAACAACATCGATCGAACAGCAACTATTTTATCTTTTCCCTGTATTGTATATTCTGTTTTGTATTCTCCGAATTTTGTATTCAGCACTGTATTTTGCGGTAATCCTTCCACAGTAAAGCCTTCCGGTAACTGTATGATTATTTCATCATAATCATGGTACCCTCTTTCGAGATGGAAAGGCAGTTTTCGATTGCGGTACCGTTGCGGAATGTGTCGGCTTACATTAAAAGCATTGGCCGGAAAAAGCAATCGTTCTCCAGACGGTGTTCCATAACCTTCTGCCTGAATTGCGATACGTTCTTTGAATTTCACATTATCCGGATCATCCTCAAATTGAACAGAATTAACTTTCAAGTTCTCAATATTAGCAAAATATTTCTTATAAAACTTATCCGATTCCTCTTTTGATCTTCTTTTTAATTCATATTTACTCTCATATTGCGTCCCTTCGGATACAATAAGCACTTCTCCTTTAAAATTACCCTGACTGTCAACCGTATAATTTCCTTTTGATTTCTGACTGTTTTCCGCATCCGGAATATCAGCCGTACGTATCAATTCGCCTCCTTCCGGCTTCATTAGTAGCGCCATCCGATCATCCGTAAATTTTCCCTGATAAGCAAATGGTGTTATCTGACTTGTGCATTCCAAGAAATAGTATTTTCCGTTATCCGGAATCGTCAAAATAGCATGGTTTCCTTGAATCGAAACCAGATCATCCTGTATATCTTCTTTTTGGGTATTTCCGTAGATCACCGTATAAAAAGAAGGTATTCCGACCACATTCAAAAGTGCTTTCGTATAGTTGGACAACGCTTTACAATCACCGTATCCTAAACGATCCACATCAACCGCTTTCATCGGTTTCCATCCGCCTATTCCTACCTGAATACTGATATATCGGGTTTTATCCTGTACATAACGATAGATCTTTCTTGCTTTGTCTATCGGATTCTTTTCATTTTCAACCAGTTTTTTAACGGCAGTCTGCGTTTCCAAAGGCAGTTCCTGTGTGTCCTGTAATAATTTTTCGTTCATCCACAATCCGAAATCTTTCCAGTTATCAGCAACTCCATCGGTTCCTTCTAATGAAAATTTGCTAAATCCAAAGCGGACATAGGGTATTAATTTTTTAAAACCCGGCGCATATTCTTCGTGTCGTAATGCCGGAACATTTTCGAGTGTAAAGGAAATTTCTGTACCTTTTTCCGTTTTCAAAACTTTATACGTATCCAGATTATATCCTTTGTATTTCAGTTTCAGATCATACGGATACGTGATCTTATATTCGCTTTTCAGCAGACTTTGCGCATACCCTTTAACCGGATACCAAGGCATTACAAAACCGGTGTTAGTCGTTTCTACCTCACTGTTTAATTCGATTGTAAACGGATATTCGGTAGGAATATAATTTAAAGTAAGTGCTCTGTTATCCGAAAAAACCGAAAAACCATCTGCCACACTATGATCAATAAAATCTTTTCGTTTTATTTTTTTGATCTCTTTTCCGAACTTATCATAAACAATCGCTTCAACACTTTTGATTTTAGTAGCCGTATCATAGTAAAAATTTCCGTCAACACCTGACATTCCCTGTTCGTTAAGTACCAATACAATTTGCTTTTTACTGATGAGCATATTTTTTACCGATACCACCTGAATACTTGTTCTATCCGTTTTTACAATAGCATTTGTATTTTCTTTAAGGCTATCCGGAATGATAAATATATCCTGGGCAAATGATTGTAGTGAACAAACCAGGGTAAACAGCAGTATAACTATATATCTTGAATTCATGATGCTTTACTATCGTTTTATTATTAGCTCTTTTTAAGTACAATTTTTTCTGTATGCTTTTTAATCATCTTATTAAAAAAGCCTTTCAGGTTATCATAATATGATTCCGGGATATTCGGATGATTAATATCAAAGAGAACCATCAATTGTAGTTGTCGGTCATTTTTTACAATGTTATATTTAAAAGTCCCGATTTGTTCTTCCATAGCTAACGTTGTTGCTTCCGGTAACGATTCCACTTCATATCCTTCCGGGACATTGATACTGATAACATTTTTTTGTTGGAACGGATAAATAAAATCGATCGGATATTGTCTTTTTTCCAATTTAAAAGGATTTTCACTCATCGCCAGAAACAATAACGGTGAAAAATAGAGTCGGTCACCAATTCGTTCTACCATATTAGGATGTGAAAACGAATAATCTTCCGTTACCGGTTTTGTAGTATCGTCCGGATATACAACCGAATAGTCTCCTAATTCAATTCCGTTATATTCTTTTTCGATTGTTTCAATTGTTTTTTCTTTTGACAGACCGGCATAATCACTTTTAAATTCAAAAGCATTATAGCCCAGATATTGTTTTCGCACTTTACCTGTGAATACTCCTTCCTTATTCAAATCGGCCATAACAATACTGTTTTCTCTGGATTTAAATGTAGGGACCAACTCTACTTGCTCTGAAGTTTCATCGGCTCTTATTAGTCTACCAATCCAGTTAATGGCTCTAAACGGCAACACATCCGGTTCGGTATTTTTATCGGTTGCATCCAAAAACAGGTTTTTACCGTCTTTTTTAACGGCTGCGATAACATAGTTAAAAGCCGTACGGGACGGAAACGGCGCAATACCGTTGTTTCGGGTACTAATCAAAACCGGGTTGGCTTCTAATCCGGCGTATCGTAACATCGCAATCAACATCAGGTTGATTTCCGCTACATTGCCGACTTTATTTTTAAATGCTGTTTTAACGCCTTCATTACACAGGTAACCGTTTGTTTCATTCCAGGTCATTTTCTGTTTTACGAAATTGAAGATTTTCTTTAGTTTTTCATCTTTATCCGTTACACCTCTTAAAACAGGATTTAGTTCTTCTTCGAAATACGATTTAAGATTCAACTGTCGACCGAAATCCGATTCATTGTAGATATTCTTAACAACATCATTCCAGTCTTTTGCGTAAGTGTGACTACCTGTTACATAATTGACTGCTATCAATTCAAACTTTAAACCGGAGATATAGTTTTTGATATTATCTACATATTTTTCTTCTTTAATTGCCGGAACATCCTTAACGGTGTAAGTTAACTTCGTTTCGGCATAATCTCCGTTCAGGCTGCTTTCTACAACTGATTCTTTATTAATATTTGTTGATCCGGTAAGAATTTGATTATAAACCAGGCGATCCGGGATATTGACTTTATAACTCACAAAACCCGCCGGGATAAAATACTGAAAGTCCCAATCGCGTAAATCGGTTATAAACGGAGAAACAATTGTATACTGGTATTCGACTATCGAGCCTTCTTTGACAGCCGGCATTACAATCTTTTTGACATCCCAGTTTTCATTTACCTTTTCTTTAAACTCTCCTTCCTTTGTTAACTTCGTTTTTTCTATTTTTCCATTCACCCAATTATAGGTAAAAGCATTTTCGAAAGTTACTTTTTCACCGGATCCGTTATAATTGTAAATAGGAACTTTTGTATTGGCATAGCTATAGCCCTCTTTTTTGTAGATTTTAATTCGCTGTTGTACCTCGGTATGCATATACCATTTTGAGTCGGTACCGATTACAAATGTTGTAAGCCCTTTTTTAAATTGTATTGCTGCAACCGCACTCGTATCATTAGGGTGTTTTTTTTGTTGTAATTCTTCGGCAGCAACCTGACCTAGGATTCGTATCTGACCGTAACTACTGGTTAAAACACAAAATAAAGCATAAAAAAAAAGTACTTTTTTTCTCATTTGAAACAATTAAAATCGGTTAAGGGATGTTATTTATGGTGATTTTCTTCGCTTTTTTCCTCTAAAAATCACTCTTTATTTTTAGTATCGATGATAATGGTAACCGGTCCGTCATTTAGTAACCGAACTTTCATATCGGCTCCGAATTGTCCGGTTTGAACCGGTTTGCCGGATTCTGATTCCATTTGTTTTACGAATGCTTCATATAGCGGTATGGCAACATCCGGTTTTGAAGCTTTAATATAAGAAGGTCTGTTGCCTTTTTTGGTTTGGGCATGTAACGTAAACTGACTTACGACAATAATATCGCCCGCAATATCTTTTACCGAAAGGTTCATGACATCGTTTTCATCTCCGAAGATGCGAAGATTGGCTATTTTAGCAGTCAACCAATCTATATCTTCTTTGGTATCGGCATCTTCAATTCCGATCAGGATCAATAAGCCTTTTCCGATTTCGGCTACTCTTTTTTCTTCGATTGTTACAGAAGCTTCCGTAACTCTTTGTATTACTGCTTTCATTCGGTATCCTGTGATTTACCTTCGCCATAGATATCGGTTCTGTAATTTTCGTCTTCTCCTTCTAAAATCTGGATATAACTTTTATAACGCGACCAGGCAATTTCATCGTTGTCCAATGCGGCTTTAACTGCACAATGCGGTTCTTCTTTATGGAGACAGTTATTAAATTTACACTGGTCTTTTAATGCAAAAAATTCCGGGAAATAATCGCCTATTTCCTGTTTTTCCATATCAACGATTCCGAAACCGCGAATACCCGGCGTATCGATAATACGCGCTCCGAAGGATAAATCGAACATTTCTGCAAATGTTGTTGTATGTTGTCCTTGCTGATGTTGTTCGGATATTTGTTTTGTTTTTAGATTTAACGACGGTTCCAATGCGTTTACCAATGTAGATTTCCCAACACCTGAATGTCCTGAAAACATTGATACTTTCCCTTTCATCATTTCTTTCAACTCCTCGATTCCCTTTCCTTCAGCGGCTGAAATTCTCAGACATTTATATCCGATGTTAGAATAAACATATTGCAGATACAATTGTTCGTCTAACGTAGCTTCGTCGTAGGTATCAATTTTATTAAAGATAATCACGGCTTCAATACCATAAGCTTCGGCCGTTACCAGAAAACGATCGATAAAACTGGTGGTTGTAGGCGGGTTATTGATTGTTACCAACAGAAAAACGATATCAATATTGGATGCGATAATATGGGTTTGCTTGGATAAGTTAACCGATTTCCGTACGATATAATTTTTCCGGTCGTGGATATTGTGAATAATCCCGGCCACTTCATCGGTGGATTGATCCAGTTCAAAGTCCACCACATCTCCTACTGCAATAGGATTGGTACTCTTAATTCCTTTCATTCGGAACTTGCCTTTTATACGGCATTCAAAAACCTCATTTTCTTCGGTTTTAACGCTGTACCAACTTCCTGTAGATTTGTAAACGATTCCTGTCATACCGCAAAGATAACTATCTTATTATTACAAAAAAAGGTTGCTTTTGAGGGCAACCTTTTCTGATTTTAATTATTGTAAAACCATTCGACCTAATTTATCCTGAGATTTTCGGGATGCATAGATCAGGAATTCCTTTTCATTTTTTCTGTAAAAAATTCCGGGACGGATTACCAATTCATTTTTAATGGCTTCTTCCGGATCTTTTCGGGTTATACTACCGTTATCACTAAATACAAAAATTGTAGGAACGGCATTGTTGTAATTCCCCAATTCTTTAATTTCTTCGATATCCGTTATTCCTTTATTTTTCTTATTATCGTTAAAAAGAATACTCAACTGACCGTCTTTGTAAATCGGGATAGCACTTAAATATTCCGGTCCTTTCCCCATTACACCCAACGGAAATGATAATCCAAGTGCCACATTAAAGTTTCCGGAACCGCCTACTCCAAACATATTAAGAGAAGCTACAGTAACTGTTGCCGACTGTTCTTTAGCTACTACATTACTCCAATCAAGTGAACCATCCGGTTTTAATGCCGTAACGATCATTTCGTTTGTCGTATAAGTAATCGGTTGTAAGCCCAACGGTCCGATTCCTTGTTTTTTACCCACATAAACAAAACGGTATTCCGAAATTACAATCAGTCCGCCATCGTTTTTTTCCACGATGGAATGGATCATATACAACGGTTTTAAATCTTTTCCTTTTTTCGCCCGACGCTCTCCTAGTAATTTTACTTTGGTGGCATAGTCGAACTCGTTAAATTTCAGGTTTTCGTTCGTATTGTTATCCAGATTAACAGAAGCATTATAAATTCCTTTCAGTTCTTTATTTGCTTTTCCGTTCTCTCTTACACTCGAATAAAAACCAACCAATTGCAATTTGTTATTTGCGGTAGAAATCATTTTACAATTGATGATTTCTTTTCCTGTAAAGTTGATGTCTACAGTTTCTTTTTTATATCCGTTCTGTTTTTTAAACGCGAATACCTGGAATTTTTCAACTTTTTCTTTTTTCTTTTTATCTCTGTAACTTTCGTTGATTACCAGAAACGCATCATCTTTCATATTCAATTCGAAATCGGCAATGGTAAACTCATAATCTTTTTGATCATCGTTGTATGTTACCTTTTCAACATTGGTGAAAACCGGTTTTAAATTCGGATCAAACAATTTCATTTCATATTTCAGGGCGTCTTCTTTTTCATAAAGTGCCGTATGCATTACCAATAGCATATGTTCGTCCGGTGAAACTTTAAAATAGAATCCGCCGCGATCTGAACTTCTTGCTACTTCCGCCTGAAACATCGTGGTCATGTCCTTGCTTAATTTACCGTCTTCCGAAAACTCGATTCCTACCAATGTAAAGATCTTGTCTTTTCGGTGATATACACTTCCGATCACATACAGTCTTCCGTTTAGAATAACGATTTCCTCAAAATCGATGTCTTTGTCTTTTAATTCCGGTAATACAATCGGTTTATTAACTAACAGTTTCATTCCTTTGGAATCAAAAATTTTCAGGAAGTAATCACTTTTCCCCTTTAACCCAAGTGCGTACACTTTGTTATTGGTTTCTCCGATGATTTTAATAATTTTCCCTTTTTCTTCGGTAATTTCTTCTCCGTAAGTAATGGAAACATTTTCCATTTTGTACTGAGAAAAAGCCGAAAAACTTGTCATTAAGGTTACTACAGCTAAGAGTAATAGTTTTTTCATATAAGGCTTGTTTTAAAAAATTTCGCGAAACTACGAAATTTCCTAAACCCACCTATTAACTATTTATTATTTTCTCCTGATGTGCTATACTTTCCTGGTGAATGGCTTTGAACATTTTAAGTATAAACTCTTCACTTAGTCCTTTTTCTTCTCCTTCCAATACCATTTTACCCAGAATTTCATTCCAACGTTTGTTTTGTAATACGGCAACATTGCGTTCTTTTTTCAACGCTCCGATGCTATCTGCAATCTTCATACGCTTACCTAAAATATTCAGCAACTTGTTATCAATTTCATCAATCTGCGTACGTAATCCTTCCAGTCTTTGGTTGTAATCATCGGCTTCGTCAGTTATTTTTCGGATTCTCAAATCTTTAAAAATCTGTTTTAAAGCAGACGGTGTTACCTGTTGTGCCGCATCACTCCATGCATTATCCGGATCGATGTGTGTTTCGATGATTAATCCGTCGTAATTTAAATCCAGTGCCTGTTGTGATACTTCCAATATCATATCGCGTTTTCCGGTGATATGCGACGGATCACAGATAAGCGGTAAATCCGGAAACTTACTTTGTAGTTCGATCGGCAATTGCCATTCGGGATTATTTCTGTATTTCGTTTTTTCGTATGTTGAAAATCCTCTGTGAATTACGCCCAGTTTTTTGATATTGGCATTATACAAACGTTCTACGCCACCCAACCATAATGACAAATCGGGATTAACCGGATTTTTAACCAATACGATTTTATCGGTATCTTTTAAAGCATCGGCAATTTCCTGAACAGCAAACGGATTTACCGTTGTTCTGGCTCCGATCCACAATACATCAACATCGTGTTCCAATGCCAATTGTACGTGATGTGCATTCGCTACCTCAACGGCCAATAATAATCCTGTTTCCGCTTTGGCACGTTGTAACCATTTTAATCCGATGGCACCCACACCTTCAAAACCACCCGGTCGGGTTCTGGGCTTCCAGATACCGGCTCTGAAAATACTAACATCCGAATCTTTCAATTCGTGTGCTATTTTTAATACTTGTTCTTCTGTTTCCGCACTACATGGTCCTGCTATCACTAAAGGGTGACTTAAATTGAAGGCATCCAGCCATGTTCTCATTGCAACATTATTCTCCATAACTCAACTCTTTTTTTAAATGTATTCCTTTTAAAATTTCTTTTATCTTATTTGTTTCTTCCATTTCCGTATAAACTGAATCAAAATCATCACTTTCCAGTAACATTTTAAAATGATTCAGATTATCAATATACTCGGACAACGATTTCAATACCCTCTTTTTGTTTTGTTTAAAGATCGGTGTCCACATTGCCGGGGAACTTTTAGCCAATCGTACCGTACTTTCAAAACCACTTCCGGCCATATCGAAAATATCCCTTTCATTTTGTTCTTCGGCAATCACTGTTTTTCCAAGCATAAAGGAACTGATATGTGACAGATGCGAAACATAGGCAATGTGTTTGTCGTGTGCTTTCGGATCCATATAACGGATTCGCATATTTAGCTTTTTAAACAATTGCAATGCTTTTTCCTGTATACTAAATGCTGTTTTTTCAATTTCGCATATAATATTTGTTTTTCCGGCAAACAGTCCTTCGAATGCCGCAGACGGTCCGGAAAATTCCGTTCCCGCTATGGGATGCATCGCTATAAAATTACGTCTTTTCGGGTGGTTTTCAACGGCTTTACAAATTTGTTCTTTTGTCGAACCTACATCTAACACTACGGCGTCTTCTTTCACCAAATCCAATATTTCAGGTAAGATGGCTGCTGTTTTATCAACCGGTATAGCCAATATTACCCAATCGGCTTCCGCTATTTGACTCCGGTCAATTTCACAATCAATAATTCCGAGTTCCAAAGCCTCCCGAACATGTTCTTTATCGGTATCGATTCCTAACAGCAATGCCCGTTCCTTATTTTTTCTAAAATCGAGTGCCAATGATCCTCCGATGAGTCCTAAACCGATTATTACTATTTTTTCTTCTTCCTTCATTTTCATTAAAATCGTTTTAAAATCGCTTCAATTTTTTCTTCCGGGATACATAATGAAAAACGAATATATCCTTCTCCGTTACTTCCGAATATGGTTCCGGGTGCAATAAACAGATCCTTTTCGTAAAGTAGTTTATCCACAAAAGCTTCGGACGATGTTTCTTCTTTCGGTAATCTGGCCCAGACAAAAAGGCCGACACTGTTTTCATCGTATGTACAATTTAGTTTTTCGGCCAGTTCAAAAACAAGATTTCGTCTCTTTTCATAAATTCTGTTTTGTTGTTCAAACCATTCCGGATCACTTTTCAGTGCTGCAATAGCTCCTTTTTGTATTCCGTAAAACATACCGCTATCCATATTACTTTTCACTTTCAGTACCGCTTCAATCAGTTCTTGTTTTCCCATTACCATTCCTACGCGCCATCCGGCCATATTAAATGTTTTACTGAGTGAATTCAACTCCATTGCTACTTCCATCGCACCGGGAATATTTAAAACAGACACCGGTTTATTGTTTAATATAAAACTATACGGATTGTCATTTACCAAAAGGATTTGATGTTTTTTAGCAAAAGTGATCAGCTTCCGGAATAGTTCTTCACTTCCTGCGGCTCCGGTTGGCATATGCGGATAACTTACCCACATTAATTTTACCCGAGACAAATCTTGTTTTTCCAAAGCCTCAAAATCCGGTTCCCAGTTATTTTCTGCTACTAAATCATACAGTATACTTTCGGCTCCGACCAGATTTGCTACCGAAGCATAAGTCGGATAACCCGGATTGGGGATCAAAACACCATCTCCTTCATTCAGGAATGCCATAGCAATATGCAGAATTCCTTCCTTTGATCCCATTAACGGTAATATTTCCGTATCCGGATTCAGTACAACTTTAAAATTCTTGCTATAAAAAGCAGCCATAGCCTGACGTAATTCCGGCAATCCCTGATAACTCTGATACTGATGGGCTGCCGGTTGTAACATGGCTTCCTGTACGGCTTCCATTACTGATACATCCGGAACCAGGTCAGGACTACCGATTCCCATATTCACAATCGGTTTTCCCGCAGCCTGCAATGCTCTTACTTCCCGCAGTTTTTGTGAGAAATAATACTCCTGTACATGATCTAATCTTCTTGCTGTTGTTATCATACTGCTCCTTTTTTATATTCTCCCAGAACTTTAAATTCTTTTGTAATCGCTTCCAGGTTTATTTTTGCTTTTTCATAATCTTCATACTGATCGAATGTGATATCGACAAAGAAGGAATATTGCCACGGTTTTTCTATAATCGGCATGGATTGTATCTTGGTCAGATTCAGTTTATAATTGTTCATCTGATTTAGAACACCGGCCAGACTTCCCTGCATATCCTCTAATTCAAATTTTAAGGATGCTTTGTTGATTTCGTCTTTCGGGATTACCGAATTTTGCGCTTTTACAATCACAAAGCGGGTTTTATTGCTTTTTACCGTATGGATGTTATCGGCTATTATCGGCAGCTCATACATTTCTGAAGCCACCATTCCGGCAACCGCTCCGATACCGGTAAGCTGCTTTTCCTTTATTCTTCGTGCCGTTTCGGCTGTATCGGCATCTTCCACCAATCGGATATGCGGATAGCGGCTAAAAAACTTTTTACATTGCAATAAAGCTATCGGATGCGAATGCACTTCCCGGATATCTTCGATCGTTTGTCCCGGCAGTGCCATCAGATTCATTCGGATATCCAGATAATGTTCGCCGATGATATGCAGCTTGTTATAATCGATAAGCGCATAGTTCGGAATAATGGATCCGGCAATCGAATTCTCCAATGCCATGATTCCGAGATTCCGGTCATCCTCCAGTACATTTTTCACTAATTCATCGAACGACATGCATTCGATAAGGCTTTTACTTTCATTGAAGTATTCTTTTGCCACCTGATGGTGGAAAGAGCCTTTTATTCCCTGTATTGCAATTTTCCTTTCCATATAGCCAAAAAAAAATCCCGATGAGACATCGGGATTGTGTATTATAGTTTTACGAATTCGTTTTTATACTGCGATCAAATAACCATACGACAATCCCTTTCTTCTTTCCAGAAAAAATAAAAGAAATTGTTATAATAAAAAGTGTTACTTGAATTCATTGGTTTTTCGCCATTCTATTTGAGTGACAAAATTAGAAAAAAAATATTTCCAACTGTCAATATTTTAAAAAAATTATGATTTTAAAAATAATCAGCATTATTTTCTTCTTATTTTTGCTCCAAATCAGGTATTATTATGTCTATTGAAGTTTTAAATATATCCAAGAATTACGGTGAGCAAAAAGCGTTGGATTCGGTTACTTTTTCGATAAAAAAAGGAGAAATTGTCGGTTTCCTGGGACCAAACGGTGCCGGAAAGTCAACCTTAATGAAAATACTGACCACTTTTTTAGATGCGGATCAGGGTACTGCAACTGTTAACGGACATGACGTTACCTCGGAACAAAAAGCCGTTCAGCGTGTTGTAGGTTATTTACCGGAACACAATCCCTTATATCTTGATTTATATGTACGCGAATATTTAGCGTTTAATGCGGATGTTTATAAAGTAGCTAAATCCCGTATTGATGAAGTTATTGCTTTAACGGGACTGACTCCGGAAAGTCATAAAAAAATCGGAGCGCTTTCTAAAGGATACCGTCAACGTGTAGGATTGGCCACAGCTTTATTACATGATCCTGAAGTATTAATTCTGGATGAACCGACAACCGGACTGGATCCGAATCAATTGGTTGAAATCCGGGAACTGATTAAAAACATCGGAAAAAATAAAACCGTTTTTCTTTCCACACACATCATGCAAGAGGTGGAAGCTATCTGTGACCGCGTTATCATTATCAACAACGGTAAAATCGTAACGGATAAAAAACTGGATACGTTGATGACGGAAGATAAAGAACAGATTATTGAAGTAGAATTTGACTATCAGGTAGAAGCTCAATTAATCTCAAAAATACCAAACCTGCAATCGTATAAAAACATTCACGATACTATTTGGGAACTGACGTTTACTACGGAAAAAGACATGCGTCCGGTTGTTTTTGATTTTGCTCAGGAGAATGGTTTAAAAACATTACAATTAAACCTGAAAAACAAAAATCTGGAGGCTGTATTCCGCGAAATGACGCAAAAAAAATAAGGCTAGTTATAGATTACTTTTCCGGTATAATGCTCGGTTATTTCAACTATAGCCGGTCTATTTTTCAGCACCAGATCTCCGGTACTGTAGATATTTCCTTTTATATCCTGTTGCGGGTTTACAATGATATCGTTTGTACTTCGTTGGAAGACATAAATATGCTGTGCGATCAGATTCTGACCTTCAAACCGTTCTGCTCCGGAGTAAAAAGCGATATGCAGATTCGTTGCTTTTCCGGAAATCCGGTATAAAGATGCCTGGTTATCTTCCACAACAAGGTTAGTACAATCCACCTGGAGATCAAATATTCCGGAAGCTGTATCAGAATACATTCCTGATTGTACCGTAAGATCATCAAAATGTAATATTCCGTCCGATTGTACATTAAACTGCGAAGCGGAATAGATTCCTTTTAAATCGGGAACCGTAATATATACTTTTGTCATATTCTTATCCCGAAACCAGCTACATCCGTTAGAATTTCGAAGAAATAACTTCTTTTCCGAAACCGAAACCGAAATACCCGGCACCAGATTCGAACCGGTTTCCAATACTACTTTCGTTTCTGTTCCTTGTTTGATGATAACTTCAATGCCTTCACCGATATCAACATGATCAAAATCCGGAACCGTAATTTCGTTTGTGATACTACTTCCGGCCGACATAAAGCAATCCGGTGCTTTTTCGGAATTACAGGATATCAGAAAAAACGAAATTAGCAACCAATAAAATATATAACGTAACATCTGTTTCATTTTTACAATCGGATTCCAAGACCAAATTCGAGTGCTTCGGCTTTGGCAGCATGTGTTTTTAAACTGAAAGCACCGAATACCTGATCGGTGATATAATATTTGAGTCCTACTCTTTGGTATAATGTCCCGTTGATTTTTGCCGGGTTATAGACATAACACCCTAGTTGGGTTTCTAAACTGATTTTATTGATAAAAAGCTCGTGTCCGATAAATACTCCGGCTCTTTTATAATCGACATCCGGATCACTGTTTTTCTCATAATAAGCAATAGCCATATAGCGGATGTATTCTTTCAGGTACAACGACCAGAAAAAATCACCTCCAAACTGAAGGGCACTTTTTTTACTGATCCGTTTATCTACATGACCCGAGAGTACATAAAACGGATATTGTCCGCTTCCGATTACATCACTTTCATTAACACCGCTTCTAAAAACAACGTTATAACGTAACGGTTCGGTAAAACGCGTTGTATCTTTTTTAGTTATATAATCCGGTTCCTGTTCGTTGAAGTTATAATTTAATCCGACTGTAAAAGCCATTGTATTCGTACTCGTGTTCGGGGCTTTTATATTGGCATTGGAATGATGAACCAATACTAATCCGGTCTGAAAACCGAGTCCTTTCCAAATCTTTTGCTTCTGATAGTTCAGCATAAAATAAGTCGAAGGCATCAATCGGGTACTATAGGCAAAATTTCTAAAATTATGTTCCTTATCATACGGATTGGTACTATACGCGATGCCTTGTCCGATTCTGAATTGCAGATTTCGCTTCAGAAAATAAAAGTTATAATGGCCGTATAATCCGTAAAGATCACCCAATGTTTCATTTTTATTACCCTGATACTGAAAAGACAAACCATAATCCGGAAAATTGTATTCCGATTGCCAGTTGGCATTACCATACGTTTTTCGGTTCAGACTTAAGAAAACGCCTTCCGGATGGGTTGTAATAAGGTGTTTTATCGTATTGTTATGCGGCAGGATATTACCGTAAAAATAATTGGCTTCAACAAAATAGTTTTTCTCCTTTACATTTTGAGCAAACGCAAAACCGGGGAAAAATAATAGGACTAAAAAAAAACAATATCTCATTTTGTATTCGGCAAACAGACAAATATAAAAAAATAAGAATATACTCATCCATCTACAGCAAATGATTCTTCTTGCTTTATACCTGACAGGTTTGTAAAACCTGTCAGGTAAGCCCCTTAAAATACTGTTTCGGCTATTTTTCGGATACTTTCAGAGCGTCCCATTGAATAGTAATGCAGTACCGGAATTCCGGCCTGGATCAATTCCCGGCTTTGCGCGATGCACCATTCGATCCCGATTTCTTTTACCGCATCGTTATCTTCTGCTTTGACGATCTCTTTCACCAGATCATCCGGTAAATCCACTTTAAAACGATGGGGTATCTGATTTAGCTGTTTTTTTGTGGAAATCGGTTTTAATCCCGGAATAATCGGAACCGTGATTCCTTCTCTTCTGCATTTATCCACAAAATCGAAAAATTTACGGTTATCAAAAAACATTTGTGTGATAATATAATCCGCTCCGTTTTTAATTTTTTGTTTCAAGAAATGAATATCGCTGTCAAGGCTAGGTGCTTCCATATGCTTTTCAGGATATCCGGCTACGCCAATGCAAAAATTGGTATTATTAGTGTTCTGTAAATCCGCATCGAGATAAATCCCTTTATTCAGATTACTGATTTGCGTTACCAATTCGCTGGCATAATGATTCCCTTCTTTTTCCGGTTTAAAATAGATTTCGCTTTTTACAGCATCACCGCGTAGGGCAACTACATTATCAATCCCGAGGAAGTCCATATCAATCAGGAAATTTTCAGTATCCTCTTTTGTAAAACCACCACATAAGATATGAGGAATCGCATCTACCTGATATTTATTCTGGATGGCTGAACAAATACCGACAGTACCCGGTCGTTTTTTAACGATTTTCTTTTCCAGTAATCCGCTTGGTAATTCCTTGTATTCGTATTCTTCCCGGTGATAGGTCACATCGATAAACGGCGGTTTAAATTCCATCAGCGGTTCGATATTATCAAAAATGCACTGAATATTTTGTCCTTTAAGTGGCGGCAGTATTTCAAAAGAGAACAATGACTTTCCTTCCGCATTGGCTATATGTTGGGTAACTTTCATTTTAGATACTTATTTTCGTTTTGTTAATCGGCTATATTAGGATTAAGCCATTTTTCGGCATATTCATAGGTTACATTACGGCGTTGTGCATAATCCCGGACCTGATCTTCTTTTATTTTCCCGAGTCCGAAATATTTACTTTCCGGGTTTCCGAAATAATATCCGGAAACCGAAGATGCCGGCCACATTGCCAGACTTTCCGTTAATCTGACTCCGATTTTCGTTTCCACATCCAATAGTTTCCAGATGGTGTTTTTTTCCAGGTGATCGGGACAAGCCGGATAGCCCGGAGCCGGTCGGATTCCTTTATATTTTTCCGAAATCAGTTCGTCATTATTCAATGTTTCATCGACTGCATAGCCCCAGATTTCTTTACGTATCTTTTCATGCAGGTATTCGGCAAATGCTTCTGCAAACCGGTCGCCTAATGCTTTAATCATAATCGCGTTATAATCGTCATGAGCCGCTTCAAATTCCGCTGCCTTTTCATCAACTCCAAAGCCGGTTGTGACACAGAAAGCACCAATATAATCCTGTTTTCCACTGGTTTTAGGTGCAATAAAATCCGACAATGCAATATTAGGAGCTCCTTTCGTTTTTTGCGATTGTTGTCTTAATGTCAGGAATGTTTCCAGTAATTTTCCGTTAGTATCATATACTTCAATATCATCATCGTTAACCTGATTCGCCGGAAAAATTCCGTAAATTCCCTTTGCTTCCAGCCAATTTTCCGCAATAAGCTGATGCAGCATTTTCCGCGCATCCTGAAACAATATCGCAGCCTGTTCGCCCACAATTTCATCCTGTAAAATATCCGGATATTTTCCGTGCAAATCCCAGGTTCTGAAAAATGGTGTCCAATCGATATAATCGACTAATTCTTCCAGAGCAACAGTAATTGTATGCACTCCGGTTGTATTGGGTTGTTGCGGAGTAAATGCATTCCAGTCCAATTGTCGTTTATTTTTACGCGCTTCGGCAATGGTCAGGAAATTTTTATCCCGCGACCGGTTTAAAAAACCTTCCCTTAATTCGTCATATTCCGAGCGTATCGTTTTCGCATAATTGGTTTTCAGATTTTCATTAATCAGATTTCCGGCTACCGTTACTGCTCTCGAAGCATCATTAACATGAACAACCGTTTCCGAGTATTCCGGTGCAATTTTTACAGCCGTGTGTGCACGGGAAGTTGTTGCACCGCCAATCATCAACGGAATTTTAATATTGAGTTTATCCATTTCTTTGGCCAGGTAAACCATTTCATCCAGCGATGGTGTTATCAATCCGCTTAATCCGATAATATCGACCTGTTCTTTAATTGCCGTTTCGATGATTTTTTCAGGCGGCACCATTACTCCTAAATCGATAATTTCAAAATTATTACAACCCAATACTACCGATACAATGTTTTTCCCGATATCATGTACATCTCCTTTAACCGTTGCCATTAGTATCTTTCCGGCTGAACGGGAGGCGCCTCCTTTTCCGGCTTCGATAAACGGCAATAAATAAGCTACCGCTTTTTTCATTACCCTTGCCGATTTCACCACTTGTGGCAGAAACATTTTTCCGCTTCCGAAAAGATCCCCTACGACATTCATACCGGACATCAGATTGATCTCGATTACTTCGATCGGTTTAGCCGCCTGTAAGCGAGCTTCTTCCACATCAAGTTCTACAAATTCATCGATTCCTTTAACCAAAGCATGCGTAAGCCGTTCCTGAACTGTTCCGTTTCGCCATTCCTGATTTTGTTTTTCGATTGCTTTAACATCACCTTTTACATTTTCAGCAAAAGTCAGTAAACGTTCCGTTGCATCATCCCGACGATCGAGCAATACATCTTCAACATGTTCCAGTAAATCTTTTGGAATTTCATCGTATACTTCCAGCATTTCAGGGTTTACAATTCCCATAGACATGCCGTGTTGAATAGCGTGATACAGAAATGCGGAATGCATTGCTTCCCGAACTCTGTCGTTACCGCGGAATGAAAAGGAAACATTACTCACTCCTCCGCTCACATTCGTATACGGCAAATTTTCCCGGATCCACTTTGTAGCCAGGAAAAAGTCGAGGGCATTCCGGCGGTGTTCTTCCATTCCGGTTGCTACGGGAAATATATTGGGATCAAAAATGATATCTTCGGCCGGGAAACCCACCTGATCTACCAGAATATCATAGGAACGCTTACAAATTTCAATACGACGTTGATAGTTATCCGCCTGGCCGACCTCATCAAAGGCCATTACAATTACGGCGGCTCCGTATCGTTTAATCAGTTTTGCATGATGTACAAAAGTCGCTTCTCCTTCCTTTAAGCTAATCGAATTTACGACGCATTTTCCCTGTGCCACCTTTAATCCGGCTTCTATGATTTCCCATTTGGAACTATCAATCATCACCGGAACCCTTGATATATCCGGTTCGGAAGCTACCAGGTTTAAAAATTTGGTCATCGCGGCAACTCCATCCAGCATCCCTTCATCCATATTGATGTCGATAATCTGTGCGCCACCTTCAACCTGAGCTCTTGCGATGTCGAGTGCTTCCTCGTATTTTTCTTCTTTAATCAGTCTTAAAAATTTTCGGGATCCGGTAACATTCGTCCGTTCTCCTACATTCACGAAAATACTTTCCGGCGTTATTATCAACGGTTCTAATCCTGATAGTCGCAAGTATTTTTTACAGTCTGCTTCAGCCATTTTCCTTTCTATTCTAAAATTCTGGGTTGGTATTCTTTTGCCACTTCGGCAATCAAACGTATATGCTCCGGAGTTGTTCCGCAACATCCGCCTATAATATTTATCAGGTTGTCGTCAAGGTATTCTTTGATCAGTAGTTGCATTTCTTCGGGTGTCTGATCGTATTGTCCGAAAGCATTCGGTAAACCGGCATTCGGATGCGCTGATATATTAAAAGAAGTATTATGAGCCAATCGCTTTAAATACGGTTTTAACTGATCAGCTCCCAATGCGCAATTAAACCCGACGCTTAATAACGGAATATGAGAAATTGATATCAGAAAAGCTTCAACGGTTTGTCCCGACAATGTTCTTCCCGAAGCATCGGTTATTGTACCGCTTACCATCACCGGAATATCCAGATTGCGTTCTTCCTTTACCTCATCAATGGCGAATAAAGCGGCTTTTGCATTAAGTGTATCGAAAATTGTTTCGACCAACAGAATATCACTTCCTCCGTCTATCAATGCTTCCACCTGTTGTTTATAGGCAATCCGTAAATCATCGAACGTTACTGCCCGAAATCCGGGATCATTTACATCGGGCGACATACTTGCCGTACGATTTGTAGGTCCGATTGAACCGGCTACAAATCTTGGTTTTTCCGGGTTTTGTGCGGTAAATTCATCGGCAACTTCTCTTGCGATTTTAGCCGATTCGTAATTGAGCTCGTATACCAGATCTTCCAGATGATAATCGGCCATACCGATTGTAGTACCGGAAAAGGTATTTGTTTCCACGATATCAGCACCGGCTTCAAAATACTGTGCATGAATTTCACGGATAGCTTGCGGTTGTGTAATCGACAACAAGTCGTTATTCCCTTTTAGCGGATGCGGAAAATCTTTAAAGCGTTCACTTCTGAAATCTTCCTCAGAGAAATTGTACCGTTGTAACATGGTTCCCATTGCTCCGTCAAGAATCAATATTCTGTTGCTCAGGGCTTCCTTAATCTTTGACATCTTTTAGTTTTTTTAGTTTCCGCCAAAGTCAATATGAAAAGTTATTTTAAATGATAACAACTAATTCAACATACTGCTTTAGCAATTTGTCGTTCTGAAAATTCTGTAAAATGTTATCTGTAAAAGGGAGTGTGAATACCCGAAAAAGTATTCTTTGTTATCTATCCTGAAAAAACTAAACTTAGTCGTTTCGGGTAGAATGTAGCACCTTCTTTAAAGTGTAAAGGGTTGCTAAGGCTTCAACGGGTCTATTCCCTCTGCCTTTCGTGATAACATTTCAGTCTGTATAAGAACACTGCAAAATAACGCAATTGTTTTATACGAACCAAATTTCTGTTCTGATTTCGTTTACGACAGTGCTTGTTCGAGGTCGGCGATAATATCATTTACGCTTTCCAATCCGGCCGAAATCCGAACCAATCCATCGGTTATACTTACTGCTAAACGTTCCTGTTCGGTTAGTTTACTATGTGTTGTGGAAGCCGGATGTGTTACGATAGTACGGGTATCTCCTAAATTTGCCGATAACGAACACAAACGGATTTTATCCAGAAATTGGCGACCGGCTGTTATACCGCCTTTAATTTCAAAAGCAACGATATTTCCGCCCAAACGCATTTGTTTTTTTGCAACTTCATACTGCGGATGTGATTTCAGAAACGGATATTTAACCGTTTGTACTTTCGGATGTTCTTCTAAAAAACGGGCTATTTTTTCTGCATTTTCACAATGTTTTTCTACCCGAACAGGTAATGTTTCCAGACTTTTCGATAAGATCCAGGCATTAAACGGAGACAACGCCGGTCCGGTATTTCGGGCAAAGAGATAAATTTCCCGTATTAAATCTTCCTTTCCAACGGTAACACCGCCTAATACTCTTCCCTGTCCGTCAATTAACTTGGTTGCCGAATGAACCACCAAATCCGCACCGAAAGCAATAGGATTCTGGATATAGGGTGTCGCAAAACAATTGTCGACAATTAGAATCAGGTTGTGTTTTTTAGCAATTTTTCCCAGGTATTCCAGATCCAGAATATCGACTGCGGGATTGGTTGGTGATTCGGCAAAAAGTATTTTGGTATTGGGTTGAATATAATTTTCAATCGTTTCCGGTTGGTTGGTATTAAAATAGCTGGTTGTGATATTCCATTTCGGAAAATATTTAGTAAAAAGTGTATGGGTCGAACCGAACACACTACTTGCCGACACGATATGATCACCGGAATTTAAAAGAGCGGCGAAGGTTGCATATACTGCTGCCATTCCCGTTGCAAAAGCATAACCGGACTCGGCTCCTTCCATTTTACACATCTTATCAACGAATTCACTGGTATTCGGATTGGTAAAACGGCTATAAATATTTCGGTCTTTTTCCTCTGCGAAAGAAGCTCTCATATCTTCCGCATCTTCAAAAATAAAACTGGAAGTCAGGTATAACGGCACTGAATGTTCCAGATATTGACTTCGTTCTGCCTGAGTTCGGATGGCCTGCGTTTCGAACCCATATTCTAAGTTGCTCATATTATTGTATGTTTTGTTGTTCTGAATTATTTTATTTCTTTTCGGATAATCGTAAGATATCTCCAAAAACACCTCTTGCGGTAACAGAAGCTCCGGCTCCGGCTCCTTGAATAATTATCGGTTGATCACCATAGGAATCGGTATAGATTTCAAAAATCGAATCCGAACCTTTTAACTGACCTAATGCCGAATTACCCGGAACCGAAACCAGTTTTACATCGAGATTTCCTTTTTCTTGTTGTAAATCCCCTGACAATTCCCCGATATAACGTAGCACATGTCCCGGTTGCTGGTTTTCTTTAACCGATTGATAAAGCGCATCCAATTCCGTTAACCGACTTAAAAAAGTCTGAGCATCACCACCGCGTAATCCTTCCGGAATCAGGTTTTGTACTTTAATTTCTTCAAATTCATTTTTCAGATCCAATTCCCTCGCAAGGATCAATAATTTTCGGGCGACATCATTTCCGCTAAGATCTTCCCGCGGATCCGGTTCGGTAAAACCTTTATCTACCGCTTCCTGTAATACCTGACTAAACGGTCTGTCTTCAACCGAAAAATGGTTAAACAGGTAGCTTAACGTTCCGGAAAAGACACCTTTAATCTTTGTAATATTCTCACCGGAAAGGTGTAATAATTTAATGGTATCGATTAACGGTAATCCCGCTCCCACATTTGTTTCATACAAATAGGTCTTTTGATTTTCAGCTAATACTTTTCGTAATTTCTCATAAAAATCATATCCGACTGTATTGGCTATTTTATTCGATGAGATCAGATCAAAGCTATTCTCGGCTAATGGAATATAATGTTCTATAAAATCGGCACTAGCTGTATTGTCAATAGCAATCAGGTTTTCCAAATGATGTTCATTAGCATAATCAATCACATCATCCACACTGTATAATTTTCCGGTTTGTTCCAGTTGTTCTTTCCAGTCGGTTGCAATTCCCGATTTATTCAGTAGTACTTTTCTGGAATTTCCGATCGCAAAAATGTTGAGTTTTATTCCTTTTACTTTTTCGATATTTTCGGCAGAAGCCAGAATCTGGTCGATTAATGTTCCGCCAACCCATCCGTGTCCGAAAACAGCGATATTGATTTTTTTAGCTACGCCGAAGATTTCTCCGTGGATTACATTTAATGCCTTATGGGTTTGTGATTTCTGAACGACAAGGCTTACATTCTTTCCGGTCACAGTATTATTAAACAATATCGGAACGATTTTATTTCGGATTAAAGCCGTGTACGGTTTATGGAACGTACTCAAATCCTGACCGATAATTGAAATCACCGCAACATCATCCGTAGCTGAAATCTTACTGACATCCTTATTGTAAAAATCGTTTTCAAATTCTCTTTCGAGTCCGACGATTGCTTTGGTTGCTTTATCCGCAGCGACTACAATTCCGATACCTCTTTCAGACGATCCCTGAGAAATAATGCTCACACTGATATCATTTTCAGCCATAACTCTGAATATTCGGGCATCGATTCCTGTTCTTCCCAGCAATCCTCTTCCTTCGAGATTGATCAAAGCGACATTATCCATTACAGAGAGTGTTTTGATTCCTTCGTTATCCGATACAGCAGTAATTAGTGTTCCTTTATTAGTATGATTAAACGTATTTAGTACCCGAAGCGGGATATTTTTCTCAATAAGCGGTACAATGGTTTTAGCGTGTAGTATTGTCGCTCCGAAGTTGGCCAGTTCATTTGCTTCATTAAATGACAGTCGGTCAATTTTTTTGGCATCTTTTACCAGATCCGGGTTAGCGGTATAAATACCATCTACATGGGTATAATTTTGTAATTCCTCAGCTTCGAGGTAGTTTGCAATTAATGAGGCGGTATAATTGCTTCCGTTACGGCCCAGTGTTGTGGTTTCGTCATTTACATTCGATCCGATGAATCCTGTGATGACATTTATTGTGGTTCCGTTATGTTGTTTGAAGTGATTGAGTATATTTTTTCGGGATGTTTGTTCCAGCGGTTGGGCATTTCCGAATTTCGTATCGGTCTTTATCAGTAATCTTGCATCAGAAAAGTTAGCATTTAGCCCTTTTTGCTGTAAGGCTTCCGTTACTACTTTCGCGGCAATCACTTCTCCTTGTGCCAGTACGCTGTCTTTAATTTTCGGACTATAATCTCCTAAAAGGGAGACACCTTCAAATAATTTGTCCAACAGAGAAAATTCATCCGACAAATCGACTTTTGAATTGCCCTGTTGTTCCTTTTTAAACGTTTCCAGTTGTTCGGTATAGGATTTGTTTTTTGAGGCAGCTTCCAGAATTTGTTCCAGTTCGTTGGTTGCGTTTCCGATGGCCGAAACTACCACTGCTATTTTTTCCTTGTTCTCTATTTTGTCCTGGATAATGCGGAGTACTTTATCAAAACCACCGTTGTAAGCCAGTGATTTTCCTCCAAATTTTAATATCTTCATTTTACTTTTTGCTTAGTTGTTATAAATATGTCACGGAGTATTCCATTTAATTGTTCAAATTCAATCAGAAAGGCATCATGCCCGTGTATGGATTGAATTTCGTGATAGTAAACGTTATTTTTCACTCGTTTCAGAATTTCGTATGTTTCCCGGTTTTGATCGGCTGTAAAAAAATAATCGCTATCTACAGCTACCAAATGAATGGCGGCATCGGTTTCTTTTGCAAACCGTAAAAAGCTACCGCAATTAGTTGATTCCCCTATGGTTTTCAATAAATGATTCATCAGCTTATACGATGCTAACCGGAATCGGTTTTTTAATTTCTCCCCATGATGCAGTAACCAACCTTCCACAAGATATTCTTCTCTGATTTTATCTTGTTCCCGATTAAATTTCCGGTTTAAGGAAAGCGGTGTCCGATAGAGTAACATGGCATGTAGCCGTGCGTCGTGAATCGGGTTTTCAGAATTGTTGAGTATTTTATCCTGTACGAGAACATTAGCAATTAACCAATCGGTGGCCTTCCAATCGGTGGCAACCGGTATCAGGTTTCTTATTTGCGTTGGTTTTAAAAAGGCCATTTCCCATGCAATTCCTCCGCCAAGACTTCCTCCGATCACAGCGAATAGTTTTTGAATGCCTAAATATTCCAATCCTTCCCAAAAAATTCTGGCAATATCTTTTGTTGTAAAGTCCGTGTAGTTAGGAATCAGCTCATCCGGATTTTGTTCATAGCCATTTCCCGGTATATTGAAAGCCAGTACGGTATAATAATCGGTATCAATAACAGCACCCGGACCAATCAGGCTTTTCCACCATCCCTTCTCTCCGGTCACCTGTGAATTGCCTGTTAATGCGTGATTCACCAGAACAACCGGTGCTGTACCTATTGGCAATCCGAAATATTGATAATACAACGGAATCCATCTTTTCACCACGGTATTTTCCAGTGCAAAATCAAACAGATCGATTTTATATAATGTACTCATCTTTACTTTTTTAAAACTGCCTCTACCATTTGCAGACGGGTAGAGGCAGTAAACAAACAAAACAACTTAATTTTCTTTTTTTGGTTTCGGATCATTCCGTTAAGACACCTGCGACTGGTTGTATTCTTTTACCAGTGTTAGCAATACTGAAGAAGTATTCAGTAAGCTGTCTCTTAGCGGGCATCTGTCTTTTACGGTATCTATCCATTGTTTTAGCAATACCAGCGGTGCATCGGTAGTTGGTTTTACAACTACTTCTATGCATTTTAATCCCGGTCTGCTATTGGTGTCCATTCCTGCGATTTTACTGGTTTCCAGTTCACCTGATATTTCTACCTGAAGTGCTTTAAGATCCAGTTTAAGCTCTCTGGCCACTATGTGTCCTACCGCATTTATGCTTCCGGCAAAACCAGCGAGTAAAAACTCAACCGGGCTTGGTCCGTTTTGGTCACCCAGGACTACATTATTACTTATTCTTACTTTGAAGTTCTCTGTTTTAACAACAAACTGATCGTTGTTTTCAACAAATCCTAATACGTTTACTATTTTGGTACTCATGACGTTACTTTTCTTTTTAATTTAACTTTTTCAAATGCTTGTTTTAAGTCGGCTTTTAAATCTTCCAGATCTTCTAAACCGACTGATAAACGGATCAAATCTTTGGTTACACCAGTTGTAATTTGTTGTTCATCCGTTAATTGCTGATGTGTGGTACTCGTCGGGTGAATAATTAAAGATTTTGAATCTCCAATATTGGCTAACAACGAGAACAATTCCGTTTCATCAGCTACTTGTCGTGCGGCATCAAATCCTCCTTTTAATCCGAAGGTTACTACTCCGTTTTGTCCTTTAGGTAAATACTGTTTGGCTAATTCATAATAGCGACTGGATGGTAATCCCGGATAATTTACCCAGGCAACTTCTTCCTGTTGTTCCAGCCATTGTGCTAATGCCAATGCATTCTCGCTGTGTTTTTTCACCCGGATATCCAGTGTTTCTAATCCCTGAATAATCTGAAAGGCGTTGAACGGACTTAATGCTGCTCCAAAATCCCGTAATCCTTCGATTCTGACTTTGGCAATAAAAGCCGCATTTCCTAATGCCTGGTGATAAATCAATCCATGGTATCCTGTTGAAGGTTCTGTAAATTCAGGGAATTTACCATTGCTCCAATCAAAATTACCGGCATCAATAATGGCTCCTCCCAGTGAGGTACCGTTTCCGGAAATGTATTTTGTTAGCGAGTGAATTACAATATTCGCTCCGTGTTCAATCGGATTCAGTAAATAAGGTGTTGCTACAGTGTTGTCCACAATAAAAGGTACCTTAAATTTTTGCGCCTGCTTTGAAATCGCTTTTAAATCCAGTACATCCAGCTTTGGATTTCCAAGACTTTCCACAAAGAATACTCTTGTATTTTCTTTCGCTGCTTTTGTGAAGTTTTCCGGATCAGACGGATCCACAAATGTTGTGGTAATTCCCAATCGCGGTAAAGTCACATTTAATAAATTATATGTTCCGCCATACAAGCTGTTGGAGGCTACAATATGATCGCCGGATCGCAACAATACTAAAAGAGTTGTAGCGATGGCTGCTGTTCCCGATGCTGTTACTACTGCTCCGATACCCCCTTCCAAAGCTGCCAGGCGTTGTTCCAGAATATCGTTAGTTGGATTATTCAAGCGGGTATAGATATATCCTGCCTCAGTAAGTCCGAATAAATTGGCAGCATGTTCGGCATTATTAAAGACATAGGATGTTGTCTGATAAATTGGTACGGCACGGGTTCCTGCGTTATTTGATACGTTATGTCCTGCGTGCAATGCGTTTGTTGAAAATTTCTGAGTGCTCATGTTTTTATTGATTTTAAGTTAGATTTTGATTTAAAAAAAAAGTCCTTTTGGCGCTTTACCAAAAGGACTTTACAGTTTGAACTATATAAACTAGACTAAGTCATTCGCTTTTGGCAATAGCAATGGGTTGCGTACATCGACATACACATCATTCGTTTCATAATCATCTTTACGCTTGCTGTTGCTTTCATTTTTTTAATTCCTATTTTCTGATTCTTACTGTTTTGTTTTTTTTAAATAAAAAAAGCCCCTGCTTTTGGCAGGGGCTTTAGTACTATATTTTAAATTTGAAATTTCAAAATTAAGCAATGGTATCCCCTGCGGAACTTTTCCACATCATAATACACATATTTCGCTTAATTGATTTCATCTCTATTTTCTATTTGATGGGGCAAAGTTGAAAACTTATTTTGGAATAACCAAACCAAAAAACAAATTTTAACATTTTTATTTTTCCTACGCAGTTCCCTAAATACTACGTATTTAGAATTAAGTGATGGAAAACAGTCTTCTCATTTGTTTTTATTTCCTTTCCTTTTTTCACCTTTTCAAGCTTATAAAAATAGTTATTTTTTCAGAAATCGAGAGGTTACTATACCCTCGTTTGTATCTATTGAAACAAAATACATTCCGGCCTTTAAATCCATAATATTGACCTGAAATTCCGTTAGTTTTTGCAGGGTTACCGATTTTACGATTCGCCCGGACAAATCCGTAATCTGAAGGCTGTTTATTATCATTTCTTTTTTAGCAGCAATATTTAACACCTCATTCGCCGGATTCGGAAATATTGAGAAATTTTCAGCGAAGAAATCAGTTGTTCCCAACGCGCCTTCATCAGCAGTTGTCACTTTAAAATCATCCACCATAAAGAAAAGCTTCTCACTTGATAAACAATTAATAGCAACTCTGATTGTTTGATTCGCATAGGCATCTAGATTAAATGTTTTTTGTTCCCAATCATTAAACGGAGCTAGTAGCGGTTGTTCATAGCTACCCGCAATCACGTCATAACCATATGGATTTTGCCAGGAGAACACAGGAACTCCCTCCGGATACACTGCTACAGTATAACTTTCTAATCCGTAGGCATCTGAAAGTGATTTTACCCAAAAGCTGACTTCATTACCCGAGGCTCCCAGTGTGATTTCGGGGCTTATTAACCAGTCGTCACTAAATTTCAAATAAGGATTAAATTCTGACGGAATACCTCGCCATGAACCGGCATATTTTTCACCGGATTTGGGATCAAAATTCCTTGTGGGATTTGTAGTCAGATGAGCAACTCCGGCTGCCGTCGGATTAAAAATCATAAAGCCCATGGGCTCTCCTCTGCCCTCCCACATTATTCCATCGGTACCCGTATAGCTCATTAATCCATCTTTATCGTGAACTATCCAGTCCCCAATCTTCATTGTACTACCATCAGGTAAAGCAAAGTCATCATAAGACTCAAAATCATCTTCAAAAAGAATTCTTGTCCCGGATGTTTGTGCATTGACCACTATTGAAAAAAGCAATGTAACTGTAAAAAATAATTTTATTTTCATTTAGACTAAATTTAAATTAATTCACCAAAATTTCCCTTTTACCGTCAATCAATCAATATTTAGAACTGTTTGTCAGTGATTATAAACCATTTTTACAACAATGCATAAAAAAACTGTCCTCACAAGAAGAGTAGCTTTACTATTTTACCGTTATTCATTATACTTCATTTTTTAAGAGTATTATTTTTTTAAGAGTTATAATGCGTTCAACACAAGAATTCTATCACAGAACCTAACAATTACGTAATTGCAAAATTTTCGTTTTCACATTTTTTACCAATCCTGTTATTTTTTTTTGCTTTTTTTCTTTATTAAGAACGAAGTCTTTCATAAATTTGCAAACAAAAATTTCAAGAGGAAAAATTTGAACTGATTGCAACCTCTTACCGATTCCAACAATCGGTATTAAAAAAATGCTAAAGCAGTACTTACTTCTTTAGGCATTTCCTGCAATATTTTTTCCTCGCTTAATTATAAAAATTAAACTTATGGCTTATTTATTTACGTCAGAATCAGTAAGTGAGGGACATCCGGATAAGATTGCCGATCAAATTTCTGATGCATTAATTGATAATTTTTTAGCTTTCGATCCGGAATCGAAAGTAGCATGTGAAACATTAGTTACTACCGGACAGGTAATTCTTGCCGGTGAAGTAAAATCTAAAATTTACCTGGATGTACAGCAGATTGCCCGTGAGGTGATCAAAAAAATCGGTTATACCAAAAGTGAATATATGTTCGAAGCCAACTCTTGTGGCGTTTTATCAGCTATTCACGAACAATCACAAGATATCAACCAGGGTGTTGACCGATCTAACAAGGAAGATCAGGGTGCCGGTGACCAGGGAATGATGTTTGGTTATGCAACAAACGAAACCGAAGATTATATGCCATTGGCTTTAAATCTTTCGCACAAATTATTACAGGAACTTTCTGCATTGCGAAGAGAGAATAACGAAATCACATATTTACGCCCCGATGCTAAGTCTCAGGTAACGTTAGAATACGACAATAACAACAAACCGGTGCGTATTGATGCTATTGTAATTTCTACACAACATGATGATTTTGATGAAGAAGCAACGATGTTAGCAAAAATCAAAAAAGATATTATCGAAATTTTGATTCCGCGTATCATTGCAAAGAATCCTCAATATGCACATCTATTCAACGAAAGAATCGAGTACCACATTAACCCGACCGGAAAATTCGTTATCGGAGGACCTCACGGTGACACCGGATTAACGGGAAGAAAAATCATTGTAGATACTTATGGCGGAAAAGGAGCTCACGGTGGTGGTGCTTTCTCCGGAAAAGATCCGAGTAAAGTAGACCGTAGTGCGGCTTATGCTACCCGTCATATCGCTAAAAACCTGGTAGCTGCCGGTATTGCCGATGAAATTCTGGTTCAGGTTTCTTATGCAATCGGTGTAGCAAAACCAATGGGTATTTACATTAATACTTACGGTACGTCAAAGGTAAATCTGACTGACGGTGAAATTGCGAAAAAAGTAGAGAGCATCTTCGACATGCGTCCTTACTTTATCGAACAACGTTTAAAATTAAGAAATCCTATTTACAGCGAAACTGCTGCTTACGGACACATGGGAAGAACACCGGAAACGGTAACTAAAACCTTTATTGCTCCGGGCGGAAAAGAAAAAACCGTTACTGTAGAATTGTTTACCTGGGAGAAACTGGATTACGTAGACGCTATCAAAGAAGCTTTCGGCTTATAATCGGAGCCTTATATAACAAAACAGCCTGCAATTGCAGGCTGTTTCTTTTTAATAACGATTCGTTTTTATAGATTGTATTTTAAAGAGAATATAATATATCGCGGTTGTACCAGATATTGTGAAAAGCTACTGGAACCGCCTAACTGATTAAAACTACTATCATTTAATGATGTTGTATTCAAAAGGTTCGTCGCTGAAACTTTGTATTCCCATTTACTATCCTTTTTTTGATAAGTCAGACTTGCATTCAAAAAATCATATTCGTTATCGATTGTATTGGCTTTATTTCGGTTGTGATAAAAAGTATAATCCGATGTAAATGAAAAAGCATCAAGAAAATAATACTCCAATGTTACCGAAGGACTATCGACAAAGAAGGTATCACTAAAGAAATCGTTTTTGGTGAATCCGTAGCCCAACTCAATATTCGGTAATTTCTTGAAATTGGTTGAAAATTTCACGTTATAATTCTGCGTATACGAATCGGTTGTCTGGGTTTCTTCTACGTTATTCTGAAATACCCGGATATTGTTGTTTTTACTCCAACTGAAATTTCCGCCGATCGATGCTTTATAATAGCGAAGAAAAGAACGCCCGTAATTTGCATTGGCCGTAAAACTTTCATCTGCAAAAGCCGAATTCATATTCACTGAAGACGACACCTGATTTACACCGTCAAAAAGGGCTTTCGATTTAATCGCATCTGTTTGTCGGGTATAGGTAATATTGGCAAAAATATTTTCAAAGTTAAACATGTTGTATTTAAAATAACGCAAACTATGTACTTGCGACAACGAGCTTTCCAATGTACGATTACCACTGAATAAACTGTTATAATTGGAAAACACATAACCTTCCGCTAATTTGGCGATGTCCGTAAAGTTATTCGTCAGGGAGAAATTATACGTCAGCGTTTCTGATTTTTTAATTTGATACAGCGCATAAAAATCCGGTAACACGCGTACAAAATTGTTTTTAAACTCGGTTTGCAACTGTTCGTTATTCATCGTATAGTTATGCAGACTGAATCCCGGATTAAACGTAAACTTCCCGGTTATAAATTTATAATGCAATCCCAAAAACACATCGTTAAATGTATAATCCACATTATTATTGTTCTGCGGATCGTTCAGGTCATTTGTATTACCGTTATCCAGAATCTGGAAAATATGAGAATTAAAATTCTGATTGGAATACGTATTTCCTATCGTTACATTGATATTACTTTTTGGCGTTACCATATAGTAATAATCAAACTTCGCATCTAATTTATTTGTTTTCACAAAACGGTTTTGCGTCAGATCATTACGATTTTGTCCGATCACATATCCCGGTAACTGAAACGGTTGTAATTGCAGATTTGCATTATAAAAAGGATCTTCTTCCTGATACAAATGTTGCATTTCAAAAGCAAAAACATTCTTATTATTTAAAGTATAATAGTAATTCAGGTTTTGACTTATTGAAAACGGTTTTTGCTTTTTATTGGTATAAATATCATCCAATAAACTCGAATAAACACTATTGGTTTCTTTTTGATCGGATACCTTAATAAAAGCATCGTAATCAAAATGCACTTTATCCGACGGCACATAACTTGAACTTAGTTTAAACAGCCCCAAATTGGTTTTCTGGCGTGTCAGATCCTGGCGTTCTTCAGTAATCGTTGCCGTAGTTCCGTCCGGTAAGTTATCCGTTCGCACCGTTCTGGAATTCGTTTCCAAATCGGTTTTACTGGCGGAGAAAATTCCGAATCCGCTAAGTGTCCACGCTTTGGATGGGTTATAACTAAAGTTTGCCGCTCCGAATTTGGTATCGATTTCTTTTGCCCGATTATTACGAAGTCCTAAAATGGCCAGGTCGTTTGAAGAAACATTAAATGACGTTCCGCCTTTTCGCATCATGTTTTTAAATCCGCCTGAAAACTTAAAATAGTCCTGCATCGTTAACGGCAATTCTCCTATATTATTCAGATTACCGATTACATTAACGCTGTACTTCGGATTGTAATAAAACAATTTCGGATTCACAATATGGCGATCTTCCTCATGTCCGACACCAATTCCGGCCATCATTTCCCCAAACCAGAAATTTTTCTTTCCTTCTTTTAATTTGATGTTCAGCGCTACATTCTCTTCGTTGTTTTCCAGTCCTTTTAAATTGGACACTTCATTATAATTCCGCAATACCTGAATCTTATCCAAAGCATCAGCCGGTATATTTTTTGTCGCAATTTTAGTATCACCGTCAAAAAAGTCTTTTCCTTCCACCATTACTTTCTGGACTTTTTTACCTTCTACCTCAATTTCACCATCGGCATTCACCTCAACACCCGGTAGTTTTTTCAGCACATCGCCTAATTTCCGTTCTGTTCCGTTTTTAAACGAATCGGCATTATAGACAATGGTATCGCCTTTTATGGTAACCGGCATTTCTTTTACAATCTGCACGCCTTGTAAATCAATCCCTTCATGCAGGCTTATCGTTTTACTCATATTCGTTGCCCCCGTTTTCAGATCGGCTTCATAAGCCGAATAGCCTACGTAACTGGCTTTAATCGTATAATTAGTATTGGCTTTTAAAGACATCTGAAACTTTCCCGCATCATTTGTGATCGCATAGGCATCCATGGCTTTTGTTTCTTTATTGATCGCCATGATATTAGCCATTTCCAACGGTGCTCCCAAAGTATCTTTAATAACGCCTTCATAGCGGATATTCTGGGCATAACCGGCCAATGACAACAGACAAAATAGTAGGTGTAAATATTTCTTCATTATACTGATTTTACTTTCCTTTTGAGTTTATACTATTCTAAGACTTCAAAAAATGAATTTGGTTCAATCTTTATAGACGTTTTTTTTTATTTTTTGTTACGAAAACAATGCATTATTATTTCAATATTATCCGCCGATTCGAATAACCGTTTTCCCTTTTTCATTTTTCGACACTTCAAAAGTCTCTTCTGCTTTTTTACGCAGTATCGTATCATATTCATTTTGCGTTACTACTTTTCCTTTTGTAGGTTCTTTAATTTGTGTTTTTTCTTTTGGATTCAGCACAATTTTAGAGCACAAAATAGTCGTATTCCCGTCGCTTACCTCGAGAATTAATCCCGGCAATCCCCAATAATCATCCGGTCCCTGACTTACCGGAATATCCGGCGTATACCAAGCTGTAACACGAACTTCCTTCGGTTCTGTTTCTTCAAGATTTAAAACCGATTTTTTATCTTTAGGCTTCGGTTCTGCTATTTTATTCCGAATCGCTGTCGCTTTATAACAGGTATAATCGCCAATCATTTTCGTTTCGGAACTCATTTCCCACTTCCAATCGGTCAACGCATCCTTAATCAAAAATTCTTTTCCGAATATTTCATTTTCATCGACATAGCGTTTCTCTTTTACATTTTTATACAAATTTCCCCCTCTGGTAGAAACGCGCACCCGAACACCCGATCCGGCATCGGCCAACGGACTTTCCAGTTTCTCTTCTTCCTTATAAAGCGAAGTTGTTTTATCAAAATCCAGCACAAAGGTTTTCTCCATATTCTTTTTCATTTGCTCGAGAATTCGCTGCTGTATTTCCGGTGTCATACTATTGCCTTCCACTTTTAGCTTCGACATATCACGTTTGGATTCATAAACCGCTTTACCGCTAAATTGCTGCTGTGCCTGAACGCTTCCAATGCTCCACAAAAGAAGTGCTCCCCATAAAATACTTTTTTTCATCGTGTTTTTTTATTAATTTCCTGATACAAATGTATTTGAGCAAGCTTTAACAGGAACGTAATGAATGTTAACGTGTGTTAACGCTAAAAAAGATATCCCGGCAGTTATTACTTTTGAATCATGAAATCATTTTTCCGGAACCATATCGTTTACTGGATCACCTTTACAATTCTTATCACTGTAGGGATTCAAATCTATTGGAATATTACCAGCTACCGGACGAATAAACAAAATTTGATCAATACAATTCAGATCGCTTTAGATAATGGTATTGACAGTTATTACAGTGAAAAAGCCAAATCGAATATTACTTATCGCGATACGATAAATTTGCCTGATCCATCTGATTTACCTGTTCCCGGTGATGTAAAAAACATACGCGTATACCGGACAAAGGTCCAGGCTGATTCCTCCAAACCGAAACACAAAAAAGTCCTTATTAAATATTCCTCCGACGAACCCAACCCATCCGTTTCGGAGATCAAAAACATACAGGTATTAGCCCAAAAAATCATTATTGCCGTACGTCAGGACAGTATTGACTTACCCAAAATTGCGAACTATCTCGATCGTGAGTTTAGCCGTAAGCAACTTGATATGGATTACGCATTATTATACACACGAAATCATCGGACGGTATCGGAATATCAAAATCCCGGAGATAAAAAATATAGTTTTACTACAGCTTCTAAATCAACTTATTTACCACAGGACGGTAAACTGGAATTATTTTTCCCTGATATTTTTTTTAAAACCCTAAAAGAAGGTCTTGCCGGTATACTCTTATCCTTGATTTTATCATTGTGTATTGTTTTTTCTCTTTTCTATCTGCTGTATATTATCCGCCAACAAAAACAGCTCGCTATTATTAAAAATGATTTTATCAGTAATGTATCACACGAGCTCAAAACGCCGATTGCCGTTGTAACCAGTGCACTTGAAGGAATAGAAAAATTCAACACCGAGAATGAGCCGGAGAAAACAAAGAAATACCTGGCAATATCCAATCAGCATTTAGCGAAACTACATCAGATTGTAGAGAAAATTTTGGAAACTTCCTTTTTAGAAAGTGATCAATTACAATTGCGACGGGAATCGGTCAACTTAAATGAATTAACTCAAAACATACTTGAAAAGATACAGATCAAAACCGAAAAGAGTATTTCTCTAAAGACGACGAATCCGGAAATTCTAATTTATGTTGATGTTTTTCATTTTGAAAATGTGATCACCAATCTGATTGACAATGCTATTAAATACGGTGGTGATCAAATCATATTAACACTTACGGAAGAAAGCGGAAAAACCAGCATTACCGTTAGTGACAACGGCTCCGGGATAGACAAATCCCAACGCGCGAAAATTTTCGATAAGTTTTACCGGATTCCCAGTAACAACCGACATGATCAAAAAGGTTTCGGAATCGGATTGTATTATGCCCGTAATATTATTCTAAAACACGGCGGAACACTTGAACTGATTTCGGATGAAATAACCACATTTAAAATCACAATTCCACATGAGTAAAATCAATTTATTACTGGCTGAAGACGAAGAAACACTGGGTCTGATTATCAAGGAAAGTCTGGAAACCCGTGATTTTAAAGTAACGCATTGCATAAATGGTGAAGATGCATACCGAGCGTTTATAAACGAAAGGCCCGATGCTGTTGTTTTGGACATTATGATGCCTAAAAAAGATGGTTTTACACTGGCTCAGGAAATCCGAAAAACAGATAAAACGATACCGTTGCTTTTTTTAAGTGCAAAATCGCAGGTTCAGGATGTGGTAGACGGATTTAATCACGGCGGAAACGACTACATAAAAAAGCCGTTTAGCATGGAAGAGTTGATCGTTCGGATTCATGCTCTATTGGGACGTATAGCTCAACATACTACGGAAGATCAAAATCGTATCGGTTCTTACGATTTTAATTTCAACAAACAAATCTTATCCCATAAGGAGACGGTTTATTCTTTGACTCATCGGGAAGCATTGGTCTTAAAACTGCTGTTGGAAAACCGAAATGAAATTCTTGACAAATCGGCTGCATTACTCCACATATGGGGTAAAGATGATTTTTTTAACGGTCGGAGTATGGATGTTTTTATTTCAAAACTGCGTAAAAAATTAGCCTCCGACCCTTCCATTCAAATCATCAATGTAAGAGGCAGAGGCTATAAACTTATTGGTTAGTGATTAACGGCCCATTCGCATTTGCATACGACCCGGACCTTGTCCGCCGTTCATTTCACGCATTTCTTCCATTTTTTTCACCACGATTTCATCGTATTCTTTTTGTTTAACGACTTTACCGTTTTTAGAAGCTTTTATCTCTACTTTGTCTTTCGAATTCATTACCACTTTAGAACATACAATCACCGTACGACCATCGTTAACTTCCAGGATTAGCCCCGGTAATCCCCAATAACTTTCCGGTCCCTGACTTACCGGAATATCCGGTGTATACCACGCTGTTATTGTAATTTCTTTCGGCATTTCGAAATCATCCATAAAATTGGTTGTTTTCTCTTTTTTAGCCTCTTCTTTTTTAGCGCCCTCTTTTTTTCTTCTGAAATTACGGAAATCCGATTGGCTTACCGGTTTTATTGCTGTGGCTTTAAAACAATTGTAATCCCCGATTTTTTTAGTTTCACCTTCCAGTTTCCATTCCAGTTTCGCTAAAGAATCGTTGATCAAAAACTCTTTACCCATAAATTCTTTATCTACGGTATAGGTTTTATCTTTTATATTTTTAAAAAACGTTCCTCCGGCTCCCATCATCGAATTCATCATTCTTCCGCCAGGTCCCTGTTGTCCGGGCGCATCCAGCTTTTCTTCCTCTTTATAAATGGAAGTCGATTTATCGAAATTCAGCACAAATGTTTTTTCCAGCATTTTTCTCATACGTTCCTGAATCATTTTCTGCATTTCAGGTGTAATTCCATTCCCTTCCATCTTAAACTCAGGAGCTGTGGTTTTGGATTCATAGACGGCCATTCCTTGAAAACCCTGGGCCATAGCGGTGATAGCAAAACCTAAAAATGCTATCCCTGTTAGTATTGTTTTTTTCATCTTGTTGTTTTTGTTTGGCTTTTTTGAATAAGACTTTTAAATCTGCTTTTTGTTACAAAGCAAGATCAATTTTACATAGGACTCTTTACTTTATAAAAGGTTTATTTGTAATTTGCAGCATGATGCAAAAAATTGTTTTTTCCCTCTGTTTGTTGGTCAGTCTTCACATCTGTTCCCAAACCAAAGACATCAGTCCGGTTTTTCTTTCGTCGGAACAAATGGAAGGCGACTTCTTTATCGGCAATGATCCGTTTGGCAGTACTTATACCATCAAAGAAAATGAATTTCGGAAAACAAACCGCAATCAGCAATTCCAATATCGCAATCTTGCTTTCGGAGCCATTCGTCAGGTTGACCTCCAAAATCCGTTACAAATCGTTCTTTATTATAAAGTATTTAATGCTGTCGTATTATTAGACAATCAATTAAACGAAACACAGAAGATCAATTTTTCTGAAACCAATCCGGAGTTATTTCCGCAGGCTGTTAGTCTTGCTTCTCAGAATCGCTTGTGGCTGTTTGATCTGAATTCACAAAAACTGGGTTTATACGACATATTTAAAAACACTTTTAGTCCGATTTCAACCCCGATCAAAGATGCCATACAGCAGTATCAATCGGATTACAATTATTTTTACTGGGTTGACATCCGTAATAATTGCTATGTTTCCAGTATTTTCGGAAAAATAAGCTATCTGGGGCAGTTACCCGCATTTGACAATCTGCAATTTATTTCGCCTACCCGAATTCTTTTTCAAAAAGACAACCGCTTGTTTCTTTATGACTTAGAAAATGCCGTTACGATAAATATCCAACTCCCCGAAAAAAGCATCAAAAGTTTTTATTATAAAGAGCAAATTTTAGCTACTTTTACCAATAACGAAATCAGAAATTATAAAATTAATTTACCATAATGCATATAGCTGTAGCAGGAAACATTGGTGCCGGAAAAACAACATTAACCCGCCTTTTGGCAAAACATTTTAAGTGGGAACCGCATTTTGAAGATGTAGTGGACAATCCTTACTTAGATGATTTTTACCATCAGATGGATCGTTGGTCTTTTAACCTGCAAATTTACTTCCTGAATAGTCGTTTCCGACAAGTGCTTCAAATTCGCCAAAGCGGAAAAAAGATTATACAGGACAGAACCATATATGAAGATGCCCATATTTTTGCCCCCAATTTACATGCAATGGGTTTAATGACGAATCGTGACTTCAGTAATTATACTTCCCTTTTTGAATTAATGGAAGGTTTAGTTGCTCCTCCGGATTTATTGATTTACTTACGCAGCTCAATTCCGAATCTGGTTTCTCAGATTCACAAAAGAGGACGGGAATATGAAAATACAATCTCTATTGATTATTTAAGCCGACTGAACGAACGTTATGAAGCCTGGATTCAGACCTACACGAAAGGCAAATTATTGATCATTGATGTAGACAATATCAATTTCGTAGACAATCCGGAAGATTTAGGAAACATTATCAACCGAATAGACGCCGAGATTAACGGTTTATTTTAAAAAACAAACCTGTCCGTTTTAAAAATCGGACAGGTTTTTTCTTAATGCTTTAACCTCTTCAAGTGATGCAATTCCTGTAGCATCCGTTATCGCTGAAGAATGATAAAATGCGGCATTCGTTCGCGTTGCAATCCTATAGCTATTAGCAGATCGCAAGCCGCCTCCGGGCATAATTATAATTCGTTTTCCGGCATAGGCAACCAGTTCCATTAGTGTTCGTTCACCTTCGTCTACATTTGCATAACCACCGGATGTCAGGATAGTCGTAAAGCCGCAAGCCACTAAGTCATCAATTCCCTTTTCCAAATCTGCAATTTCATCAAAAGCTCTATGAAAAGTACATGGTAACGGAGCGGCCAAACGAACCAGTTCGGTATTTATGCTTTTATCAACTTCATCTTTTTGATTCAGGATTCCGAAAACAAAACCGGTTACACCAAGCGACTTCATTTCTATAATATCCGCTTTCATCTGCTCCAGCTCTTTTTCGTTATAACAAAAATCGCCGCCACGCGGACGAATCATTACATATAAATCAATTGTTAACCGATCGCGTGCTTCCCGAACCGTTTCAATATCAGGTGTAGTTCCTCCTAAGTGTTGCTCTTTACACAGTTCAATTCTATTCGCTCCGCCTTGTTCTGCAATTATTGCCGATTCCAGATTAAAGCAGGCTATTTCCAGTTGTTTCATCTTATTTTAAAAAGTAATTAGCATCCAGTAAAACATTTCCGGTTTCATCGTATTTCGCATAGCTAAAACCACTCTGAACACAATAAGCACCATGTTCTCCTTTTTTATTAAGCGCAATAAATCCGACCTGAATATCTTTTAAATTTTTATTTCTGTTTTTTGTCAGCTTTACAATTCTATCCACCGCTTCCTCACAGGCTTTTTGCGGTGATCTTCCCTGACGCATCAATTCCACTACCAAATGACAACCGGCGATACGGATAACTTCTTCCCCATGTCCGGTCGCAGTAGCAGCACCGATTTCATTATCCACATACAATCCGGCTCCGATAATCGGAGAATCGCCAACCCGTCCATGCATTTTATACGCCATTCCACTTGTTGTACAAGCTCCGGAAAGATTGCCTTGCATATCCAACGCAATCATTCCGATCGTATCATGATTTTCGATATTTACAACCGGTTTATAATCGCTGTTTTGCAGCCATTCCCGCCATTCTTTTTCTGAAGTTTCCGTCAACAGATTTTCCTTTTTATGCCCCTGTAATAGTGCAAACTGCAATGCACCTTCTCCAACTAACATCACATGCGGTGTTTTTTCCATTACAGCTCTTGCTACGGTAATCGGATGTTTGATATGTTCCAGACAGGCAACCGAACCGATATTAGAAAATTCGTCCATAATACAGGCATCCAGCGTCACGCGTCCGTCCCGATCCGGACGTCCGCCATAACCGACACTTCTTTCTTTCGGATCGGCTTCAGGAATCCGTACTCCGGCTTCAACCGCATCAAGCGCTCTTCCTTTATTTTTCAGAATTTCCCAGGCAGCTGCATTGGCCGGTATACCAAAACTCCAGGTTGACAATACAATCGGTTTTTTTACTTTTCCCGTTGTCGCAAAAGCAGTATCCGGTTCTTCTTTTTTTCCAAAAGCATTCAACGCTACGGCAACCGAGGCGATAGCTGTTGTCTTAATAAAGTTTCTTCTGTTTGCCATACCTGTTCGAATAACGTTTATAATCTATAGTCCTTAAACAATAAAACACAAGCCTGAATATGACAATCTGCTTGTGTTTTACTGTGATAAAGTTACATAAATTCCATAAAAAAAGCCCTATTTAGAATAGGGCTTTTGAATTATAATTTAATGGAATAGCTATCTTTTTTAGCCTGATCCAATTCCTGGAATCGTTTTGCGCATTCTTCGATCATAGCGTGTGCTTCTTTCACATCACCCCAACCTTGCACATCCACTTTTTTATTTTCAAGATCTTTATATACCTGGAAGAAATGTTCAATTTCCTGTACAGTATGAACATTAATATCCGTGATATCGTTTAATTTGTTCATGATCGGATCCGATACCGGTACACAAACGATTTTCTCATCCGGTCCTTTATCATCCGCCATTTTAAAAACAGCGATTGGTTTTACCTCAACCAAACATCCCGGAACAGATGGCTCCGTGAATAATACCAAAACATCAAGCGGATCTCCGTCCAAAGCTAAAGTTTCAGGAATAAATCCGTAATCTGCCGGGTAAAACATGGCAGAATATAACATTCTGTCAAAACGGATTCTCTTTTGTTCAAAGTCGTATTCGTATTTATTTCTGCTTCCTCTTGGGATTTCGATAAACGCATCGAATGATTCAATATTAAGTGTACTCATTTTTATACTTTTTGTTCTAAATTAAGCGACTGCAAAGGTATAATAAAATTGATTTTTCACAAGTTTAATTCCATTTAATGAACTGCTTTTGAAAAGCTTTGCCTTAAAATATCGCTTTAGACGATTAGAATTCCGGGATAAATCCGAAACGAACACCGAAGCCGGGAGATTGTTTTCCGTTGATTGCTGTAAAATCGGTTCTCCAGATAAAATCAACACGGAAGGGTCTGAAGTTTCCGTATCCGATATTTTCAAATCCGAAACCATATTCGCTATACACTTTGTCTGACGGAGCCTGATAAGCAAGAAATGATCGGTTCATATCAATATTTTTCTGCGAAATACTACCGTAAGCAAATCGGTAGAAAATCAAACTTCTCCATTTTAGTTTTTTGATCAGCGGAATACGATTCATAATCAATCCGTTGAAATGATGTTCGAAATGTGCTGACAAATAGGTATCGGTTACAAAATCGTAATAGTTCAATAATGAGAATGAATTCGGCACAACCGAGAAGGTTTGATCGGCACTGATCGGATTTAATAACGGTAACGGAACGGCGTCAAATACTTTTCCGAATTCGATATTGGTTTTTAGTATTCCGAAATTACTCAGGAATAGCGGTTTATTAACCGACATCTGAATCTTGTTGTAATCGAAATCACCTCCAAATACCCCTTTATTCCCTCGAATGTATTTTAATATAATTGTAGGATATAAGGTTGTTCCCAGTTTTTGGTCAACACCAAAACCGTAAACATAACGTCCCGGCGTAAGGATTAACGATATATTACTTGTATAATCTACCAATTCACTTTGAACCAATCCGGTATCCGGGGAAGCATAATCAATTGAGAAATGCGTCGGATCCGCCGCTTTGATATGTTGGCGAACGGAAGAAACATTTAAGTGTACATTATTATTAAATGCAAAATCAAAATTAACCGAAGTTCTTCTCACGCGTGACAGGAAATAGTTTTCACCACGTCCGATGATTACGTTTGTATTCAGGTTCTTCGGTAACAACTCATCCGTTTCGATCAGTTTTCCGCCCAATTGCAGGTTATCATCCAAATGCGATGCACCGACAACGATACGCGGTTTAAAGCTCAATAAATATTTTGCTTCTGCTCCATATTTAAACTTCTGGTCTTTTGTTCCGTAAGCACCGTAAACCATTGCCCTGAAACGGTCGTTATCTGTTTTATACGTTCGGAAACCGGCTCTGAGTCGAAGTCCTTCCACATTATTATTGGAGATGAGCTGCCATAAAAATCCGGCCTGAATACCATCAAATACTCCGACATAACCGGTTGACAATACGGTAATAATATCGGTAACGCTCCTAACCTTTTTATTCGATTTCAGATCCTGAATTACCTTTCGGGTTTCTTCTGTTTTATTTTCGGAAGCCCGCAATGATTTCCAGTACTGATCTTCTTTTTCAAACTGATCGCCTCTGATCTGTACAATCTTGCCATCGTAGAAAGCATCCTCTTTGGGCTGATTCAATACATAATCACTATACACGAGGTTCTTTTTTACATAGAAACCTTTTTCATCATCATTCTTTGTAAACAGTGTAAAATCACCTTCGTAGTAATCCCGTGTCGGCAGATACATGGTATCATTTAATGTTTCGAAGTATTTTTCAAAATACAGATTACGCACCAAACTTAAGTTGATATTCTTATTGGTACGCATCGAAATTTCGGTCAGCGCAAACGTTTTATCCGTTACTTTAAAACTACCTTCAAAAACCAAATCGGCCGATTCCCGAGGGAAGAAATAAATATGGTATGTTTTTTTACCGCCTTCAACGATACTATCTTTTAATAAGTATTCATATACCCCGTAACCTCTTGTTGAAATCGGGCTGACAAAAGCTTTATTCAAAATTTGAATATCATCATCATACACATCGATTGTGGTAAAGGTATTACTGATCCGATCGAAAATAAATCCGCGTTGATTTAACCCGGTATTTCGTTCGGCTTCCATATCGATTCTTTCCTTATTCAGCAGATTATTCCCATATACATGTTCGTTAGTTTCTTTCATGTATACCGGTACAATAAATTTATTCTGACGTCTTTCTTCTTTTACAATCGCAGCAACAGAATCATAGGCATTACCGACAATTTTTCTCAGGAAAACACTATCCAGATTACTTAGTCCAAGACTTACGGAAGAGTAGCGTTCATAATCGTAAGCTTTAGCCAGTTTAAGTCCGTTTTTCTTTTTATTAGCCCAGATTCCCTGAAGAATACGATATGCCGGATTTTCTTTTTTAGACAAGTGTTTTTTAGGCTTACTAACAATAAGCACTTCCTGTAGTTCTTGTCCGATAGTCAGTCTTATTTTTAAATTTTCAGTTACCTCCTGTTTCAATTGAATTTCCTGATTATTATATCCGACAAAAGATGCCACCAACACTTTCTGATTTGTTTCTGATGTCAGTGTAAATTTTCCGTTTTCATTTGTTGTTACACCTATTGTCGTTCCTTTAAAGAAAACGCTTGCAAACGGCATTGGCTCATTCATTTCATCGTAAACCGTACCGGTTACTTTTGTCTGCGCCTTGATACCAACTGAAAAAATAAGTATTAAATATAGGGTGTAATATAATTTCCTCATAAGCAAAAAAAAAGCTTCATCTGTTTAATCGATGAAGCTTCAAATATAGAGTATATTTTCTTATTTATAAGTAACTTTCTTCACTGCTTTTACAACATCGCCTGCATTAGGCAACCATTCTTTTAAAAGCACCGGAGAATACGGCGCAGGAGTATCTGCAGTAGTAATTCGTTGAATAGGAGCATCCAGATAATCGAATGCTTTTTCCTGAACCATATAAGTAATTTCTGAAGCTACACTACCAAACGGCCAAGCTTCTTCCAATACTACAAGACGGTTGGTTTTTTTAACCGATTTCAGGATTGCATCATAATCCATCGGACGAACCGTTCTTAAGTCGATCACCTCACAAGAGATACCTTCTTTCGCTAATTCATCAGCAGCGATATACGCTTCTTTTATAATTTTTCCGAATGAAACAATAGTTACATCGGTTCCTTCACGTTTAATTTCAGCAACACCTAACGGAATAGTATATTCCCCTTCCGGCACTTCCCCTTTATCACCGTACATTTGTTCGGATTCCATAAAGATAACCGGATCGTTATCACGGATAGCTGATTTTAATAATCCTTTTGCATCATATGGATTTGACGGTACTACAACTTTAAGTCCCGGTGTATTTGCAAACCAGTTTTCAAAAGCCTGAGAGTGTGTTGCCGCTAACTGTCCGGCAGAAGCTGTAGGACCACGGAATACGATAGGCATTGAGAATTGTCCGGCAGACATCTGACGCATTTTTGCTGCGTTGTTGATGATCTGATCGATTCCAACCAATGAAAAGTTAAACGTCATAAATTCTACGATAGGACGGTTACCGTTCATGGCAGAACCAACTGCGATACCGGCAAAACCTAATTCTGCGATAGGAGTATCAATAACTCTTTTCGGACCGAATTCATCCAGCATTCCTTTGGAAGCCTTATAAGCACCGTTATATTCGGCTACTTCTTCTCCCATTAAATATACCGATTCGTCGCGACGCATTTCTTCGCTCATCGCTTCACAAACCGCTTCTCTAAACTGTATCGTTCTCATGTAATTTGGTTTTCCTTATTTATTCAATTCGCAAAAGTAAAAATTTTAAATTACTTAGCCGCTACAAACTAGCAATTATAACATTCTTTCTACTAAAGACGAAAAAGTTTTGATTTCGCAAAAAAGTTTTTCATTTCAAATGTTTTTTAAATTATTAGGAATTTATCCTTTAAATCATTGTAAAAAAGATATTTATTATGCACGCATAGTAATTTATTGAAATAAAATCATTACTTTCGTTGCTCAAAAATTAATCAACTTTAACTTTAATTAAAATGAAAATATTAGTTTGCATCAGTCATGTGCCTGATACTACTTCAAAAATTAACTTTGTTAATGGCGATTCAGAATTTGACACAAACGGTGTACAATTCGTAATTAATCCTAATGACGAGTTTGGTTTAACCAGAGCGATATGGTTTAAAGAACAACAAGGAGCAAACGTAACAGTGGTTAACGTTGGCGGACCTGATGCAGAAGCGACATTACGTAAGGCATTAGCAATCGGAGCTGACGAGGCAATTCGTGTAAACGCAGCGCCAACAGACGGTTTTTTCGTAGCTAAGCAATTGGCTGAAGTGGTTAAAAACGGGAACTACGATTTAGTTATTGCCGGAAAAGAATCATTAGACTATAACGGTGGAATGGTACCGGGAATGCTGGCTGCTTTAGCCGGATTTGATTTTATCAACTCTTGTATCGGTCTTGAAGTAAACGGAACCAGTGTCAAAGCGGTAAGAGAAATTGACGGCGGAAAAGAAACTTTAAGTGCAAGCCTTCCATTAGTAGTGGGCGGACAAAAAGGTATCGTTGAGGAGAAAGATTTAAGAATCCCGAACATGAGAGGAATCATGACAGCAAGAACCAAAGCTTTAACTGTTTTGGAACCAGTTGCATCTGATAACAATACAAAAGCGGTTAAATTTGAAAAACCGGCTCCGAAATCGGCGGTTAAATTAGTAAGCCCGGACAATCTGGATGAACTAATCAACCTTTTACATAACGAAGCAAAAGTTATCTAATTTTTCACCTTTAAACTTTAAACAAAGAAGATCATGTCAATTTTAATATACGCTGAATCAGCAGAAGGAAAATTTAAAAAAGTAGCTTTCGAGTTAGCTTCTTATGCTAAGAAAGTGGCTGAAAAAATGGGAACAACCGTTACTGCCGTTACTGTTAACGCAGGTGATGTTAGCCCGCTTTCAAAATACGGAGTAGACAAAGTTTTAAAAGTAAACAACGATAAATTAGCTGCTTTTAACGCTAAAGCATACGCTGACGTTATCAAACAAGCGGCTCAGAAAGAAGGAACCAAAATTATCGTTCTATCTTCTACAACCGACAGTTTATACCTGGCTCCGCTTGTAGCAGTAGGCTTAAATGCGGGATATGCTTCTAACGTAGTAGCATTACCGGAAAGCACTTCTCCGTTCACAGTAAAACGAAATGCTTTTTCTAACAAAGCTTTCAATATCACTGAAATCACTACCGATGTAAAAGTAATCGGATTAGCGAAAAACTCATTCGGATTAGCCGAATCTGCTTCTTCATTAACAGAAGAAGATTTTGCACCGTCATTAAATGATGCTGATTTCTCAATCAAAGTTGAAAACGTAGAGAAAGTAAGCGGAAAAGTAACCATTGCCGATGCTGAAATTGTAGTTTCTGCCGGACGTGGATTAAAAGGTCCTGAAAACTGGGGTATGATCGAAGATTTAGCAAGTGTTTTAGGTGCTGCTACAGCTTGTTCAAAACCAGTATCTGATTTAGGATGGAGACCTCACAGTGAGCACGTAGGACAAACCGGAAAACCGGTAGCTGCCAACTTATATATTGCAGTAGGTATTTCAGGAGCGATTCAGCATATTGCCGGAATCAACTCTTCTAAAGTAAAAGTAGTAATCAACCCTGACGCTGACGCACCTTTCTTTAAAGTTGCAGATTACGGAGTAGTTGGTGATGCTTTCGATGTAGTACCGAAATTAGTTGAAAAATTAAAAGAATTTAAAGCACATAATTCTTAATTTTCAAACAACCGAATCAAACGGGCTTTCTAATCTAAAGATTTAGTATCTTTGTTAGTAAGCCCGTTTTTTTTTTATTTTTAAAAGCGGAAATTTTAGGTTTACTTTGCAAACCTTTTTACCGTATGCGTAATTTTCAAATTTACGCCAATACTGTAAACAGGCGAAGTTAAAAGAACGTAACAGTTCCAAAAGCAATAATGTAGCAACCTCCAGATGAGTTTAGTAAAATTAACGATAAAAGGAATTTCATACAGTCAAACGCAAAACGGCGCTTACGCCTTGATTTTAAATGAAGTAGACGGCGAACGCAAATTACCGATCGTAATAGGAGCTTTTGAAGCGCAATCGATTGCCATCGCTCTTGAAAAAGAGATCAAACCTCCGCGTCCATTAACCCACGATTTATTTAAAAATTTTGCCGACCGATTTGACATCGTTGTCAAACAGGTTATTATTCACAAACTCGTAGACGGCGTATTTTTTTCCAGTATTATCTGTGAAAGAGATCGAATTGAAGAAATTATTGACGCTCGTACTTCCGATGCTATTGCATTGGCACTCCGTTTTAACGCTCCGATATTTACTTATAAAAACATACTGGACAAAGCCGGTATTTACTTAAAAGTAAGTCCGCTGGAAGACACTAAAAAAGAAGAAGGTGACGATCCTTTAAGCAGTCCTGAAACGTTTGGTCTGACCGATAACGAAGATGTTACCGGTGAAACCTATTCACAATACAGTCTTGCTGAGTTATACGATTTATTAGAAAGTGCCGTTCAGAATGAAGACTATGAAAAAGCGGCTAAAATACGTGACGAAATTTCAAAAAAAGAATCTTAATTTACAATCCCGCCTCCCATCATGAAACAATATTTAGATTTAGTAAAGCACGTTTTAGACAACGGAAGTCAGAAAGGTGATCGTACCGGAACCGGAACCAAAAGTGTTTTCGGTTATCAGATGCGTTTTGACTTAAGTGAAGGGTTCCCATTGGTTACTACTAAAAAACTACATCTGAAATCGATTATTCATGAGTTACTTTGGTTTTTAAATGGTGATACCAATATTGCCTACTTAAACGAAAACGGCGTAAAAATTTGGGACGAATGGGCGGATGAAAACGGAAATTTAGGTCCAATTTACGGTCATCAGTGGCGCAACTGGAACAATGAAGAAATTGATCAAATTACAGAACTGATTGATACTTTAAAAAATAATCCAAACAGCAGAAGGATGTTGGTTTCGGCCTGGAATCCAAGTGTACTTCCAGACACTTCCAAGTCATTTGCCGACAATGTTGCCGACGGAAAAGCAGCTCTTCCACCCTGCCATGCTTTTTTCCAGTTTTATGTATCCGACGGAAAATTATCTTGTCAGCTATACCAACGTAGCGCTGACGTCTTTTTAGGTGTTCCGTTTAACATTGCATCCTATGCGCTGTTTACTATGATGATCGCACAGGTTTGCGATCTGCAACCCGGTGATTTTATTCACACTTTCGGTGATGTACATATTTACAACAACCATATCGAGCAGGTACAATTACAACTTACCCGCGAACCGCATAAACTCCCTAAAATGATCTTGAATCCTGAAATTAAAAACATTTTTGATTTCAAATTTGAGGACTTTACTTTAGTCGATTACGATCCGCATCCGCATATTAAAGGAGTTGTTTCTATATAATTTTAAAAGAAATTACTTATCTTTATTTCCATAAAAACTATTCATATGGAAATAAACCAACACGAATTATATGAATATGCAAGACAGCGCTTAAAACAAAAAAAGCGCCTCTATTTTCATTTTGTCTTGTTTTTCCTGGGAAGCATCTTCTGTATTGTTGCGAATAAACTACTGAATATCAAACCTGAAATGAACTGGTATTTATGGGTTATTACCGTATGGTTTTTCTTGTTTGTATTGCATTTTATTCGTGTGTTTATTACCGACAGTTTTATGAATAAAAAATGGGAACGTGCTCAGATAGACAAACTGATGTTACAACAGGAGCGTAAATTGGAACAACTACAAAAAGACATTGACAAACAGAACAACGCTACACAATAACATGATTACCATTATCGCTGCTGCGGCAGAAAACAATGCATTAGGAAAAGACAATCAAATGATCTGGCATTTACCGGATGATTTTAAACGTTTCCGCCAGCTCACCACCGGTCATTATATCATAATGGGACGGAAAACATTTGAAAGCTTACCCAAACTTCTTCCTAACCGGACGCACGTGGTTATCACCCGTCAGAAAGACTATTCCGTTCCGGACGGCGTTCTGATTGCCGGTTCACTTGAAGAAGCCATTAAAATAAGTCCGCAGAATGAGTCTATCTTTATCATTGGCGGCGGAGAAATCTACAAACAATCTTTACCAATTGCCGATACTATCGAATTGACACGCGTGCAAACCAGTCCGCATGCAGATGCTTTTTTTCCGGAAATCAACCCGGATCAATGGCAACTAACATTCGAGGAATTTCATCCAAAAGATGAAAAACATGCTTTTGATTTTAGTTTTTTGACGTATAAAAAAACATCCTGATATTACTTCAGGATGTTTTATAAAAGCTATTGTTATCGTATTTTTTGGGAATTATTCAAGTGAAAGCACCTGATAACATAAAATAAAAATTGCTACTGTCAGTAACAATCCGGAGATAAAAATAATGACATTAGCAAATCGTTGAGAATACATCTCAAAAAAGCCTTTAATACCAAATACCACAAAAGTACTAAAGACAAAAAAAACTAAAATTTCCAAAAACAAATTTAACCCAAAGAACGTTTGCGGTACCCCATATTCAGCAGGATTAAAATTTAATCCGCTGTTGATGCTTTCTACCAGAACCAATGTAACAACCAGTACCAATAGCATCCATTTCAATTCCGAAAAAAATAGTTTTGATAACATAGCCTATTAATTTGTATAGTGTAAATTTCCCAATAAATACAACGTCAGACAATCGCCAAATCTTTGTATTTTTTATCTCACCAAATTTGGTGACCCTCTTCTAACCAAATATTGCCAATAACAAAACCCTTTCTTTTCATATACGGTGCTTTTCTATTATCTTTGCTCTAAATTTCTTAAAGAATGTCAAAAAACGTCACGCCTTATAAAGATTCCGAACTAGGAAAAAAAGAACAAGTAACCCAAATGTTTGATACGATTTCCGGAAAATACGACAACCTGAATCGTGTTATTTCTTTTGGTATTGATATTAAATGGCGTAATAAAGTTTTAAAAATAGTTTCCGATAAAAAACCGCAAACCGTATTGGACATTGCAACCGGAACCGGTGATTTAGCTATATTAATGACTAAAACCAGCGCTACTCAAATTATCGGATTGGATATTTCTTCCGGAATGCTGGAAATCGGAAAAAAGAAAATCACTCATTTAAATCTTACCGATAAGATCCAAATGGTATTAGGCGATTCAGAAAACATTCCGTATGAGAATAATTATTTTGATGCTATAACCGTCGCTTTCGGTGTTCGTAATTTTGAGACTCTTGAAAAAGGATTATCTGAAATCTTGCGCGTACTAAAACCAAACGGTGTTTTTGTTATCTTAGAAACCTCGGTTCCAACCCGATTCCCTTTTAAACAAGGTTATTATTTCTACACTAAAAATATCTTACCGTTGATCGGGAAGTTGTTTTCTAAAGACAAAGTAGCCTATTCCTACCTGTCGGAATCCGCATCTGTTTTCCCTCATGGTGAAGCGTTAAACAATATTTTACGAAAAGTTGGGTTTATAGATGTGAAACACGCTCCTCAGACATTCGGAGCCGCAACGATTTATTCAGCTTCAAAAAAGTAATATGAGAAAAGTCATCCTTATTTCCTTACTATTCCTGTCATTAAACAGCTTTGCACAATCCATGTTTAGTAAAAATCCGGTGATCAACCTGGAGAATTTTGATAAACAACGTGTGCACTGGGGTTATTTTTTAGGTTTTAGCAGTTATGATTTTAAGTTTGACTATATCAAACCCGGCGTTGATATTGAAGTAAAAGGTTCAACCGGATTTAACGTAGGTTTGGTTGGAAATCTTCGTATTATGGAACATTTGGATCTTCGTTTTGAACCCGGATTATACTATACGCAGCGTGATCTGACCTTCCACGATCCGAGTCTGACCCGTCCTGTAGAACAATTAAGAGAGGTAAAATCGACTTACATTCATTTTCCGTTACTTTTAAAATTCTCTTCGCAACGTTTCGGAAATGTACGTCCTTATGTAGTAGGCGGATTTTCTAAATCATTGAATTTAGGAAGTAACCATGATGCTACAGATGACAACTACGCCTATCGATTTCGTATGACACGGTGGTCGACTAATTACGAATTGGGATTAGGTATCGACTTTTATCTGGAGTATTTTAAATTTTCGCCGTCCATACGTGGCGTATTCGGTTTAAATGACGAATTAATTCGTGACAACAACCCGAACAGTCCGTGGACCGGAAATGTAGAGTCGATGAAAACACGTGGTATCTTTATCAACTTTACTTTCCACTAAAAGTTCCTCTTTTAAATTCGCTAAGAATAATTGCGGTAGCAGTAGCCACATTCAAACTTTCCGTTTGTTGTAAATTACCGAAACGCGGTATCGAAAGTCGTTCCGTAGTCTTCTTTTCTATCGCTTCCGAAATACCATTGGCTTCATTTCCCATAACGATAATTCCGTTTTCAGGGAGTTTTTGCTCATACAGATTGGCTCCGTCCATAAACGTTCCGAAAACCGGGAGTTTTGTTTGATCCAGAAAAGCAATCAAATCCGTATAAACCACATTAACTCTTGTAATCGATCCCATTGTAGCCTGAACCACTTTCGGGTTATAGATATCAACGGTTTCGTTTGTACAAACAATATGGGTAATTCCAAACCAGTCGCTCAATCGTAAAATCGTTCCCAGATTTCCCGGATCGCGAATATCATCCAGTGCCAGAATAAGTCCTTCTTCCGTTATCGGCTTTTCTTCGGGAATATAAAACAAAGCCAAACAAGTGTTCGGCGTAGTAAGTGCACTTATTTTTTTGAGTTCCTGTTCGGTAATTGCGGTTACTTTACCAGACGGAAGCGTATCAAAAACAGGTTCAACCGTAAACAAATGGTACAGTTCAAAATTGGAATTCAACAATTCTTGAATTACCTTTATACCTTCAGCAAAGAACAATTTATGCTGTTTTCTATATTTTTTTTGCTGTAAACTCGTTATTAATTTGATTTGGTTCTTACTAACCATAAAAAAATGTATTTTTGACTTACTATTGTAATCGGTTTGAAAAATAATTTATCAAAAATAGCACTATTTCTTCTATTAGGTGCAATTTTATATTCCTGTTCTCTTGTTAAAAGAGTACCTGAAGGGCAACACCTTTTAATTGAGAATACGGTAATGGTCGACGGCAAAAAAGAAAAAAGCGAGACCATTTTAAATCAGCTTTACCAGAAACCGAACAGTTCCATTTTAGGATACCGTCTTCGTCTTCAGATGTATAATCTGGCTCGAAAAAGTCCGGAAGCCGACTATCAATTATGGCTCGAAAAAAATCCGAAACGCCATAAATTTCTGGCCGACCTGTTATCGGAAAAGCAAGTGCAACGTTTAGGACAATCTTTTTTTGTTTCCGGTGCCAGTACCTTTCTGAAAAAAACCGGTGAACCGCCTGTTATTATCGATTCTACCAAAGTACAAAAATCCAGAAACCGATTATTATCTTACTATTTTAACGCCGGTTATTTCAATAACAAGATTACCTATAAAATTGACACTTTAGCAGACAAACGCGGAAAAGTAAGCTACGACATCAAACTCGGCACCCCGTATATTATTGACAGTATAAGCACTTCGATCAAAACCGAAGCGTTGGATTCGTTATTTCAGCGAACCAAAAACCAATCGCTTATCGTTAAAAATAAACAATACAATTCACAGGATTTTATTGATGAACGCAAGCGGATTGCAACTCATTTCCGAAACAACGGTGCTTATTATTTCCAGGAAACCAATATCGAATATGATGTGGATACCGTTGCAACCAATCACAAAGCCCATGTAGACATTCTGATTGATGACCGAACAATTAAAAAAGGGGATTCGCTGGTAAAAGTTCCTTTTAAATTATACACAATCAGTGAGGTTAACATCTTTACCGGAAACACACATAACAAAAGCAAACAAAAAGTAGCTGACAGTGTAAGCTATAACAACTTTAACATTTACAGTTCAGACAAGCTAAAATACAAACCGAAAGCCTTAACCGATGCTGTTTTCATCACCAAAGGCAGTAAGTTCAGTGATTTCAGACGTCAGTTAACTTCCCGTTCACTGAGTAATTTACGTGTCTTTAATTATCCGAATATTGAATATGAAGAAGACAAAAATGATTCAACCGGGACATCCCTGATAGCCAATATCATTTTATCGCCACGTAAAAAATTCACCTTTAATGCTACTGCCGATTTTATGCACTCCAACATTCAGGATTTTGGTATTCTGGGGAGTGCAGCCGTTTCGATACGTAACCTTTTCAGAGGTGCCGAAATTTTAGAAATCGCTTTAAGAGGGAATATCGGCTCGTCTCGTGATTTAGCTAATCCGAATAACGTATTTTTTAACATTTCCGAATACGGAGCCGATGTTAAGCTATCTTTTCCGAGAATCTTTTTCCCGTTAAATACCGATAAAATCATTCCGAAAAATACGCTTCCGACCACCCAAATGAGTATCGGTCTTTCGCGCCAGCAAAATATCGGTCTGGACAAAGAAAGCTTTACCGGAATCCTCAATTATAACTGGAATCCGAAGCGAAACACCAATATCCGTTTGGATCTGGTGAACCTGCAATATGTCCGCAACGTAAATCCGGGCAATTATTTCAGCGTATATCATTCCTCATACGATCGTCTGAATAGCCTTGCTCATGTTTACAACACCAATCCGGGTAATATGGATGCTGAAGGAAATCTGACCATTCCGGACGGAACGACTAATTTCACTAATGAAGTATTAGGCGGTCAAACCAGTCTTACTCAAAATGACGGTGACTACTTTGCGATTCGCAGTATTGAGGAAAGAAGAATCCGACTTACGGAGAATAACCTGATTCTGGCAACAAATGTTACTTATACAAAATCAAGTCGTACCAATATTAACGATAACGATTTTTATACTTTTAAAACAAAGTTGGAATCGGCAGGAAATATGTTGAGTCTGATTTCAAAACTGGAGAAACAGGAAGAGGACATTTACGGCCGTAAAAAATTCTTTAATGTAGAATACTCACAATATCTGAAAGGTGAAGTTGATTTTATCAAAAACTGGGATTTAGGCGGCAAACAAGTTATCGCTGCGCGTGCCTTTACCGGACTGGCGATTCCGTATGGCAATTCCAATTCGATTCCGTTTTCGCGAAGTTACTTTGGCGGAGGATCAAACGACAACCGTGCGTGGCAATCCTATAGTTTAGGTCCCGGACGAAGCGGTGGTTTAAATGACTTTAACGAAGCCAACTTTAAAATTGCTTTAAGTGCTGAATATCGTTTTAACATTTTCAACAAACTAAACGGTGCTTTTTTTGCCGATGCCGGAAATATCTGGAACGTATTTGATAACGTAACCGATGAAGAAAGCGTTTTTGAAGGTTTTAAATCGTTACAGGATATTGCATTGGGTACCGGAATCGGTTTCCGATATGATTTAAACTTCTTTGTAATCCGTCTGGATGTCGGTTTCAAGACCTATAATCCGGCCAAAGAGATGAAAGAAAGATGGTTCCGTGACATTGTACCGAACCGTGCTGTCTTAAATATTGGAATTAATTATCCTTTCTAATTTTAGAAATTATTATTTTTGTCGAAATAAATCAAAACAACAACACAATGGCTCATAATATAAAACCAGGTGTAGCAACCGGCGATCAAGTTCAGGAAATTTTCAATTATGCAAAAGAAAAAGGCTTTGCCTTACCCGCAGTGAATGTAACCGGGTCCAGTACTATTAACGGTGTAATGGAAACAGCAGCTAAGTTAAATGCTCCTGTTATTATCCAGTTTTCCAATGGTGGCGCTTCTTTTAATGCAGGAAAAGGACTTTCCAACGAAGGACAAAAATCGGCTATATTAGGTGCTATTGCCGGAGCAAAACATATTCATACCCTGGCAGAAGCCTATGGTGCTACAGTAATTTTACACACAGACCATTGTGCTAAAAACCTGTTACCGTGGATTGACGGTTTATTGGATGCCAGCGAAGAACATTTTAAACAAACCGGAAAACCGTTATTCAGTTCGCATATGATCGACCTTTCAGAAGAGCCGATCGAGGAGAATCTGGAAATCTCCAAAAAATATTTGGAGCGTATGAGTAAAATGGGAATGACACTGGAAATCGAATTGGGTATTACCGGAGGAGAAGAAGACGGTGTAGACAATTCGGATGTAGACAGTTCTAAACTATACACACAACCGGAAGAAGTAGCTTATGCTTATGAGGAATTAATGAAAATCAGTCCTCGTTTTACTATTGCTGCCGCTTTCGGAAACGTTCACGGTGTTTACAAACCGGGAAATGTAAAACTGACTCCGAAGATTTTGAAAAACTCTCAGGAGTATGTTCAAAACAAATTCAACACCGGAAACAACCCTGTTGATTTTGTATTCCACGGCGGTTCAGGATCCACATTAGAAGAGATCAGAGAAGCAATCTCATACGGTGTAATCAAAATGAATATCGACACTGATCTTCAGTTTGCTTTTACTGAAGGAGTTCGTGACTATATGATTTCAAAAATTGACTATTTAAGAACACAGATCGGAAATCCGGAAGGAGCCGATGTTCCGAATAAAAAACACTATGACCCGAGAAAATGGGTTCGCGAAGGAGAAATTACGTTTAACACACGTCTGGAACAGGCGTTTAAAGACCTGAATAACGTTAATACACTATAATCGTATTAACATTCGGATTAATTCAAATTAAAAACTATGGCTTGGTTTAAAAGAACAGCAAAAGGGATTCAAACCGCAACTGAAGATAAAAAAGATGTACCGAAAGGACTTTGGTACAAATCGCCTACAGGAAAGATCATTGATTCTGAAGAATTAGCAAAAAATCTTTGGGTTAGCCCGGAAGACGGATATCACGTTAGAATTGGTAGTAAAGAGTACTTTGAAATCTTGTTCGACAACAACGAATTCAAAGAACTGGATACGAATATGACTTCTAAGGATCCGCTTAAATTCGTAGATACAAAAAAATATAGTGATCGTTTAAAAGATGCTATCGATAAAACCAAATTAAAAGATGCTGTTAGAACAGCCGTAGGAAAATCAAAAGGAAAAGACCTTGTTGTTGCTTCTATGGATTTTGCTTTTATCGGAGGATCAATGGGAGCAGTTGTAGGTGAGAAAATTGCTCGTGCTATCGATTATTCTATCAAGCACAAAGTTCCTTTTATCATGATCTCCAAATCAGGTGGTGCTCGTATGATGGAAGCGGCTTATTCATTAATGCAGTTAGCTAAAACTTCTGCTAAACTAGCGCAATTGGCTGATGCTAAAATCCCTTACATTTCATTATGTACAGATCCTACAACAGGAGGAACTACTGCATCTTACGCTATGTTAGGTGATATCAATATTGCTGAGCCGGGCGCTTTAATCGGTTTTGCCGGACCACGTGTTGTTAAAGATACAACCGGAAAAGATCTTCCGGAAGGATTCCAGACTTCAGAATTCGTTTTAGAGCACGGTTTCCTTGATTTTATCACACCTCGTAAAGAGTTAAAAGACAAAGTGAATTTATACCTTGATTTAATTTTAAATCAACCGATTCGATAAATTAAAAATCCCGGCTACAAACCGGGATTTTTTTATTTTATATGTTTCGGACTTTCTGTTCCCATTTCCAGGCAGATGTCAGCGCCTCTTCTAATGTTGATTCTGCTTTCCATCCTAAAACGGTATTCGCTTTATCCGTATTGGCATAGGCTTCGATAATATCACCTTCACGTCTACCGACAATCTTATAAGGAAGCGGCTTACCGCTAACTTTTTCAAAAGTACGAATCACTTCTAACACCGTACTTCCTTTTCCGGTTCCGACATTAAAAATCTCTACTTTACTTTCGTTTTTATTATCCAGTAATCTTTGCAAAGCGACTACGTGTGCTTTTGCCAGATCAACCACATGGATATAATCCCGTATACAAGTTCCGTCGATCGTTGGGTAATCATTCCCATAAACCGATAATTCCGGTCGGATACCGATTGCCGTTTGCGTAATAAAAGGAACCAGATTCTGCGGAACGCCAACCGGTAATTCTCCTATTTCAGCTGTTTCATGTGCTCCTATCGGATTAAAATAGCGCAATAAAATCGCATTGATTCCCGATACTTTCGCTACATCAGTGATAATTTCCTCTCCTACCCGTTTGGTATTTCCGTAGGGCGACATGGCCGGTTGTACAGATGCACATTCCGTGATCGGCATTTTTTCTGCCTGACCATAAACCGTACACGATGAACTAAAAATAAAACGGGCTTCTTTTTTCTTCTGCAACTCCTGTAATAAATACACCAATGAAGCAATATTGTTTTCGTAATACAGCAATGGATTTTCCACACTTTCACCAACCGCTTTCGATGCCGCAAAATGAATTACGCCTGCAATATCGTCATAGCGTTTAAAAAAAGCACTAACAACCGCTTTATCGCGTAAATCAATTTGCTCGAATATCGGTTTGCTTCCGGTTATTTTTTCGATTCCCGTTAAAACATCCACAGATGAATTCGACAAGTTATCGACAATTATAACTTCAAAACCCCGGCGGTGCAATTCCACTACCGTATGTGATCCTATAAAACCTAAACCTCCGGTAACTACTACTTTCATTTATTATCGAATAAAGTACGAATATACGCGAAATGGTTTATTTTAAAAACTCCAATACGCTGTCAGTAATAAATTTAATCTGCTCATCATCCAGTTCTGTATGCATCGGTAACGAAATCACTTCATTTACCAATTCATTTGTTACCGGAAAATCCGCTTCATTATAACGGCTATCGGCATATGCTTTCTGACTGTGTAACGGAATCGGGTAATAAATTGCACACGGAATTCCTTTATCGATCAGATGTTGCATCAACGCATTTCTGTCGGCATTTAAAATTCGCAGTGTATATTGATGAAATACATGACTTCCTTTTTCTCCTTTAACCAAAGGTGTAATAATATTTGCATGTCCGGCAAAAGCAGCATCATACTTTTCAGCCGCCAACTGTCGGGCGTCGTTATATTCGTCCAATTTCGGCAACTTCGTATTTAAAACTGCGGCCTGAATACTATCCAAACGGGAATTCACTCCTACTACATCATGGTGATATCGCACATACATTCCGTGGTTTACAATTCCGCGTAATTTATAGGCCAGTTCATCATCATTTGTAAAGATAGCACCACCATCACCATAACAGCCTAAGTTTTTAGACGGGAAGAAAGAAGTTGACGCCACATGCCCGATAGTTCCAACTTTCTTTTTTGTACCGTCAGCATATAGGTAATCCGCTCCGATAGCCTGTGCATTGTCTTCAATTACATATAAATTATGTTCAGTAGCCAAAGCCATAATTTCCTCCATATTGGCTGCTTGTCCGAACATATGTACCGGAACGATTGCTTTTGTTTTTGGTGTGATTGCTTTTTTAATCGCTTCAACCGAAATATTAAAAGTAGCAGCATCGACATCCACCAAAACCGGTGTTAACTGTAGTAAGGCGATAACTTCTACCGTAGCGGCAAAAGTAAAATCAGCTGTAATTACTTCATCACCCGGTTGTAAACCCAACCCCATCATGGCAATTTGTAAAGCATCGGTACCATTGGCACACGGAATAACGTGTTTAACATCCAGATACGCTTCCAATGCTTTTTGAAACTGATGAACCTGCGGACCGTTTATAAATGCCGTTGTATCCAGCACTTCCTGGATTGATTGGTTCACCACCTCTTTTATTTGTTCGTATTGACCCTTAAGATCAACCATTTGTATTTTTTTCATATATTTTCTGAATTGCTTTGTGACCGTCAGGGATATCCCTTGTAAAGTGAATTAAAACAAGCAAAAATACTCATTTAATGAGTTTACACCAATCAAATTAACGTAAAGAAACGTAATTTAGCGTCACAAATTTTCGCCTATGTTTTTTTTATATGATTTACTGGTTCGCATAGCCGGTTTCCTGATCCGGTTAATTGCATTGATAAGTCCGAAAATCAAGCTTTTTACCGAAGGTCGAAAAACCGTTTTCTCAACATTGGAATCGGCTATACACCCTACCGATAAAACAATTTGGTTCCACTCGGCGTCATTAGGCGAATACGAGCAAGGCTTACCGGTGATGGAAAAAATCAAAGCACACTATCCGACCCATAAAATCGTATTGACTTTTTTTTCTCCCTCCGGATATGAAGTTCGAAAGAACAATCCGATAGCCGATGTAACCGTTTATTTACCGTTGGACACCCGTAAAAACGCTAAACGTTTTATAGCAAGCGTACATCCGGATCTGGCCTTTTTTATCAAATACGAATACTGGCCTAATTATCTGGATTTACTACATCAACAACAGATCCCTACGTATCTTGTTTCCGGCATCTTCCGCGAAAAGCAGTCCTTTTTTAAATGGTACGGTTCTTTTTACCGGAATGCTTTGAAAAGTTTCCGTTACTTTTTTGTACAAAATGAAAAATCCAAACAACTATTGCACAGCATTGGCTTTACGAATGTAAAAATAACCGGTGATACCCGTTTTGACAGAGTGGCTGCGATTTTGGAACGGGACAACACTTTGGATTATATTGAAAATTTCAAAAACGAAACCACCACAATCGTAATCGGCAGTTCATGGCCAAAAGATGAAAGCCTACTGGTGAACTATATCAATCAATGTACTGACAATGTCAAATTTATCATTGCGCCACACAACATAAAACCCGATCAGATTCAGGAATTAAAGAAAAGCATTACCCGCAAAGTGGTTTTATATTCCGAAAAAGAACAGGCTACCGACTTAAGTTCCTATACCGTTTTTATTATCGATACGATAGGCATTCTAACCAAAATTTACAGTTATGCCGACATCGCTTATGTGGGCGGTGGTTTTGGAAAACCCGGTGTACACAATATTCTGGAACCGGCTACATTTGGCATCCCGATTGTTATCGGTCCGAATTTCTCCCATTTTGCAGAAGCTATAGCACTAGTCAACATGGAAGGCTGTATCTCGATTTCCAATCAGAAAGAACTTAATGAAGCTTTTTCCAATCTGATTCAAAACGATGATATCCGATATGAAAAAGGCCACATCTGTAGCACGTTTGTACAAATGAATCAAAATGCGACCAACAGCATTGTAAACCATATAAAAAATGAGTACCCAGTTTAAACCCTTAGAACAACAGCATATTCCTGATATCGTTACGATGATGCAGGATTTTTATGCAATTGACAATTACCCGATTGATATTGAAACGTCTAAAAATCTTTTCGAAGAATTTTTACGTAATGATAATCTGGGAAAGGCCTGGCTTATTTATTCCGACGCTATACTGATAGGCTATGTTATTGTCACTTTTATATTCAGTTTCGAATACAAAGGACGTTATGCTTTTTTGGATGAATTATACCTCTCTGAAAAAGCACGTGGTAAAGGAATCGGAAAACAGGCGATTCAGTTTATTAAAGAAGAAGCTCTTAAATTAAAGTTAAAAGTGCTTTATCTGGAAGTCGAAAACCATAACGAAAAGGCTCAAAAATTGTATCTTGCCCAGAATTTTACGTTACATAACCGTAAAATAATGAAATACATTGTTGCATAATCCAATAACCAAACACAAATAAAAAAACAAACAGATGAAGCTTTTAAGACTACTTGTCGTATTGTTCGTTTTACCCGTTTACGCACAACAGGGCGGAATGTGGATTCCTTCTCTTTTAAAAGGAATGAACGAAAAAGAGATGAAAAACTTAGGGATGAAAATATCGGCAGCCGATATTTATGATGTCAACAAATCAAGTTTAAAAGATGCCGTTCCTCATTTTAACGGTGGCTGTACATCAGAAGTGATCTCTTCAAAAGGTTTATTATTAACCAACCACCATTGCGGATACGGTGAAATCCAATCCCACTCTACTATTGATCATGACTACCTGACAAATGGGTTTTGGGCAATGAAACAAGAGGATGAATTACCGAACAAAGATCTTGAGGTTACTTTTATTGTTAAAATAGAAGATGTAACCAATAAAGTATTAGAAGGTGTTGCCGCCCTTACGAGTGAGGCCGACAAACAGAAAAAAATTCAGGAAAACATCGGTATTTTAAGCAGAACATTACCGAAAGAATCTTACCAGGAAAACAAAATCCGTACGTTCTATGACGGAAATCAATATATATTATTTGTAACGGAAACCTATAAAGATGTTCGTTTGGTTGGTGCTCCGCCATCATCAATCGGAAAATTCGGATCGGATACTGATAACTGGGTTTGGCCACGTCATACCGGTGATTTCTCTTTATTCCGTATTTATGCCGACAAAAACAATCGTCCGGCAGCTTATTCAAAAGACAATGTACCTTACAAACCGAAGCATTTCTTCCCGGTTTCTATAAAAGGAGTTAAAGAAAACGATTTCACAATGGTAATGGGTTATCCGGGACGTACTCAGGAATACCTTCCGTCGTATGCAGTAGCACAAATTGTAAACGATCTTAATCCGGCTAAAATCGAAGTACGTGATGCTGCCTTAAAAGTTCAGGATGGTTTTATGCGTAAAGACAATGCGATCAAAATACAGTATGCTTCTAAATATGCAAGCATTGCCAACTACTGGAAAAAATGGATCGGTGAGACTAAAGGTTTAAAAAAATCCAACGCTATAGCAATCAAACAAAAGTTTGAGCAGGAATTTCAGGATAAAGTTTCTAAATCCGGAAAACAATCGGAATACGGTACTTTATTAGCCGATTTCAAAAAGACATACGATGAAATTGCGCCTTATGCATTAAGTCGTGACTACTATATGGAGGTTGTTCTTCGAAATACCGAATTATTAAGTGTAGGATACCGTTTATACCAATTGGAACAGCTTTACAATGCTAAAGGTGAGCAAGCCTTCAACGATCGTAAAAACAATATGGTTACCGGTTTTGAAGACTTATATAAAGATTTCAACGCTGGTGTTGATGAAAAAGTTTTCGAACAATTAATTGCTTTATACGCTACCAAATCTCCAAAACAGTTTTTACCGGCTAGTTTAGTGAATGCAGACACTAAAAAACTTACCGAGGAAATATACGGTAAATCGAAATTAACCAGCTATAACGGAATAAAAGATTTATTAAACGGAGACGCAAAAACGGTACTCGAAAAAATCAACCAGGATAAAGGATATCAGTTGGTAAAAACTATGGCCGACAGTTACAACAAAAACGTAGCTCCGAAATACGATGAATTAAACCTTAAAAACATCGCTTTACAACGTACCTATATGAAAGCTATTCTGGAATTATTCCCGAACAGTCGATTATTCCCGGATGCTAACAGTACGCTACGTGTTACTTACGGTAAAGTAAAAGGATACAATCCGAGTGATGCAGTGATCTACGAACCGATGACTTATCTTGAGGGTGTAATGGAAAAATACATTCCGGGTGATTACGAATTTGACGTTCCTGCGAAGTTAATTTCATTATACAACACTAAAGATTTTGGTCCGTATGCAGAAAAAGGTCGTATGCCGGTATGTTTTATCGGTACCAACCACACCACAGGAGGTAATTCCGGAAGCCCTGCTTTAGATGCTGAAGGAAACCTTATCGGGTTAAATTTTGACCGTGTTTGGGAAGGAACTATGAGTGATATTCACTACGATCCTGCGATTTGCCGCAATATTATGGTCGATATTCGCTATGTTTTGTTCATTATTGACAAATATGCGGGTGCAAAACACCTTGTTGACGAGATGAAAATCGTTCAAAACAAGAAAAAATAAACCATTACAGCACCTAAAACAAAATATTAAAAATCAGGTAGTTACACTCAAAAACCCAGGAAAATCAGGCCTTTTGCAAGTGGACTACCTTTTTTTCAAAAAAAAAACGTGAATCGGGAGTAAAAAATATTTTGGTAAATATTATTACGTATCAAAAATTTTATATCTTTGCTCCGAATTAATAATTAACCTTTATAATTTAGTAAGATGAAAAAAGTTGTTTTAAGCTTAGCATTAGTAGCTATGATGAGTGTTTCTTTCGTTTCTTGTAAAGAAACTAAAACTGAAGAGCCTGTAACTGAAGAAGTTGCTGCTCCTGCTGAAGAGGCTGTAGACGCTGCTGCTGCTACTGTTGATACAGCTGCTGCTGCTACTGAAGCTGCTCCAGCTACTGAGGCTGCTCCAGCTACTGACGCTGCTGCTGCTCCTGCTGCTGACGCTGCAAAAAAATAATTAGAACCTTCTAAGAATTTTAAAACCTCGCAATTGCGAGGTTTTTTTATGCCGTTTTGTTAGCTTTTTGAATTATTTTATCCGGTTTGTGCTCTATCTTTTTGACATCCGTTTCACATCGTCGCGGTCCGCACCCTAAGCGCTTCGGTCCGCAGGAAGCAAAAATTGCTCCCACCATCATAAAAGCAATAAATCTTTTTACCATAATTAATCCATTTGAATGTATTGTAAGGCTTTGAGTCTGTCCAGGTATTCTCTGCTATTTGACAATCTCGGAATTTTATGTTGTCCGCCCAATTTATCTTGTTCTTTTAACCAATCATAGAAAAGATTAGGACGTGCCACATTCAACACTAACGGATTGAGTGTCATATTATTGTAACGTTTCGCTTCATAATCCGAATTTAACCCTTGTAATGCTTCATCTAACTTCTGACGAAACAATTCGATATTGTCCGGTTTTCTACGAAACTCAATCATCCACTCATGCGCTCCTTTTTCACGTCCCTTCATAAAAACCGGCGCCACAGTATAATCAATTACTTCAGAATTGGTCTCCTGACAAGCTTTCGAAATAGCTCTATCCGTATTTTCAACCATTAATTCCTCTCCGAATACATTGATATGGTGCTTGGTTCTTCCGGTCACTTTAATGCGATACGGATTTAAAGAAGTAAAACGCACCGTATCTCCAATAAGGTAACGCCACAATCCGGAATTCGTTGTAATCACGACAGCGTAGTTTTTATTCAACTGCACTTCCGACAAACGAATTACCTTTTGATCCGGAGTTCCGAATGTATCCATCGGGATAAACTCATAAAAGATTCCATAATCCAGCATCAGCAACAGATCATTGGAATTATTCAAATCCTGAATCGCAAAGAAGCCTTCCGATGCATTGTAAATTTCATAATAACGAAAATCTTCTTTCGGCAATAATCGTTTATATTGTTCGCGGTACGGCTCAAAACTAACACCTCCGTGAAAATACACCTCAACGTTAGGCCAAAGCTCTATAAGATTATTTTTCCCCGTTTCTTCCAGAACCCGGTTTAGCAATACCAACATCCAGGAAGGTACCCCTGCAAAACTGGTCACATTTTCCATAACCGTTTCATGAATAATCGCCTGAATTTTCGATTCCCATTCACTCATCAGCGACACTTTATTACTCGGCGTACTACTGAATTCCGCCCAAAACGGCATATTATCAATCAGGATTGCTGATAAATCTCCGAAAAAGGTATTATTATCTTCATACAGCTGTTTACTTCCGCCCAAACGAAGACTTTTCCCGGTAAACAATTGTGAGTTTTCATTATTATTTAAATACAAACAAAGCAGGTCTTTACTTGCCTTATAATGACAATCTTCCAGCGCTTCATTACTTACCGGAATAAATTTACTTTTCGCGTTTGTAGTTCCGCTGGATTTGGCAAACCATTTTATAGGTGTATTCCAAAATACATTTTGTTCACCTTTACGTGTTCTTTCTATTAACGGCTCCAACTCCTCATAAGTCGACACCGGAACGCGCTCGGTAAATGTTTTATAACTTCTTATTGATGAGAAACCATATTTATGCCCTACAATAGTCGGTTCTGCTGTTCGCAATAAACTAAACAACAGCTCCTCCTGAACTTCATTCGGATATTTCAGGAACAATTCCATTTGATGAATTCGTTTTTTCAGTATCCAGGAAGCAATTGAATTAATTATTGTTAAGGCCATATTCTATAATATTCCGGTTAAAAAGATTTGTTTTGGAATTATTCAAACCAAAGTTTGTACTTTTACATCATTACCAAAAATAGTAAAAAAACAGTAGGAAACACTCGGTTTCACTGCAAATCCTAACTCTTAAATCCGAAATTTAGAAAATGCAATACGATGGCGTACTGACGAAAATGCAAACGGAAATCGGAAGTCCGATTCAATATTACCTTGTTTTTGAAAACAGCTTTTTGAATATCAACCAATTACTAAATAAAGAAATGGAAATTGCTTTTCAGGGCTATCAGTGTCTGAACTGCGGTAAGAAAAAAAAGATTTTCAGACAAGGCTTTTGTTATGACTGTTTTATGTCGAGTGCATCGGCGGGTGATTGGATTATGAAACCGGAACTCAGCACTGCCCATCTGGACATTGAAGACCGTGATTTGGAATACGAGAAAAAAGTCCAGTTACAGCCTCATATTGTATACCTGGCTTTATCAAGTGAAGTAAAAGTAGGCGTTACCCGTAAAACTCAGGTTCCGACACGATGGATTGATCAGGGCGCCATTGAAGCCGTTCCGATCGTAGAAGTTCCGAATCGCTACCTCGCCGGAATTACGGAAGTTGCTCTGAAAGATCATTTTTCAGATAAAACAAACTGGCGTAAAATGCTACAGAATGAAGTTCCGTCAATCGATATTCTAGCCGAACGCAACAAACTGGAACCTCTTTTACCTAATGAAGTAAAACCCTATTTTGCCGAAAATCCGGAAAAATTATACCATCTGGATTATCCCGTTTTACAGTATCCTAAAAAAGTAAACAGCCTAAGTCTGGACAAAACACCGGTTTTCAACGGTCGATTAACCGGAGTCAAAGGACAATATCTGATTTTTGAAGACGGAACCGTTTTCAATGTCCGAACCTTTGAAGGCTATGTTGTTAAAATAACATTATAAAAAAAGACCTGACACAAGTCAGGTCTTTTTTTTATTCCTCTTTTTTCTTTTTCCCGAAGAGTCCTTTTATAGCATTTGTTGCTGCATTTTTAATATCGTCTTTCGGTTTTGTTTTTGTTGTATCGGTCGTCGTTGTTGTCCCGGTTCCGGTATTCTTTTTACCGCCACCCAACAAGTTTTCCAAAGCGCCCGTTCCCTGATTAATCAGCTTATCTTTTTGCTGTTGAATCAACTGATTCGAGATATTGGTAACTGCCTGATTCAAATCTGTAGTAACTTTAGGATTTTTAAAATTTCCGGTCAATACTGCATTAATCGGCACACTTTCCAGTTTATTAACATCCGAAGGCGATAATTTAGCCAACAATTTACTCACATCCGCCCCTAAGTATTTCGCCGGCACATCAAATTTCAGATTATAATTCATTGACTGATCAAATCCATGTTGTCCGCCAACCGTCACTTTAATATCCTGATATTTGATATCAAACGGCTTCACATTCACTTTTCCGTTATCAAAAGACAAATGTGCTTTCAGGTTATTCAGATTTAATTTATCCAAATCAATAAATTTCAAATTTCCATCCAATGCATTCAACAAATTCGAGTTTTTCGCATTAATTGACGTCGACAATAACTGTCCTAACAAATCTCCCGAAATCGTTTTTAAATCCGGTGTCATTTCTTTAGCATCAAGGTTACCCGACAATTTGATTGTTGAATTTAATTTTCCGTTGATCACACCTGCAATCGGCGCAATCGATTTCAACATATCCAATTGTGTAAACGACTTCGAAATATCAACCGCATTTAAGCCCAGATTCATATCAAACTTCGGCACTGCTCCTTTCGTCGACACCATACCATCTACTCCAATTTGTCCGTCAAACATATTGGTTTTTACATTCTCCAGTTTTACGGCTTCATCTTTAATAATCATCTTACCTGAAACCGCTTTTAACGTCAGGTTATCATACACCACTGTATTTGCTTTTGCCGTGATACTACAATCCAAAAAGGCAGGGATTTTTACCGCTTCTTTAGGCGCAGCTGCTTTAGCCTGAGTTGCTTCCGGTTTCGTCGGCGTCATAAAATCTGACACCAGCAACTGATTCGAATTCATATCGAAATTTCCTTTTAGCACTTGTTTTTTAAACACAAATCCATAGAAATTATCCAGTGTTCCGGTTACTTTAATATCTGATTTTCCGGTTACCGCATCCAATTGATTTAAGCGAATCTGATTCGGATTAAACGCAACCGTAGCTTGTTTGATTTGAATCGGTTTTGCTAATTCCGGTCCGGCGTAGTTAAATCCGGTCAGACTAATATTACCCGCATTCTGGATATTTTGATACTGACTGGTTTCTACTGATTTCATATCAAACTTCGTAACAACATCTGCTTTTAGGATTCCCGATAATGGTTGCTCCAGTTTAACCGGATAGGCTTTTGTTACATTCGCCAGATTGACAATTCCTTTTAACTCCGCATTCACCAAAGCATTTTGAGCAATATTTTTAATATTCGCTTTTGCATTAAAAACATCCTTATCAATTCGGAACGACAATTTATCAAGATTCACATATGTATCGTTCATCAATCCGGTTTCGTTTACAATATGCGTATCAATCACAATATCCTGTACCGATTTCGGCAAGTCCGGATATTGGAACGACGCGTTGTTTGACGCAATCTCAATATTAAACTTCGGTATTGTAGTATCTGTTAACACTCCTTTCACTGTTCCGTCGACTTTAAAATCTCCGGTTGTTTTTACCGTATTCAAGTTACCCGCATAGGCTTCCGGAACTAACCCTAAAAAGTTTTTAAATGAAGATGTCGGTGTTTTAAATTTCAGGTCAAAAACCTGTCCTTTTTCTACCATTTGGATGAATCCGTCAAATTCCAACGGCAACTGGTTAATAAGCGCCTTATTCTCCTTAAACGTATACTGTTGTTTATCTAAATCGATTCCCAAAACCGCATCCAGATTCAACGATACATTTTTCATATAGTTCATCTTATCCATGTCTAACGACAATTTTGCAGAAGACTTTGTAACCAAATCCAGCTTTTGAGCTGCAAAATTCCCTGTTCCTTCATGGTTCAGGCTATCGACTACCATTTTGATTTTCGACTTCTCATCAAAATACGTAAAGCGTAAGTTTTCGATTTCGTATTTCTTCAGATTTAATGCAAACGGTTTGCTATCGGATGGTTTATCTTCCGCCTGATCTTTTAGTGCGATATCAAAATTCCCGATTCCGTCTTTATTAAAAATGATATTAACAATTCCGTCTTTTGAGTAAAATCCGTCAATTTTCATAGCTTCGCCGTCTTTTTTAAACAGCTCTTTAATTGACATTTTCAGATTTACTTCACCGGAATAAAAAAGTGTATCCCCTTCAAACGGTGCTTTATTGATGATACTGATCTTATCGATCGTAACATTCGCGTTCGGAAAGCTTTTAAACAGACTCAGATCGACATCTTCAAAAGCTACCTTTGCATCTACATTTTCATTAATGGCTTTCGCAACCAGTTCCTTAATTTTATCCTTAAATAAAAACGGAACAGCAGCCAGCGTGATTATCGATAACAGTAAAAAAATACCGAAACCTTTTAGGATTTTCTTTAACATAACTCGAAATATTTATCTTACGAATTTACTACAAAAATTAAACCAACTTATTCTCTGATAACAGAAAATAAGTTGGTTTGTTGTTTAAAGCCGATAAACGACCGTTTTTTATTTGCTTTCCAAAACCTTCAACGTTTTGATTTGTAGCATTTCTCTACAATTCGGGCAACTATTGAATGTTAAGCTGGAACGGCATTAAAGCCTGAACGCCTCTTTGTTGTTTTGCTCTGCGGATTTGTTCGATTACCTGATAACCTTCTTCTCCGATTTGCTCCTTGATCAACGCTTCACGACTTTGGAACATTGATACACCACCGGTAAGACCGCGCAACATATCTTCAAATGTTTTGTTATACTCCGGATACGTTTCCGTTTTGTATTCCTTTATTTTAGCTACTGAAGCCGCATGTTTAATCGCTGCATCCAAACCACCCAACTTATCAACTAGACCGATTTTCACAGCATCTTTACCGGCCCAAACACGACCTTGCGCAATACTATCAACCTGGGCAAATGTCATTTTTCTTCCGGTAGCCACACGACTTACAAACGTATTATAGATATGCTCTACGCCTTCCAGTACCACATTTTTATAATTTTCATCCAACGGTTCAAAAACACTATAACCGGAAGCATTTTGATGTGTTCTTACCTGCTCGGCATTAATTCCGATTTTTTTAGCTAACGGACTAAAGTTCGGCAATGTTCCGAAAACTCCGATTGATCCTGTTATCGTATTCGGCTCTGCAAAAATCGTATTGGCATTACAAGCGATATAATAACCACCCGATGCCGCCAGATTACCCATCGACACAATCACCGGTTTTTTCTTTTTAGTCAATTCAATCTCTCTCCAAATCAATTCAGAAGTCAACGCACTACCACCCGGACTGTCAATTCTTAAAACGATCGCTTTTACGTTTTCATCATTACGGGCATCTTCTAGTGAACGACGCATTGAACCTTCACCTATATAAGTTACATCACCTTCACCCGACAAGATCTCGCCTTGTGCATAGATAATTGCAATTCTGTCTTTAGTTGTATAATCCGCATTGGTATTTGCAACATCGCGAGCATAATCCAGAATACTTACTTTATTATATTCTTCGTCTTTCTCAACTTTCAACGCTTTACGAATACCGTTATGATATTCATCTTCATATCCGATTTTGTCGATCAGTTTTTTAGCTTTAGCCATTTCCGGAGTTCGTGCTCCCAGATTATTTGCAATTGCATTCAGGCTATCCACCGGAATTTTACGGCTTTTTGAAATATCATCCACTACAGTAGACCAGATTGAGTTTAGCAATACTGTCATCTGTTCGCGGTTAGCCGGACTCATTTCATTTTCTAAAAACGGTTCTACAGCACTTTTGTATTTTCCGTGGCGGATCACTTCCATTTTTACTCCGGTTTTGTCCTGAAAATCTTTAAAGAACAATATTTCCGTAGCAAGTCCTTTAAAGTCTAGTTCTCCAACCGGGTTTACATATAACGTATCGGCAACCGAATCCATATAGTATTCTCCCTGTGAATACGCATTCGAATACGCTACAACAAATTTCCCTGATTTTTTAAACTCTTCCAGTTTGTCACGAACGGCTTTACGTTGTGCAATTCCGATCATAGAGGTATTATTTACAATCGAAATTCCTTTGATTTTATCATCACTTTTAGCCGCTTCAATTGCATTCAACACATCTACCACTCCATCGTTTTTGGCTTCGAAATAATTAAAATCGGTAAAATTGAATTTCCCGCCGTAGTCTTGTTTTACTTTCGACAAATCCAGTTCGATAACCGAGTTGTCTTTTATTTTTACTTTGTCACTATCGCCTCCGAAAACCATCCCGATCAGGACAATTCCGAAAAACAGCAACATAAAAAACACAAATAATCCCACAATAGTGGCCAGTACGTTTCCTATAAATCTCATTTCTTTTGCTTTTATATAATAAGTAGGCTTTTTTGGATAATTGTTACAAAACAATTTATCAACACTTCCCACAAATATACTTCAATTCTAAAATTCTTTTAGTTATTTTGCCATATGCGCAGTCAAAATCAAGTAGTAATATCATTAGGAAGTAACCAGGGAAATCGTTTCGAGAACATTCAAAATGCCATCAACCTGATTCATAAAAACATAGGAACCGTTATTCGTGTATCCCAACTATACGAAACGCCTTCATGGGGTTTTGAGAGTGATGCTTTTTATAATTGCGCTTTATTACTCCACACTTATCGCAGTGCCGAAATCGTTCTCGAAAAGATACTGTTGATCGAAAAAAACTTAGGCAGGATTCGAACTTCACAGGAAGGATATCAGGCGCGAACGATCGATATTGACATTATTACCTTTAATGAAACGGTGATTTCCACGACCGATTTACAGGTTCCGCATCCGCAAATGCAGCATCGTTTATTTGTTTTACAACCGCTACATGATTTGCGACTGGATTGGATACATCCGATTTTAAAGAAAAGCATTGCAGAATTAATTGCTTCCACTTCCGACGACAGTAAATGTACCGTCGTTGGTCCGATTCCGTCGCCTCTTGAAAATTTCGAGCTGCATCATTTTAATTATATCGCTATTGAGGGTAACATCGGTGCCGGAAAAACCACTTTGGCGACTCAAATTTCAGAAGATTTTAATGCTAAACTAATATTAGAAGGTTTTGCCGATAATCCTTTTCTTCCGAAGTTTTACAAAGATCAGGCCCGTTATGCTTTTCCGTTAGAAATGTCCTTCCTTGCCGATCGTTATTTACAATTGTCCGATGACTTGTCTCAATTTGACTTATTCAAAGATTTTATTGTAGCCGATTACCATATCTTCAAATCCTTAATTTTTGCCAAAGTAACATTAGGCGAAGATGAGTTCCGACTGTATAAAACGATGTTTGACATCATTTACAAAGAAATGCCCAAACCGGGACTTTATGTCTATCTGTACCAAAACACGCCGCGTCTTTTAGAAAATATCCGGAAAAGAGGTCGTTCGTATGAACAGGAAATTCCGGCCGAATACCTGGACAAAATAAACAGAGGTTACCTGGATTATATTAAATCGCAAAGCAACCTCAACGTATTAATTATTGATGTATCCGATTATGATTTTGTAGAAAATCAGGAAGATTATCTGCGTATTCTGGATCAGATTTCAGACAAAATGAAAGCTTAGGCTTCCAACTGCATTTTACGGAACATATCCCAGATTACAATTCCGGCACTTACTGAGATATTCAGCGAATGTTTGGTTCCCAATTGCGGAATTTCAATTGTTCCTTCGCATAAATTGATGGCCTGTTGCGATACGCCTTTTACTTCATTTCCGAAAACCAACGCATATCGGGTATCTTTAACAGGAGTAAAATCCTGCAATAAAACCGAATGTTCCACCTGTTCGATCGCAAAAACCGAAACATTGTCTTCCTTCAATTTTCCAATCACTTCCACTACATCTTTAGCATATTCCCATACAACCGTATCGGTCGCACCCAAAGCCGTTTTATGAATTTCTTTATTAGGAGGCGTTGCCGTAATACCACACAAGTAAATCTTTTCGATCAGGAAAGCATCCGCCGTTCTAAAAACCGATCCGATATTGTGCAGACTTCTGATATCATCCAATATGATAATTACCGGTGTCTTATCAGCCTCTTTAAATTCCGATATATTTTTTCTTTCCAGTTCGCTGTTCGCTAGTTTTCTCATTTTACATTATAAATCTGAACGGCAAAATTAATCATAAAATCGGATAGTCAACAGGCTTGTGAGGAAACATTAAGTTCTGATTGTCCTCTTTACGTTTTCTAAAAAATCCTTACTTTCGCTTTTTACAAAACATAAAATCGAAAAGCCTTGTCAACAAAAGAAAAAACACCGAAGGAAACCCCTTTAATGAAGCAATACAATGAAATCAAGCGCAAATATCCGGATGCCTGTTTATTGTTCCGTGTGGGCGATTTTTACGAAACTTTTGGTGATGATGCAGTTCGGGCTTCCCAAATTCTGGGCATTACCTTAACCAAACGCGGAGCCGGATCGGATTCTGAAACAGCATTGGCCGGTTTTCCTCATCATTCTCTAAACACTTACTTGCCTAAACTAGTAAAAGCAGGTCTTCGTGTAGCCATTTGCGATCAGTTGGAAGATCCGAAAATGACCAAAACCATTGTAAAGCGTGGTGTTACGGAACTGGTTACACCCGGTGTTGCTTTAAATGACGAAGTATTACATTCCAAATCCAACAATTTCCTGGCATCAATACACTTCGGTAAAAAAGCACTAGGCGTCTCCTTTTTGGATGTTTCCACCGGTGAATTCTTAACCTCGCAGGGAAATGCGGAATATATTGATAAGTTACTCCAGAATTTCAGTCCGAGTGAAATCTTAGTTCAGAAAAACAATAAAGGTCAGTTTAAAGACACTTTCGGAGAACATTTCAATTCTTTTTTTCTGGAAGACTGGATTTTTAAGGAAGATTATGCTTTTGAAACACTAACCAATCATTTTCAAACCAATTCGTTAAAAGGTTTTGGTATTGAAGAGCTTCCGGAAGGATTAATTGCCTCCGGTGCGATTTTATATTATTTATCCGAAACACAGCATAACAAAATACAACACATCACGTCTATCCATCGTATTGCAGAAGATGCTTATGTTTGGATGGATCGTTTTACAATCCGCAATCTGGAATTGTACCACAGCACCAATCCGAATGCGGTAACATTACTTGATGTAATTGACAGAACGCTTTCTCCAATGGGAAGCCGTTTATTAAAACGTTGGCTGGCACTTCCGTTAAAGGATGCTGATCGCGTTAAAGAGCGTCATCAGGTTGTGGCTTATTTTAAGGACAATCAGGAAGAATTACAGCACGTGCAATATCAGATCAAACAAATATCCGATCTGGAACGTCTGATCTCAAAAGTAGCCACCGGAAAAGTGAGTCCGCGTGAGTTGATTTACCTGTGTAATTCCCTTGATGCCATTATTCCGATCAAAACATTGGCTCAGGAAAGTTCCAATATTTCCGTAAAAAACATTGGTGAGAAGTTACATTCCTGTGATGTATTACGCGAAAAAATCAAATTTACACTTAATCCCGAAGCACCGGTAGCCATCAACAAAGGAAATGCTATTGCAACCGGAATTCACGAAGAGCTTGATGAATTGCGAAAGATTGCTTTTTCAGGAAAAGAATATCTCGAAGCATTGGAAGTCCGCGAAAGCGAAAAAACGGGAATTCCGTCGTTAAAAGTCTCTTTTAATAATGTTTTCGGTTATTATATCGAAGTACGAAATACACATAAAGACAAAGTGCCGTCCGAATGGATCCGTAAACAGACTTTGGTAAGTGCCGAACGTTATATTACCGAGGAGCTAAAAGAATATGAAGGTAAGATTTTAGGCGCCGAGGAGAAGATTTACAAATTGGAACTGGAATTGTTCGAGCAATTGGTTTTATGGGTTTCTACCTATATCAAAGCGGTACAATTAAACGCCAATCTGATTGCACAACTGGATTGCCTTGTTTCTTTTGCGCAACTTGCCATTGAGAACAATTATATCCAACCGGTTATTGATGAATCTTTTGAATTAGACATTAAAAACGGGCGTCACCCGGTTATTGAAAAACAACTTCCGATAGGTGTACCCTATATAGCAAATGATGTCTTTTTGGACAACGTAAGTGAGCAGATCATTATGATTACCGGGCCGAATATGTCGGGTAAATCGGCTATTTTACGTCAAACGGCATTAATTGTCTTATTGGCTCAGATGGGAAGTTTTGTTCCGGCAGAAAGTGTCCGAATGGGAATTGTGGATAAAATCTTTACCCGTGTGGGCGCTTCCGATAATATTTCGATGGGGGAATCGACTTTTATGGTTGAGATGAACGAAACAGCTTCTATTTTGAACAATATTTCCAATAGAAGTTTGGTTTTACTGGACGAAATCGGGCGCGGAACCAGTACGTATGACGGTATTTCGATTGCCTGGGCGATTGCGGAATATTTACATGAACATCCGGCAAAACCGAAAACATTGTTTGCCACACATTACCACGAATTAAATGAAATGGAAGTGATTTTTGACGGTATTCAGAATTACAACGTTTCGGTAAAGGAATTAAAGGACAACGTACTTTTTATCCGTAAGCTTGTAAAAGGCGGTAGCGCGCATAGTTTTGGTATTCACGTAGCCAAAATGGCCGGTATGCCGCAAACGGTGATTCAGAAAGCACAGAAGCTACTGAAGAAGCTGGAAAAGGATCATTCGAGTGAAGCATTGGCCGGAGTTAAATCGGAAAAAGACGAAATGCAGCTGAGTATTTTTAGTCTGGACGATCCGTTACTGGAGGAAATCAAGGATGAAATCTTAAATACGGATATTAATACGTTAACACCGGTTGAGGCGCTGATGAAGCTGAATGAGATCAAACGGATGCTGACGAAAAAATAATTACGACATTAACCTAAAGGTTATCAATACATTAAAAAAATATTTTATTTTTTTTCAGGAAAAGACTTGTATAATTAGATTTATGTACTAAATTTGCATCCGCAATACAGAACAAGTATAGCGAAGTTCTTAAAGAAAATAAAATGCGAAAATAGCTCAGTTGGTAGAGCGCAACCTTGCCAAGGTTGAGGTCGCGGGTTCGAACCCCGTTTTTCGCTCAACTACCTTATTAATGCTCGAGTGGTGGAATTGGTAGACACGCTGGACTTAAAATCCAGTGAACAGTAATGTTCGTGCGGGTTCAAGTCCCGCCTTGAGTACGAAATGAAAATGCTTCACAAAAAAGCATTGAACGGAATGTTCAAACCCGCCCAAAAGGCGGGTTTTTTATTTGATTACCAATCAGTTACAGAGTTCAAAAATTAAAGAACTAAAAAACTTCCCAAAAATGATCATTTTTATCCACAAAACATAAAATACTGATTTACTGCATTTTAAGGTGTTCAAAACTCATTCAGGTATCAAAAATACAAAATATTGATTATCAATTAGTTAATGATTTTTAACTTTCTATTTCTGTACATGAATATTTCTTTTGTGACGGGAATTGAACTCCTCCCTAATGATACAGAATTTACACTAATAATCTGAAGATAAACAAACTAACTGCTCCGTTATAAAATTTAAGAGGTGCTCATGATTCGCTTTCGTTGCGGTTTCCACCTCATCCACCCTTAACAATCCCCTATTCGTCAATTCCATACAATTATGAGAAAGTGCCGGACAGATTTTATAAGTTCTTAGTCGGTCGTCTTCATATTGCAAGCCATATCTGAAAACAAATTTCAAAATCATCTGCCTCGCTAGTGGTTCATCGTTTTGACACGCTATTATATCCTGAACGGTATGTATACCACTCATGTATTTTTTCATAAACTGTAGCTGATTGGCAATATATTCCTCAGTAGCTTGAATAATATCTTTTATCCGGCTATGTTCAGCATTATATTGTTCAGACCATTTCTTGAATGTAATCTTATTAAGTGTTCCTTCAATCAAATGTTCTTCAAGTGATTCCATTTTAGCATCCAATTCCTGAAGCATTTTTTGCCTGCCTCTTATCTGTTGTTTTTCATCTTTCAACAGTTTATCAATTCTTACAGCTGCTTTCTTATGAAGAAGAATCAATTGCTCTTTTGTTAGCTTTAGATGCTCCAATACCAATCTAAACTGCTCGTGAATTCTTTTTCCTGGAATATTAACTGACACATGATTGATGCACTTGTAATACAAATAGTACTTACTCTTCCCTTTGCTCCACCCTGCCGTCATATATTTTCCACAACTACATTTCAATAGCCCTTTTAAAAGATAATCTTTATCCAGCTTTAATTTTGATGGCTTTTTACGATTTCTGATTTCTTGCACAAGCCAATAATCGGCTTCGCTTACGATACGCTCGTGAAGGGCTTTTACATACTTTACCTTTCCGTCTTCATCGATCACTTTCATCAGACCTGCATATAAAGCGTTATCCAGTATTCGCGTCACTGCATTATGACCTTTAAGCGGAAAGCCTTCCCGATTCATTATAGTTGTGATTTCTCTCAGCGATATACCGGATAAGTAGTACCGGAAAATTTGTTGAACGATTTCTGCTTCCTGATGATTTACAACAAGAATACCTTTACCGAGAAGATCTCTGCTATTGCTATAACCATAAGGCGCTTTATTCACAAATCGTCCTTCCAGATGTGCTCTCTTTATCCCCCGGATGGTTCTGGCACGGATATTTAAAAGTTCTGCATTTGCAGTGGCATACCGGAATGCACGGCTAATGAATACCGTTGGATCTGTCGGATCAATATCAAGAGGTTCGTCCACAGAAACAACTTTAACACCATACTGGCTCTCAAATTTCTTTATCTTTAAAAGAGCTTCGGAAAGATCTCTACTAAAACGATCGTGTTCCATAACGACCATATATTGCACCAGTCCTTTATACCGTTTTATGAATATTTCGAGTGCCTGAAAATCCAACCGGCTGAAAGTAGAACTTCGCTGACCATTGTCTTTGAAAAGAGCTATTAGTTCCAGTTCGTATTTAGCGCAATAGGCATTTATGGCAGCTTCCTGCACATCTAAGGAGTATCTCGACTGATCCTTCGAACTTAAACGCATATACCCTATCGCTTTCATAATTAGATGTCTTATCCTTACAATGTAAGGATATATGACTTGCTGTGCAACTTAACACTCTGTTTATTACAGTTAGAAAGGAAAACAAATCCTGTCAGAGGCATTTTGCAAGCACCAGAAACTAACACTAACACATAATTTACATCGTCATGTCTAAAATTGTCTATACTTTATCTCATTACCTCTAATTAGATATAAGTTTGACAAAAATTATTTTTTATGCCAAACTTATATAAATTAATACTACATTTACTATAAATAAGAATTTTGGCAGAAACGTTAGAAAAACATATTAGTCGTTATTTTGAAGAAAGTGAAAGACTTTCCAAGCAAAAGCTTGTGGGATCAATAAAAAAGGATTTTCCATCCTGGTCTGATAACACGATCAATATGTATCTGTCTAAACTAAAAAAAGAGGGAATTATCAATGCTCCTTCCAGAGGTATTTATGAGATGGATAGCCACATCCCTTTTCAACCCAATATTTCAAACAATTTAAAGAGAGTATTTAATAAGGTAAAACGTGAATTTCCTTACATCACCTTTTGCATTTGGGATACGGTGTGGTTGAATGATTTTATGCGTCACCAGCCATTTAAACATTATGTTGTTATAGAAGTAGAAAAAGATGCGTCTGAATCTATATTTACTTTTCTGACAGAAATCAATAAAAACGTTTTTTTTAATCCTGATGAGGAAATATTTGACCGTTATATTCATAATCAAGATGAAGTTCTTATTGTGAAGAATATGGTTTCGGAGTCTCCTTTGATAGAAAAAGATAAAATTAGTATTCCTGCATTGGAAAAGTTATTGGTGGATATGTTGATTGATATAGCACTTTTCTCGGCACAACAAAATGAAAAGGAATTTATTATGCGGAGTGTAATGCAGAAATACACTTTAAATGAGTTAAAGATGCGTAGATATGCCGTCCGAAGAAATAGAGAAGCTGAAATTGACGAACTAATAAATATAAGTTTGGCAAAATAATTTTATTTGTGCCAATAATATAAAACATGATAGATCCAAAATCATATACAATTGAATGGATTACCGACTTACGAAATAAGTTGGGAAAGCGCATTGACCTAAAGCTGATTGAAAAGGTAATATACGCTTTAACACTTTTGGAGCAACTGCAATTGAATAATCTGAACTTTGTGTTTAAAGGCGGAACGGCTCTACTTTTAGCAACGGAAACACCTAAACGGTTCTCGATAGATATTGACATCATTACAGAAGAACCGGGAGATAAAATCAAGAAGATTTTAGAGACGATTAGCCAATTAGAAATGTTTATCCGTTGGGAAGATGACAACGATCGAAAACATACCCCTGATGCACCTATCGGACATTTCAAGATATTTTACAAAAGTGAGGTAGATGGTCATGAAGAACCGATACTATTGGATTTATTATACACGTCCAATCCATACCCTGAAACAAAAGAATATCCAATAAATCATAATTGGTTAGCCACGTCGGGAAAAGATACGATAGTTGTATTGCCAACGTTTGAGGCTATTTTGGGAGATAAGCTCACGGCTTTCGCTCCGAAAACCACAGGCATATTGTATTCAAAAAATCGTCCTGTCGAAATCATTAAACAGTTGTATGATATTGGCTTTTTGTTCGACCAAATAACTGACCTTAACGTAGTCAAAGAAAGTTTTTCGAGAGTGGTGCAGGAAGAAATCGGCTATCGAAAATTAAATATGAATGCTAGCGATGTCCTAAAAGACACTTGGCTGGCTTGTTATACATTGGCAGAAAGGGATATGAAATCTGATGAGTTTAAACACTTGCAATTAGGCATTAAGAATTTTACGAATTTCATTATCGATCGATTTTCAATAGAAGAAGCCATAACAGCGTCAGCTAAAGTTGCCTATCTGACTTCATTGTTGAATAAAGAAAATCAGGGAATTGAACGTTTTAAAAATCCGCTGGAAATCAAAGATTGGTTGATTGAAGATCCAACCTACAATAAGTTAAACAAATTAAAAAAAACCAATCCGGAAGCTTTTTTCTATTGGTATAAGAGTGTTAATAATTAGAAGCAAATCTTTTGGAAAAGATTTAAAATGAAAGAACAACAAGAAAAATATAATTTGCCAGAAGGTTGGATAAATGTTTCTTTAGGAGATATTTTAATACTTGAGTATGGAAAAAGTCTTCCTAAGAATAGTCGTCAGGATGGTAAATACCCCATTTTTGGTTCAAATGGAATAATTGGTTACCACAATGATTTTTTAGTTAAAGGACCTGTGATAATTATCGGGAGAAAAGGTTCTGTAGGCTCAGTGCACATTTCAAATGAAAACTGTTGGCCAATTGACACAACCTATTACATTAAGCCAGCACCGTCCTTAAATTTTAAGTTCATTTTTTTTATTCTGAAATTTTTAAACCTTTCAAAGCTTGATAAATCAACAACAATCCCCGGATTAAACAGAGATAATGTTTACGAACAAATAATAGAGTTACCTTCATTAAATGAACAAAACAGAATCACTCTAAAGTTAGAAGAATTATTTAGTTCTCTTGAAAAGAGTCAACAACAGCTAAGGGCTACAATAGATCAGATAGACGCTTACAAGCAATTGGTATTACAAAATGCATTTCTAGGGACAAATTCTTCATTTGTTAAGAAGCTAGAGGAAATACTAGTTTTTATTGGAAGTGGGATTACTCCTAAGGGAGGGAAGAAAGTTTATAAAGATAGTGGTATTATCTTTATAAGAAGCCAAAATGTACATAGAAATAAATTAGACATCAATGATGCTGCATATATAACTTTGTCAACACATGAAAAAATGAAACGTACGCATGTTAAACCATTTGATGTTTTACTAAATATTACAGGGGCTTCAATAGGAAGATGTGCATTTGTTCCGGAAAGTTTTAAAGAAGCAAATGTAAATCAACACGTATGTATTCTCCGTCCAGATCCCCAAAAGGTATACTATAAATATCTATCTTTATATCTTAATTCACCTAAAGCTCAAGACATTATAATGTCTGTTCAGACTGGAGCCACAAGGCAAGGACTCAATTATTCTCAAATTAGAGAATTACCTATACCTCTTCCCAATATTAGCACTCAAAAGGATATTGTCAAATATATAGAACAGAAAATATCAATTTGTGATAAACTGTACGAAAGTGTTACAAGTTCTTTATTAAAAGCGGATAACCTCCGACAGTCCATGTTAGTTAAGAGTTTTAAAGGAAAACTAGTTGATAATGACCTTAATTCTGAAAATCTTAAGTTATATATCGAACGAATTCAAAAGGAAAAAGAAACGTACGTAAATCAATTAAAAGAAGAGAAAAACAGTACTCCAAAAATTAAAGCTATGCCAGACACTCCTAAAAATATTCTACAAATATTGAATGAAAGAAAAGAATCCGTATCAGCTAGTGAACTATGGTCATTGTCTGATAAGAAGGATGATATAGATGGGTTCTATGCAGAATTAAAAAAGAATATAGATGAGGGCTTAGTTATAGAAGAAAAGCCTCGAAAAGGCAAAGTAGCATTTTTAAAATTAGCAGATAAAAAATGAGAATTGACAAAGTCTACATAAAGAATTATAAGAACTTAAAAGAGTTCACTATAGACCTTGACGAAAAGGAAATGAAAACCGTTTTACTGGGGCAGAATGCTTCTGGTAAATCAAACTTTATAGAAGCATTGGTTCTCATCTTCAAATACCTTGACCTAAGCACCGAGACAAAAAGGGAAGCACCAAGTTTTGATTATAATATCATTTATAAGATCAAAGGAAGTAAAGTGGATATTACATGCGATGAAGGAAATTATAAAATCTTGGTAGATAATGAAAAGCAAACCTTTAAATCTTTTTTTTCCAACACAGGGAAGACTGATTTTCAACCTAAATATGTTTTCACTTATTACTCTGGGTTAAGCAATAAATTAAAAGAGCACTTTTGGGATCATCAGAAAAAATTTTATGATAAAATAATCAATGACGATTTTAAAGAAGAAGAATTAGATACACTTAGAAAGCTTTTTTATGTACAGCTTGTACATTCTTACTTTGTATTGTTGGCATATTTTACACATGAAGAAGAAGATAGTATTGAGTTCCTTAGAAATGTTCTTCATATTGAAGACATAGAATCAATTCTTTTTGTACTTAAAATGCCAGCATGGGCAAAAAATAGGATAAAAGAAAATCCCGACGATATTTTTTGGACAGCCAAAGGCTTAGTGAGACCATTTCTTGATAAATTATGGGATTTATCACTAGCTCCTATTTACCATCACCAAGATGTACGCATAGATTTCGATGATTATGATCCACAAGAACAATTATATTTGTTCCTGAAGGGAAAGGATAAATTAAAAGAACTAGCCAACACTTATACAAGCAATACGGCTTTGTTTAAAGCATTAGAAAGCACTTATATATCTAAACTTATATCAGAAGTTCGGATTAAAGTAAAAAAGAAAAATGTAAATGGCAGTATTACATTTAAAGAACTAAGTGAAGGAGAACAACAATTACTAACTGTACTTGGACTGTTGAAATTTACAAAAGATGAAGATTCATTGATTTTACTTGATGAACCAGATACCCATTTAAATCCTCTTTGGAAATGGAGATATTTAGAGTTTTTAGATAAAGTAGTAGATAGACCAGCGAGTACCCAAATTATACTTAATACGCACGATCCACTTGTCATAGGTAGTTTAAAGAAAGAAGAGGTTAGAATCTTTAGGTTATCAGAAAATGGTTTAGAAATAGAAGTGCCTTCAATTGATCCTCGTTCAATGGATATTGTAAGTATTTTACGAAGTGAATTATTTGGTCTTCCTTCGGTTCTTAGTAAGTATATGCAATTGAAATTAAATAGAAAAAGATACCTGCTATTTAAAATAGAAAATGGAAAAGCAAGTGATGATGAAATGAATGAATATAATCAAATCCAGAAAGAGATAGAAGATTCCGGATTTAACGATTCAACTTATGATCCTTGGTATACTCGATATCTTGAATCTATATCAGAGAACCCACTCTTTCAAAAAGTCGAATTTACGGAGGATGAAGAAATTGAACTAAAAAAGCTTAGTGATGCCATAATTGAAAAATTAACAAAAGAGCGATTTCCAAATGAGAACAATTGATATCAATAGTTTATCCGTTGAATATGATAAAATTCATGGGAATGGGGCGTTTTCTAAATGGGAAAAAGAAGCAGAGATACATTTAGAAAAACTTAAGAAAATGTCACATTCTGCTAGAAGGAAATATTTAAATAGACATAACCATTGGGCAAGACTATATCCTGCATTATCTAATTTATCTCATGGAAAATGTTGGTATTCAGAATCTCCAGCAAATTCTAGTGAATGGGAGATAGAGCATTATAGACCAAAATTAAAAGCGAAAAGCGAAGATGGGAAAATCATTAGAAGTGACGGTTATTGGTGGCTCTCTTATTATTGGAAAAACTTTAGGTTAGCGGGGACTCTTGTTAACAAGGTTAGGCGTGATCGTTTTAAAATTGATGGGAAACCATATGGAAAAGGTAATTTTTTCCCTCTTGATTTAGATAATGGAGGAGTCATAGCTGTTCCTTATGACAATCATTGTGGTTGTGAAACGACATATTTGCTTGACCCTATTGTTCCTAGAGATACTCAATATATATCTTTTGACGAAAATGGAGATGCAATAGAAAATGCTGATCCCGATGACGATGATTTCAATTTTAAACGAGCATCTCTTTCAATTTATTTTTATGGATTGAACCATACGCCATTAATTCAGAAGAGAAAAGAAATCTGGGAAGCTTGTAAAAATGAAATAGAGATAGCACATAATTATTATAAAAACAAGGCAATACCTCAAAAGCTACGCGAAACATATATAGAGCAGTGTTACAATACAATATTCAATATGTCTAGACACAACAAACCTTATTCTTCTGTTGTGTTTGCTTATGTGAGACATAAGAGGCAAGATTATAAATGGTTGGAAGGATTATATGAGGTTATATCAAAATAACTAATTAACTATGAATAATATAGCACAAAAAATATGGTCATATTGTGATACACTTCGTGATGACGGCTTAGGATACAATGACTATTTGGAACAATTGACTTATTTGCTATTTCTAAAAATGGCAGATGAAAACAAGAGTAAATATAATTTGCCTGATATCTGTAATTGGAAAGCATTGGTTTCTAATTCAGGCGGGGCACTTCTAGAACAATATGAGCAAATATTAAAAACGCTGGCAGAGTCAGGCGGAATGCTTGAAAAGATATTCGCTAGTGCTCAGAATAAAATACATGATTCTGTTAAGTTGAAAAGATTACTTCAGCTTATTGATGAAGATAATTGGTCTTCTACGGATTCTGATATCAAGGGGGAAATTTATGAAACCTTATTGCAGAAAAATGCTGAAAATAGTGGAGCTGGTCAGTATTTTACGCCGAGACCTGTAATTCAGGCCATGGTGGAGTGTATCAATCCAATTCCTGATGAAACCATTGCAGATCCATCATGTGGCACGGGTGGCTTTTTTTTAGGAGCATTAAATCATATTCATAAGTATAACAAGCTCACTGAAGATCAGGAAAATTTCTTAAAGTTTGATACGTTTCATGGATGGGAAATCGAAAAAGCTACTGCAAGGTTATGTTTAATGAATTTGTATTTACATGGAATCGGAGATTTACAAAAGACACCAGATATACAGGTGTCAGATAGCTTAAATCCTCAAAAGGTAAATAAAGAAGTTCCCAAAGTAAAAATCGTATTGGCGAATCCACCTTTTGGAAAAAGTAGTAGTGATATACCGACAATAGACGAAAATCAGGCAAAAAAAGATGGCTATTTTTTACGTAAGGATTTTTGGGTTACTACAAGCAATAAACAATTAGCTTTTTTACAACACATAGTATCTATGTTAGAAAAAGACGGAAGAGCCGCAGTAGTCCTTCCTGATAATGTTTTGTTTGAAGGTGGGGCTGGTGAAATTATTCGTAAAAAACTACTTGAAGAAACAAATTTACATACCATTTTAAGATTGCCTACAGGAATATTTTATGCACAAGGAGTCAAATCTAATGTTTTGTTTTTTGAGAAAAAGAACCCATCTAAGGAGATAGGAACCAAAGAAATTTGGTTTTATGATTATCGTACAAACATTCATCATACTCCAAAAAATAATCCAATAACATTTAAGCATCTGGCAGATTTTATAGAGAATTATAAAATAGGCTCAGAGAATGAACGAGAAGAATCTTGGTCTGCTGATAATTCTAGTGGTCGTTGGCGTAAATATTCTTATGGAGAAATTATTGAAAGGGATAAAACAAACCTTGATGTTTTCTGGCTTAAAGATGATAATCTAATTGATTTGGACAATCTTCCAGATCCAGAAGTACTGATTGAAGATATCATTGAGAACATTGAAAGTGCTTTAGCCAATTTTAGAACGATAAAGGATTCGTTGAATTAGAACAACAAAACGTTTTGCATGAATGATTTTTTAAACGATAATATTTTTGATGTCGATTGTGATTTATTGTTAATACCAATCTCTACAGCCGGTACGATATCTAATTCTTTTAGAAGTGGTTTGGATGAATTAGATATTCCAACGGATCTTTGGAAAGATAAAGATTATGAACTTGGAGATATTAAAATATTACCCAAGAAATCAAAGAATAAATTCATAGCTTTTGTTTGTACAGTCGATGGGTATGATAGTGCTTATTATGCAATCAGATTGATAGGTAAAAGACTTGCAGAAAAAGTAATAGAATTAGAAGGTATTAGGGAAATAGCTACTCCAATATTAGGAACAGGGGCGGGTAAACTTCAGCCGCATCTAAGCTTGAATATTATGCGTTCTGCATTTTATGAAAATAAAAATGTAGGAGGTATTCGATTAACTTTTTGTACTCCGGATGAAGAGGTACATTATTCAATAAAGAATCAGATATTAGATATAGATACGCCTAGTGGTCAATTGGTAATTGAAGCTGAACTTCCAAATATTCGTATAAACGAATTTATTGAAAGAATTCAGTATGATAAAGAGTTTTATTATAAGTTAGCTGTAGAAAAGTTTAATGAGTATCTTGAATACGAAAGTTTAGATGAAAATTTTTATAAAAATTTATCTGAACAGTTTGAAACATCTGGAATAACTTTTAAAGAGTTTATCAATTCCAATTTATCTGCAGAGCAATTTAAATTCACTACACTTTGTGGAGAATTAGTTGCTTACATCGACTATAATGCATATCACAAAAACATATGGAACAAATACCCGGATAAAAGAATTTTGGCTCGGGCAGCAGTTCGTCAAAACAACTGGTTCATAAATTTAATTAAATATAAACAGACTAACAATCTAAACGCTGTAAGTTCAAGTATTAAGAATGCACTTATCTACTTAAAGTCTCCTAGTAGTAACTTTACTATGCTTTCAGAAAGGCATAGAAAAAAAGTGTTTGAGAATGTTTTTCCAGACAAAAATTATAATGAGGGATTTGAGCAATTGGTATTAAGTTTTTTTAGACAACTAGGAATAAAATCTCAAAACCCTGAAAATTTTGGAGCTCTTTGTAGTCGTGTTCTTTATCTCCCTTTTATAAAACCAATTTGGAATACATCTATAACAAAGGATAAAGATTCCCTATTTGAAGAACAAGGCGATTTTACAGATTTATCAAGAGTAAGTTTGTTGATTGAAGAGTGCTTAAAAACTAAATCAAAAAAACTTGATATTGGAAATTGTGGATTAAATGATTTAACTATTATTCCAGAACTATTTGAATGTACACATCTAGAAGAGTTGATATTAAGTAACGAGTGGGCTGTATATAAAGATGAAACTTGGCAACGTGAAACAAGTAAGAATAAAGGAACCCCAAATAACATTAGTGTTATTCCTGAAACTATTAGCCAGTTGTCGGAATTAAGAATCTTGATTTGTGGCGGAGATTGGAATATCTTTAAAAATAAGAAATGGAATAGATGGGGAATTTCAACGTTGGCTTCGATTACAAAACTTAAAAAACTGGAACAATTAAACATAAGTAATAACCAACTAAAAAGTTTGACAGGGCTTAATAAGTTAGATTCATTAACATTTGCCCATTTGAATAACAATGAAATTTCGAAACTTGAATCGTTAAACAACTTACAGAATCTAAAAGAGCTAAATCTTAGTAATAATGAAATAACTAGAGTTGAGCTTTTAAGTATTCTTCAGAATATTCAAACATTAGATTTGCACCATAATTCCATTAAAGATCTTAGTCCTATAAAGAACATTATAGAAAGAATTGGAATAATCAATGACAAGTGGGAAGTTAATACTGTGAATATAGCTAAAAATCCATTGGAACATCCTCCTATGGAAGTGGTAAATTTAGGACAGAAAGCTGTCCTTGGTGTATTACAGGATATTAAAGATAGAGGAAGTTATAAAAACAAAGATATTAAAATCATTCTTGTAGGTAATAGCGAGGTGGGTAAATCTACTTTGGTAAAATATTTGGATAAAGAAAAAGATCTTGAGGTTGAACATTTACCTACTCTTTGGATGGCAGAGAAAGAGATAAAAAGTAAATACTCAATTAAGGCTATTGATGGGGAATGTTTACTCCATGTATTTGACTTTGGGGGACACGATTATTATCATGACACACATCATTTATTGTATGGAACAAATACAATTTATCTCCTTCTTTGGGATGATAAAACCAATAATTTAGAACTTAGAAAAACATGCCAAAAATCTAAGGATGGTGAAGAAGTTGAAATTGAAACTCAAGACTATCCATTAAAGTATTGGTTGGATTCTGTTAAATTTCATACGAAAGATGTTGAGGCAGATAATTTTGAATTCGAATTAGATCGAGAAGTGACTTATAACAGTTCATTATTAGTAATACAAAATAAAGTTTCTGATGCTTCTAAAACAATATTTTTGGATAATAACCAATTGAAAACTGATTATCCATTTATCTATGACATAATAAATATTTCAATTAAGAATCCACAAAGGAACTTGAAGCATTTTGATAATTTATTTGATGAAATGCTTAATAATATGAAAATTATTGGTGCCATTCTTCCAAGATTTTACGAACCAATTAAAAGAAATATTGCTACTTATAATGAGAAACCAATTCTAACATTTATTGAGTTTCTTGACTATTGTAATAAAACTCTCAGAAATCCAATTGATGAAGATCAGTGCCGAAGATTGGTAAAATATCTAAATCAAGTGGGAATGTTACTTTATAGTGATAAAACTTCTGAAGAGAAAGTTTACATCAACAAAAAATGGTTGATTGATAATATGCATAAAATTTTAGAAAAGCTTACTGACAAAAAAGGAAAGTTTGATAAAAGTTATGCAGTAAATATTCTAGGAGCTAAAGAGGAAATGGTTGATGATATACTAACAATGATGCAGGAGTTTAGAATGATATTTAAGCATCCTTACTCAGATACATTTATTGCCCCACTTTATTTACCTCTCATGCCTGATGGGAAAGTCAATTTGTTTCTCAATAAAAAGCAAATTCCTTTTAGAAGATTCGAATATAACGGGTTCATTCATAAAAGTGTAATTCTTGATATATTTCAAAAATTCGGTACACAATATCCTTTAGATAAAAATAATGACCTTTATTATTATTGGAAAAATGGATTAGTGATTAAAAATCCAACTACAGAAGAGATAGTTATGATAAAGTTTCATCTTGGGAATGCAAATGGTAATGCTTGTATTGATATTTATGATCTAACTAATCATAAAGAATCAGGATTCAGAGATGAGGTTATTAATTACATTAGAGAGGTCAATCAAGATTACGAATTGGAAGAAATGGTCACATTAGATGGTGAAGAATATATTTCAAAAGAATTGCTCGAAGAAAATGCCAAAATAGGTAAGCATATATTTTCTGAAAAGAAATTGTCAGAACCTTTAAAATCAAAACAACATCAGAAACTTTTTAAACTGAAAGATTATATGGAATTTATTGATACTCCTGTTAAAAAGAAGAAAGTAGTAATATCCTACTCTAAATTTGATATAGATCAGGTGAATTTATTTATTAGACATTTGCAATCACTAGTTGATTGGGATTTGATTGAAGAACCATGGTGCTGCGAACATCTTATTACAGGAGTTGAATGGGATCAAGAGATACAATCAAGGTTTGATAATGCAGATATTATATTTTTTATGATAAGCACTAATCTTCTAAGTACCAAGTACGTAATGGATAACGAAGTAAAACCTGCTATTGAAAGATATGATCGTGATAAATCTTCAGTAAAGATTGTACCTATCATTCTAGAGTATTGTGATTGGGCAAGACGAAATCCTATAAATTTACAACGTTTTTCTGCCATGCCTTTTAAAGGAAAGCCTGTGAGTGATTTTTCAGATAAAAGTATTGTTTGGTATGAGATTATTCAAGCAATTAGAATTATGATTGAAAATAATATTTCATTGGAAAAGAGTGGTAAACCCAATCGAGAGATTCAAGATTTATATGAAAGGCAAGTAAAAGGAAAATTGGATAATAATTCCATATAAACAATAACCAGCTGTTTTTACTCCACATGTTTAATGCGAGTCTTTCGAATATTTAAAGTACACTTAAAAGAAAGGTGATTTATCTCAATCTTTTTTGTTTGCAATAATTAGGTGATATGATTTTGGAGTGGTTTTGGTGCGATGAATTACCTCAACTTAATTTAAAGATATTTTAAATTAGAAATTTAATATTAAATTAGCACCCTATCATACTCGCTATTAAATATTTGCGAATTTATAAGCAGATAGACAAACCAAACCGTAATTTTATTGAGTTTAATGCTAATAGATGAACAAAATAATACACGTTTAATTACATTTATTGACACCGAAATTGAACCAAACAAAGGTAAAATACTTGATATCGGTGCAATTAAACAAAACGGTAGTCAATTCCATAAAGCATCTTTAGGGGATTTTGTCCAGTTCCTCAAAGGCGATGATTATGTGTGCGGGCATAACATATTAAATCACGATATAAAATATATAGGTAAAACAATTTACGATGCCGGTGTTAACCCTCAAAACATAATTGATACGCTGCACCTATCTCCCTTACTATTTCCGACAAAACCCTACCATGCGTTATTGAAGGATGACAAACTTCAAACGGAAGACACAAACAACCCGTTAAACGATTCCATTAAGGCACGGGATTTATTCAATAGTGAGGTTGCCGCTTTTTGGCAAATTGATGAAACGTTTAAAGAAATCTTCTTCCTTCTCTTAAATTCCACAAAGGAATTTGGTGCATTTTTTAAATTTATAAATTACAGGAGTATAAGTACTGATACAGAAACTCTGGTTAGATTAAAGTTTCGTAACGAAATTTGTGAAGATGCAAATCTGACCCAAATAATAGCTGAACATCCTATTGAACTGGCGTATTGCCTGGCATTGGTCAATTCATTTATAACCCATAAAACGGTTCACTCCATTACACCACCTTGGGTTTTAAAGAACTTCCCTGAGGTAGAACGCATAATGCGATTGTTACGGAGTAAACCTTGCATAACCGGTTGTAATTACTGTAATAACGCCCTTGACATCCATAAAGGATTGAAAAGATTCTTTGGTTTTGATTCATATCGGACTTACGGCGGTGAGCCGCTCCAGGAAAAAGCCGTTAAGGCAGCTGTGAATAACAAGTCGGTACTGGCTGTTTTTCCAACAGGTGGCGGAAAATCGATTACATTCCAGGTTCCAGCACTTATGAGGGCTGAAAGTTCAAAAGGATTGACTATTGTAATTTCTCCGCTTCAATCTCTAATGAAAGATCAGGTTGACAACCTCGAAAAGAATGGCATAACTGAAGCTGTTACCATTAACGGATTATTAGATCCTATTGAAAGAGCCAAGTCGTTTGAAAGGATTGAAGATGGTTCTGCTTCTATTTTATACATTTCTCCTGAATCACTGCGGTCAAGAACTATCGAAAAGCTAATTTTAGGAAGGAAAGTTGCCCGTTTTGTAATTGATGAAGCGCACTGTTTTTCCTCATGGGGACAAGATTTCAGGGTAGACTATCTATACATTGGCGATTTTATAAAATTAATTCAGGAAAAGAAAAAACTTGAGGATGGTATACCGGTATCGTGCTTTACAGCAACAGCCAAACAGAAGGTAATTGAAGACATACGGGATTATTTTAGCGAAAAATTATCATTGGATCTTGAAGTTTTCACTTCAAAAGCGTCAAGGACTAACCTTCAGTACAAGGTGTTTGAAAAGCAAAATGAAGAAGAAAAATATTTGACCGCACGAGATTTAATCGAAGAAAAAAACTGCCCTACTATTATTTACGTATCCAGAACTCGAAAAGCTTATCTGCTAGCTGAAAGGTTAGCAAATGATGGTTTTAGTGCAAAGCCCTACCATGGTAAAATGGATAAGCAGGAAAAGACCGAAAACCAGAATGCCTTTTTAAATGGTGAAACGCAAATTATGGTGGCGACTTCTGCCTTTGGTATGGGGGTAGACAAAAAAGATGTGGGTTTAGTCATTCATTACGAAATCTCAGATTCACTTGAAAACTATGTTCAGGAAGCAGGGCGTGCAGGCAGAGATGAAAATATTTCAGCTGATTGTTTTGTGCTTTTTAATGCAGAAGACCTCAGTAAACACTTTATCCTGCTAAATCAAACCAAACTTTCCATAAAAGAAATCCAGCAGGTGTGGAAAGCGATAAAAGATATCACTAGATTCCGCTCTAAAGTATCCAATTCAGCATTGGAAATTGCCCGAAAAGCAGGTTGGGATGATAATGTGGTAGAAATAGAAACACGTGTAACTACTGCCATTGCTGCTCTTGAAGATGCCGGATATCTTAAACGTGGGCAGAATATGCCGCGGGTATTTGCTAACAGTATTTTATCTAAAAATGCCCAGGAAGCTATTGATAAGATAAATACTTCAGAAAAATTTGAAGAAAAGCAAAAAGAGCAAGGCGTACGTATTATAAAGAAACTCTTTTCAAGTAAAAGTAGAAAGCAGACCAATAACGAAACTACCGAATCAAGGGTAGACTATATTAGTGATCATTTGGGTATTGTAAAAGAAGAGGTCATTAATGTAATCAACCTGTTACGTGAGGAGAATATTTTGGCAGATGCCAAGGATCTGACCGCATTTATAAAGAAAGTAGACAATAAAAACCGCTCCCTTTCCATTGTAAAGACATACAGTAAAATTGAAAACTTTTTACTTCCGGTTTTTAGAGAAGAAGAAAGTATCTTTCATTTGAAAGAATTGAACGAGGAGGCTGAAAAAAATGGATGTGATGGTGTAAATATCAATAAGCTGAAAACAGTAATTAACTTTTGGTCTATTAAAAACTGGATTAAAAGAAAAAATTTAGAACATTCTAAAAATTACATTGCTGTACACTGCCTTCAAAGTAAAGAACAACTAAAAGATAAGCTTGAAAAACGGCATGAACTTGCAAAATTTATCGTTGATTTTTTTTATGATAAAACCATCACTGAAGCCCTAAAAGATCAGAAAGATAAAGATGACATTTTGGTGGAGTTTTCAGTACATGAGCTAAAGGCTGCTTATGATAATAGTTTCAGCCTTTTCAAAAAAGAAATAGGCATTGATGATATCGAAGATACGCTTTTCTATCTTTCACGAATTGAAGCAATAAAGATCGAGGGTGGTTTTCTTGTCGTGTATAATCGCTTAACTATTGAGCGAACCGAACAAAATAATAAAAAGCAGTACACTAAAGACGATTATCAAAAGCTTAGTCAGTTTTACGAAAGTAAAGTCCAGCAAATTCACATCGTGGGAGAATATGCCCAAAGAATGATTACCGATTACAGAAATGCACTTCAGTTTGTGGAAGATTATTTCCAACTCAATTATAGTTCTTTCTTAAACAAGTATTTTAAAGGAAGTAGGCAAAATGAAATTAAGCGGAATATTACCCCTGCAAAATTCAGGCAACTATTCGGTGAACTATCCCCTACACAGTTGAAAATTATTAACGATAATGAAACACAGCATATAGTTGTTGCTGCTGGTCCAGGCAGTGGAAAAACAAAGGTATTGGTGCATAAACTGGCTTCGCTTCTGTTGATGGAGGATGTTAAGCATGAGCAGCTATTAATGCTGACATTTTCTAGGGCTGCTGCTACCGAATTTAAAAAGCGTTTATTAAAGCTGATTGGCAATGCCGCAAACTTTATTGAGATTAAAACATTCCATTCTTATTGTTTTGATCTTTTGGGTAAGGTAGGTACTTTAGAAAAATCGACGGATATTTTAAACACTACTGTTGAAAGAATTAAAAATGGCGATGTTGAGGCCAGTAAAATCACAAAGACCGTTTTAGTGATTGACGAAGCCCAGGATATGAATGCAGACGAATTCGCTCTTATTAACGCATTAATGGAGCAGAATGAAGAAATGAGGGTTATTGCTGTGGGAGATGATGACCAAAATATTTATGAATTTAGGGGTGCGAGTTCTAAATATCTTGAACAGTTCATTTATGACAACAAGGCTGTAAAACATGAATTGGTTGAAAATTATCGTAGTAAAAGTAATCTAGTTACATTCTCAAATCAATTTGTACGACAAATTCAACACCGATTAAAAGAAACATCGGTTATTGCTAATCAAACTGATAATGGAAAAATCAAGATTGTTAGATATCAAAGCAACAATCTGATTACGCCTCTTGTAATCGATGTGGCTAACGCAGATCTTTTCGGAACTACGTGTGTACTCACAAAAACAAACGAGGAGGCTATCAAAGTTGCCGGACTGCTTTTAAAGAATAGCATTAAGGCAAAACTGATACAATCTAATGACGGTTTTAGTTTATACAATCTTGTTGAAGTCCGATTTTTACTGGATAAAGTAGATTTGGGAGCTGATATTTACACAATCAGTGATGAGGTTTGGGACAATGCTAAACGAGAACTACAGAGCACCTTCCGTAACAGCAATAAAATAGAGATCTGCCTGAACATCATCAAAGATTTTGAAACCACTAATCCTTACAAAAAGTACAAATCTGATTTAGAAGTTTTGATCCGGGAATCTAAACTGGAGGATTTTTATAATGAAAATGGTGAAACAATTTTTGTATCAACCATCCATAAAGCTAAGGGTAAAGAGTTTGATAGTGTATTCCTTTTACTTGATAATTTTAATATAGCTACAGATGAAGCTAAGCGACAATTGTATGTAGCAATGACAAGGGCAAAACAGAATCTAAATATACACCTAAATGCTAGCTATCTCAATCATTTGGTTTCGGAAAATCTTCAACAAATAGACGATTTTGAAACTTACACCACACCTGATAAAATTGCCGTGCATGCAACCCTGAAAGATATCTGGTTAGACTATTTCATCAATAAACAGGATTTAGTCTCTCAATTAACGTGTGGAGAATCGTTACGGGTTAAGGGGGATGAATGCTTAAACTCAAATGGGCAATCTGTATTAAAATTTTCAAAGTTACTCATTAAGAAAATTGAGGAAATGGAATCAAAACACTATAAATTGAGAAGTGCAAATGTGAATTTCATATTATACTGGCTTAAGGAAGGAACTTCGCAGGAAATCAAAATAATTTTACCTGAGCTTTATTTTGAAGCTATTGAGTATAAGTAAAATTATAGTTGTTACTCTAGTCAAGTCCAAAGTGATCACCTATTGAAAATATTCAATATTTTTTCCAAATCTTCCAAAAAATGTTTCGAGATTTGTTCGGTTTCGGCTTATGTCGTATGTGATTTAACTCCTAAAATAAGAGAGTTTGCTGAGGAATTACATTCTCTTACTAAAAGTCCTGATGATGAAGGTTATTTCGGTTTCTTAAGAGGATATAATATGTATGTTGAAGTAATAAGCTTCAAAAAAATGATGGATGATGCGACACTCAGAAATAAAATATTTTTCAAAAAGCTGCATCTTGAATAAGCCATTAAATGCTACATCTACAAGTATTCTTATCCTTTTTTTGCGGTCTTACAATAGATTTCTTACTCTATATACATTGAACAAAATTCCATAATCGCTCGTTGTAAAATTGGGTTTTTAAATACACTTTAAAATTTAGATTAAGGTACAAAGCCTGCTTTTGCGAGCAGGCTTATTGACTTATTGACAAACTAACGATCCATTATCTTTCTCAAAACCTTCAAAAACGCCAATAAAAGTTCAAAAGTACTCCCATCCATGGTACAAAAGCTCCAAACATAGTTTGGAGCTTTTTTTGTTTTATTGTCCCGTCCTGAAATAAGTTGACAACAAATCGACTTTATTATGAAAGACAAAACCAATACAGCTATTAAACGTAGTCAAAAGGATTACAACATGGCTTTTAAATTAGCCATAATTTCGCGAGTTGAGCAAGGTGAAATGACCTACAAACAGGCTCAATCTGTTTATGGCATCCAGGGAAGAAGTACAGTTTTGGTTTGGCTGCGAAAATATGGTAACTTAGATTGGAGTAAACCAAATCTGTTATTTATGTCTAAATCTAAAGAAACTCCGGCTCAGATTATTAAGCGACTAGAGAAAGAACTGGCCGATGAGAAACTTCGAAATAAGATTCTCAATACGATGATCGACATTTCCGATAGTCAGTACGGGACTCAGATCCGAAAAAAGTTTTCTCCCAAACCATCTTCCGACTCCGGGAAGGAGCAGGAATAAGTTTGTCCAAAAGTTGTCGATTGTTTGGGATGAGTAGGCAAGCTATATATCAGGAACAAAAAAGAATCCTCAATCGTGAATCTGAGCTACACAAAGTAAAGCATCTGGTTCTTTCTTTGCGATTGGAAATGCCACGTATAGGGACACGTAAACTATATTACCTACTTTCAAAGCAATTTGATCAACATGGCGTAAAGATAGGTCGTGATGCTTTATTTGATTATCTAAGAAGAGAGAGGTTACTAGTTAAACCAATGAAGAGCTATATTAAAACTACCTATTCTAAACATTGGCTACACAAGTACGAAAATCTTTTGCAAGAGTGTGAGATTAACCGTCCCGAACAGGTATACGTTAGTGATATTACTTATATCAAATCATATCAGAAAACGCATTATCTATCGTTAGTTACGGATGCTTATAGCAGAAAAATAATGGGTTATAAACTGAGTGATGATATGAGTTCTGAAAATGTAGTACAAGCATTAAAAATGGCAGTTAAGAATAGAAAATCAACATTACCGCTTATACATCACTCCGATAGAGGTTTACAATATTGTTCTAAAATTTACCAGGAAGTATTAGCAAAAAACAATATTATACCTTCTATGACCGATGGATATGATTGTTATCAAAATGCGTTAGCTGAAAGAATAAACGGAATTTTAAAAAACGAATTTTTGATTTACAAATGTAAAGATGGCGCAACATTAGAAAAACTTGTAAAAACGGCAATAGAAACTTATAATACTAAAAGACCTCATTTGAGTTTAAAAATGAAAACGCCTAACTTTATACATGAAAAAACCAGCCAGGTAAGCCTGACTGGTTAATCTAAAAATTTATTGTAAAATCTGTCAACCTATTTTAGGACGACTCAATATTCATTTGTATTTTCATACTTCTTTCCCACAATAGAATTCCGCTTCTATACTAAAAAAACAAGCGCAAAATAAAGCTAAACCTCAACCATCAACAGAACGTTCGGAAATAAACCTTAAATAAGCTTACAAACACCCTATTTATTCCTTTACATTTATTCTAAAAACAAAACTACAACTTTTAGATCTCCACTTCTGCCCGAACACTCAAGTTATAACTCCAAAGCCAGTTATAAACTGAAAACCACACTGCCTAGTAACAACCATTAACTCACACTCTTTTTAATAAAAAAGCCCTAATGCATGATTAAGGCTTTTACTCTATTATTGTAAGCTACTTTTTATTTTCCTTTTCGAGCAGGCTGCAAAGTCAGGAGACTTTGCAGAGCTGGGTTTTACCTTTCTCATCAAACCCTTTTTCTGTTTTTTCTTTTACTTTCATATACTTTTCAAAACCTTTTATTCGTACATATATTGAAAGAACGTTTCCTTCATCATCAAAATATGTAACACCAAAAAAAACTCCATGTATCCAATTATATTCCAACCGAATATAATCTCCCTTCCATTCGATTAACTCTTTACTATAATTTATAACATTATTGATTCCATCCTCTCCATTCTCATTATACACATAAAAACTAATTCTATACGTATCACAAGTTTCTGCTTCATTCCTAGAATATTTTTTTAAAACAAAATTTGATACTTCATTTACCTTGTCCGTATCACTTACATCTAAATTCTCTACAGGATATACATCCCAATAATTCTTAGTTGTTTGATAGACGTCTGACGGTAAATTTAACTTCTCATGGAAAACCATTTTCCGATCATTTTCACAAGAAAAAAAAATTAAAATATAGAAAACAAAAATAAATTTCTTAGAAAGCACCATTGATTTTAGTTTTAGATTTAAATATACTCTCAAATGGAGGTAGCCGTGTCGATGCTGTAAAATCCACATTGAAAGTACCCCCATACCAGCTACAAAAGATGCTAAAGGTTTTATTACATCGGTTTCATCAACTCCAAAAGTATCTGATAATTCAAATGTAAGTTCTGCTGAACAACTATTCCTATTAACACTAATAGAACTTAAGAAAATATCTAACAGCTGCATTCCCCAGATCGCGCGAATTTGCAATCATAAGTGTTCGAAACCTTAAAAGCTATATTTTTGAAATAAAAAAGATGAATGTTTCAGAAGTGCTGAATTATATTCCAAAAGAAGAATTGTCAAGATTATCATTGGAATACAATATTGATTATCAAGTTAAAAAATTAGATGGGCAAACCATGTTTCAATTACTCTTGTTTTCAATGCTTAATGTGAGGCATAACAGTTTAAGGGTAATGGAACATTTTTACCATTCTTTAGCCTTCAAAAGTATTGCCAATCAAAGTTTTGACGGCGTTAAGTATAATTCACTAAGAGATCGATTGGTTACAATTAATCCCGATTATTTTGAAGCTATCTTTAAAAAATGTCTGGAACAATTTCAAGACAAATATTTACAGAAAAAACATAACATTATTTCGTTCGATTCGACTCTTGTAAGTATTTCTTCAAAGCTTTTAAAAGAAGGTATGCGAATTAATAAGCAAGGAGATAAAAGGTTCGTAAAATTTAGCATGGCATTTTCAAATGTACCTGTTCACTCGAAAATATTTACTGAACAGGGTTTTGTGTCAGAAGATTTTGCATTAAAGGAGCTAATAAATGAATGCGTGTTAAGCAAAGAAAATATTCTGGTTTTTGACAGAGGTCTTCAGTCTAGATCTAGTTTTGAGGAGTTTAATGAAAATGGTTTTATTTTCGTGACCAGGCTCAATAATTATACGCGTTTTGAAGTGATTAATGAATTTGAAGTCAAGGAGCAAGAAACGGAAAAATTGACTATAAACAGAGATATAGAGGTAAGACTTTATGACAAGAGTAATAAAAAAACACAATCCTTCTTACGCTTGATAATAGCTACTGAAAAGCAAAGCAAAGAAGTGTTTTACTTCTTGAGTAATAGTGATAGTTTAACCGCTAAAGAAATAGTTGCTATTTATAAACAACGATGGGAAATAGAAGTATTTTTCAAATTTATCAAACAGCATCTTAATTTTAACCATCTAATATCGAGAGATATAAATGGAATTAGAGTTATGATGTATATGACCTTGATTACGGCAATTCTTCTTACTGTTTATAAAAAACTTAATGAGTTAAAAGGCTATAAAATTCCAAAATTAAAATTTGCGAATGAACTTGAAGTGTTGATAATTAAGGATATAGTGTTGAAGTGTGGCGGAGATCCAAACAAAATGCAGAATCTTTTTGGTACAAGTTAAGGTTTCGAACACTTATGATTTGCAATCCGTACCTAAAATGAAATAAACAAGCTATAAACTTAATCTATTCCTTACATTTATTCAAAAACAAAACTACAACTTTTAGATCTGCGTTTATATTTGATCACCCAGATAGTACCGTAACAAAAGTCCTAACGCAATATTAGGCTTTTAGTCTATTTATTGTAAGCACGGAATTACACCGAGACTTTAGCTGAACTGACGTAGTACATCCGAGCTATCGGGGTAGTACATTCATTACTCTTCCAAATCAAATGTTTCTATATCACTAACACCTGCTTCAAAACTAACAATTTTTAGTTTTTTGGCATTTGACAGTATTTTTGCTTCCTTAATTTTAAATTTCTCACCATTATCTCTTAAAACATACTCTGCAAAACTTTTTTTAATTTTAATTTCCCCTTTAAAATCGACAATTAAATACCCCACTTCAGATACACGCTTAAATGTTTCATACTCATATTCATTCAGAAAAAAAATCATTTTTCTATTCCCTTTAATTCTCCTTGAATCAATAAAAAAAGACTTGATATTCTTCTTTTTCAATCCGTCAATAGAAGCTAGTACTTGTGAGTTTGAATTTGGAGAACAATATTTTAATGGTATCAATCCTTTTTTGGATCTAAAAAAATCTTTATCGAAGCTTACATTTAAGTCTCTCTCTGGAATTGAATCTTCCCCAATATGTAAAGAGTTTATCCCAAAATCCTCTGGAAAAATTTCCTCAGAAAAAATAAATCCATTCTCCTTGTTCATTCCATCATACAAATTACCTTTTCTTGAATAGGTCGTAGTCTCTGGGTTATTATTGTTTAGATTTTTAAATTCATAAAAAACATTTTTAAAAAGTAAACTATTAATTTTTGGTTCACTTTCAGAATAAGGGTTTACCAACAGATTTGTTCTAAGCAATCTATCATCATGAAATATTGACATATAGGTTTTTATTTGTTTACCTCTGTTATTAACACCTACATGAGTAAATATAAAACCTATATACTTATCAAATATAAATATCTTTCCATTTGCAAAAAATCTGTTATTAATTGTATCATTTGTTTTTATTAAACAGCTTCCATCATCATCAATAATTATTTTTCGAAAAAGAGAATAAGGAATTTCAGAATGTTTTTTAATATCTAAAACCGAGAAATCGTCAAAAATCAAAGGAAATTCAAGTGATTTAAATCTTTTTTCAAAAGCCAAAATATCCTCATTCTGAGATGATCCACTTAACGAAATAAATAAAAATAAAAAATTAATTATTTTTCTCATGGATTTTGTTTTTTATGCGGGATTTTCAATAACCATACCATATCGCACGGAGTGTGTTTTCTTTTATTTAGTTGCAAAGTCAGGAGACTTTGCTGGGCTGGGCTGGTTTGTATTACCAAACTAAATTTATTTTGGTTTTACCTAGAATAAATTTCAATTCATTTACATCTAAGTAATCCTCTAAAAATTCAAAATTTAAAAAACTTATTGTATAAGATTCTAAATCTAAATTCTTATTATCAATAATAAAATCAATAATCGAATCTTCTAAGGAATCCAAACTCATACCAAAATAGCCTCTCTCTCCAAAAAGTGTTTTTCCTAATAAATAATAGAAATCATAGTCCGATTTAATATTTGAACAATCAATGGATAAATTTTTATTACAATTCAAACGAAAACTCCCTAAATTCCATAACGAACAACACAATAAATATTGTCGTTTAAATTCATTATCATGAATTTTAATTAAATCATATTCAAAACCTTTACTCCAATCATAAAATATATCAATATCATATTGATGAAAACTTGGAACATTTTTCTTATTCTTCAACAACCCTATTAACTCAACTCTATCCTCATTAATTTCAAAAAAAGTATATTCAGTGCTAAAAACTAATTCATTATAATGTATTACTCTATTATGTTTATTTTTAAATTTAAACTTAATTGTATTTGTTTTTTTTAATACTCCATCAATATCTATATCTTTCTCATTAAAAACTACATATAAATAATCTAAAATTGCATTAGGATCACGCTTTATTTTTATTTCTATAATTTCAACATTATTAAATGCTACAAATAGTTTCATTAGTTCAATGGTTTAATTTCATGTATGACTTCTATAACCGGGATTTACAATCCGTGCAAACAAAACTACAACTTTTAGAACCTTACTTTTATTTGATCAATCAAATTGCAACGTAGCGTCATTGACGAAATATTATATTCAGTAGTAAAACATAGATTAACGTAAAAGCCCTAACGCAAGATTAAGGCTTTTACTCTATTATTCTAGGCTACTTTTTATTTTCTTTTCGAGCGGGCTGCAAAGTCAGGAGACTTTGCTGAGCTGGCAATATAACTATCGGCTGATAAATCAAATTTCACAGCGTCTATTTTATTATTTTCTTTAAACTTTTCCATACAAACCTTACTTTCTTTTTATTGTATTTAAAATATCGGTTACATCCGAGACTTGAGTCGAATAGACTGAGTAAACATGCTATTAAAGTATACTTTTATAAGATATTAATCTTACCTATTTCTTTCTTAAAATCAATAGATACGGATCTTGATAAATTAGTAATTTACCGTCCAACCTTTTATATATTTCGATTTCTCCATTTCCGTTACTGAATACTCCTCGCAATTCATAATTATTTTTTATTATCGAAATGAATTTTTCTGGATGGGTATTCTCTAAAGTTTTTAAATCGATGTATTGTTTTTTTATTAAAGCATTTTTGAAATTATCGCAAATTATATCTGAATAAATGATTTTATTATCCTTTATTACACACCTTTTATTTACACAATCTTGATAATAACTCGCTTTATCCTCTATATCTCCAGTTATTGTCAATTTAGCATCTTCAACAACATATTCTCCGTCAAAAAAATTATTATTACTACAAGATAATATTACAACGATCCAAATAATTAAGAAAACAAACCAATTGCTAGTTTTTTTCATTTGTTATTTTTTATTATTGATTTACTATGGGCCTTTCTATTTACTTTTCCGACCACACAACCCGATGGCGCGGATTTGCAATCCGTGTAACAAACCCTAGGTATTTACTCTTACAAAACAAAACTACAACTTTTAGAGCTGTGCTTTGAGTTGATCAGTCAAATTGTAACGTAGTACAATAGACTAAATTATGTTTCATAAAAAACATTAATAACGTAAAAGCCCTAACGCATGATTAGGGCTTCTACTCTATTTATTGTAAGTTACTTTTTATTTTCCTTTCCACCGATCGAGCGGGCTGCAAAGTCAGGAGACTTTGCAGAGCTAGGACATGAACTTATAGATTTGCTACCTGATAGCAAGGATTCATTTTATATTTACCTTTTTTTCTTCGTTCAAACTTTCCAACCATAAAATAATATTCCAAAGTGCTTCCATTGTCGCTTTATTATACAACCAGACAAGCTCTTTTTGATCATTCATTGCTACAAATTCAAAATCTCCACTTTTCCCTTTACTTAATGCATTCAATTGCAAAGCAGCTGAAAAAACAGCTAACGGAATTTCTCCTTTTTGTCCCGAAACGGCAGAAAAATAAACACTTTCTTCTCCAATAAGCGTGTAAACTCCGTCTTCCCGCTCAATTCCGAATAAAGCCGCCTTACCTTCCTCACTCAATAACCGGCAAACTTGTGATTCATGGTCTCTAAAATAAGTACCGGCATATTTTTTTAAACCGTTACGATTGATTTTTGCCTTTAAAATATTTCGCTTCATTTAATAGTTTTATCCGCTAATCACCCCATAAAGTTAAATACCACTGTTTATTATATCTACTTATTAAATACAATGATTTCCCTTCTATCCAGATCGCGCGGATTTGTAATCCGTGCAAACAAAACTACAACTTTTAGAACCTTACTTTTATTTGATCATTCAAATTGTAACGTAGCGTCATTGACGAAATATTATATTCAGTAGTAAAACAATAGATTAACGTAAAAGCCCTAACGCAAGATTAAGGCTTTTACTCTATTATTCTAGGCTACTTTTTATTTTCTTTTCGAGCGGGCTGCAAAGTCAGGAGACTTTGCAGAGCTGGAGATTTTTACCTTTAAAATATTTAGCTTCATTTAATAGTTTTATCCGCTAATCACCCCATAAAGTTAAATACCACTGTTTATTATATCTACTTATTAAATACAATGATTTCCCTTCTACCAGATCAAAGCTTATTTCTGATTTTTCGCTTAATAAAAATATTTTAATTTTATTTTCACTTCTCTTCCTGTTTATTCTTATGATTTTAAATAGCTCATCATGACTCATCTCTTTATAACTAATCGTGTCATGTCTTTTAAAATTTAGTATTCTTTTATTATCACAAAGCACTACTATTGAATCTTGAAAATTATTTAAAAATCCCAGACATATAAAATTAGGATCTTCCGAATGAAACGAAAAAGATTCTCCTTCTGCTGTTGATATCGTCAACTTATCTTTTTGATAACCAAACCTACTATTTTCAAAAGGCTTACACCTTGTAAAAAGAAACAACACTACTCCTGTTATCAGTAGTAAACGCTTTAATACAACCACAATTTTATTTCTGACTTTTAATATCCCGTATAAGAAGATTAAACGCTTCGTTATTCTTTAATTCCGGGTAACACTCAATTATATCTTTTATTGTATTCTCCCTAAATTTTGAATATGCTTTCTTAAAGCTTGTATAATCCGTCATAATATCGAACTCATTATCATTACTCTCTAAGATTCGTATTTTATCACTTTTTTTATCATAAAAATATTTCAGACTATTACTATACCAATCTGAAGAAACAGAAAAGGGATTATGATTTCCAGAATCTATCTCTTTAATTATGATTCTGAATTGCTCTAAATAATCAATTATTCCTGTTTCAAGCAGTATATACTCTTTTTTAGGTGCAAAAAAAACAACAATCTTTCCAAATGCTATTTTTTTCAGACCTGGCAATGATAGTTCGGCAATATCCAAATTCTCTTTATCTGATTTTATAGTACTATATTTTAAAATGTACTCAAAGCGAACTTTACTCATCTTTAACCTTTATCTAATTAGGAATACCTAGTATTAATCTTATAAACTATATTATAACAACTCCATCTCCTTTTGCATATTTTGTCTCGCCCGGAGCTCAAACTTATCATATAACAGGTCGGTTTTAAATATCCGATCCATTGCTAAAAAGTGTTGCAGTACTTTTTTACGTCCGGGATTATAGAGAAAATCCGGGTAAACAGCATATTCCTTTCTTACATTTTTGTAATAGTCGGAGTAGGTATTCCAATCCTGTCCTAATATCGAAAGATCAATATCGGTAAAGTAATTAGTATCTTGATCCGTTGCCGTAAGATGGGATTTTGTCGCCAGAATTTGCTTTTTACACAATTCAATTACCTCAGCAGGAACTGAAATCTGTTTCATCCGTTCTTCCGCCAGTTCAGCACTTTTCTCTTCGTTATCCGATTTTCTCGAATTGTAAACAATGTCATGATAATAGAGCGTAAACAAAACAACATCCCAATCCTTTATTTCACTTTTCACGACTATCAATTGATTTAAAAGATGATCAAGGTGTTGCAACGTATGATAATAACGTCCTTTTCCGGAATAATTCTTTTCGATTTCGGTCCAATAAATTATGATCCGATTATCATCATTTGTATAGTTGTGTAGCAATTCAGTAAATAATTCCTTTAGCACAATCGTCGTTTTAAAATGTTCGCTAATTTATCAGATAAAACGGAATGTTATATCGATTTATCTCCCAAAATTTCAAACAATACCTTTAAAATTATCAATCTTGCAGCAGGGAAAAGTTATAATACGCTTTGTATAATTTCCAGAGATTAAAAAATGAAATCTCATTATGATCATCAACCTCCAGAAAAGAATAATTCCCGGATTCCTCCAATGGTTTCGGATATAAATACCACGATGTTCCGCCATCAAAAGAAATATAAGTAAATCTTTTTCTGCTATCTAAAAGGTAAATCCGATTTCCTTGTTCGAGCACAACAATACCGTTATTACTGGAATTATCTGCCACTTCGCTTTTCAGTTGCAATGTACCGGATCCGTTTTTAAAAAGTAACTCCTTTTTATTGATCAATCTGAAATTCCGGTAGTCAATCGTATCTTTTTCCTTTTCTGTTTTAGGAAACGAACGTTGCACATATATCTGTTTGCTGTCACTGAATCGCCATCCCGAATCGGTTTTAATAATTGACGCCTGATAATAGGTCTTTCCCAGATTCCGCCCCGGATCATAATGCGCTGTTCCCAATACTATCGTATCCTTAACTTTAAATTGATAATGATTATATCGCTCCATATAATTCTCAAAATCGTGTGTATCGTTTGGCATTTTTAACGAATCAACGACCTTCATATCCTGCAACAGATAATAGGTTATTTGCTTGATATTATATTTTTTTGTTTTGTGTTTGACTTCTCTTCGGTTATAACTCAACGCATATTTTTTATCCAGAAACTCAATATGTTCAAAATTATATCGGGCAAACGTTTTTGTCAGCTCCGGATTCTCAATCCATGTTTGTCCTTCGTCTTCCGACTGGTAGCTATATTGCGTCGGCGGTATATAAACCTGTTGTTTTGTATTTTGTTTATCCTTTATCCAAACCACTTGATATACAATTCCGGTATACGGATTCGGATACAGATAACCACTATCAAACAATTTCGGGTTCTTTTTCGGATACCAATGCCGAACCGTGTTTTCTTTTCTGTTATAAATCGAAAACAAATACTTCCAGACATTTTCATTTAGTGAATCCCTGTTATAACGTACCCGACCAAAATAGACCTCCTCCTTTTTTGTCGGGTAAAGAGCATCTTCCCAATACGGCTCTTTAAAAGGTAAAGCCGGGTTTTCAAACTTTGTCGGTTCGATTTGCTTCTTAACCGTAAAATAAGTACGGGTAAAATTCTGAACGACCTCATCCTCTGCTCTTTTTTCGATTTCACTTCTGTCCTTATATCTCAAGCCTGACAATTGTATCGAATCGTATCGTGTTTTCGAAATAATAAAATGCGATTGTTTCAGATTAACAAACTTGACTTTCCCTTTAGCTTCCGGCATTTCATCCCAAACCATTTTAGCCCAGTTCGGAAAATGATAATGCCCGGGTAAAAATTGCAGGGTAAAATCGGAAGGCAGATCTGTTTTTTGAGTTTGATTTTTATCGTTTAACCGGAATCCTTTCAAAACTCCGCTTCCGCTTCCTGTGATCTGATTCAGATACATCGTATCTTTTTTATGGATTATTTTAATCTCCAATGGTTTGTACCGATCGTAAGTTTCCTGAGATAAACGAAGTGAAAAATCATTAATCCGGATATAATTATCAAACTTATATGTTCGGTTTGGTAGTACCGGAGGCAACGAATCATTTGGAATATTCGCAGAACGGTATAACGTATCTCCAATCATAATACGGTAGGCCTTCTTTTCTTTAAATAAAATTTCCTTTCCTTTTTTATTCAGAATCGTATAATAGTAACGGGTTGTAAAATCGTGCCATCCCGGTTGTGCCTGAACCGTTCCGGCAAATAAAATGATCAATAATTGTAGTGCATATCGGAATTGCATAATGTTTCGGTTTATTGGTTTTCTGTGAACTAAAATAGATCGTTTGTTCTGACTTTTTACCGAAACTGGGTCAACCGTACGTTTGAATGGGTGAATGATATCCTCACAAAATGTATATTTGTTCATCAAACGAATGTTAATTCAGCTTAAACTATTTTTTATAAATGATCAAATGCGAAGGTTTTAATCCGAAAGGATATCATGTTCCTGCTTTTCATCTAACGAAAGGGCATTTCCTACGGATATGGGTCGAATTAGCAGCGAATCCTACTTTACCTGTAAACATTGGCAACGGTTATAAGCTAATTCCTGATATGATCCGTTACTTATCCGGACGAAAACGCAAGCAAGAAATTATTCTGACAACTGCTTTTTCCGTTTCTCAGAAAATAAAAGAAGGCTTTATAAGAAGACGTTTTTTTCCTCAGACTGTAAGTGAATATTTAATCAAAAACGGACTCCATAATCCGGAAAACATAATGGAGTTAACTTACTTTAATATTAATCCCGACACCTATTTAAAATCACTCGATTTCAGACTTTTATTACTTTTTGAGATCTATATTAGTCTTAAAAAATCTGATACTGTTATTTTTAACTATATCGGTTTAGGACCGGTTGAAGAAAAACTACTGACTTCCTTTGTAAAAAAGCAGCTTCAATCAGGCAAAACAGTTGTTGGCATTGATAATCTTAATTTTATATCCGACATTGATAACGCTCCGGATATCATAAATCTAAAGATTATCCGAATCTAAAAGCGTAATATTTCTTTGCTTTCAGATGCTCAAATGAATTTATAGCAATTAGCTTTCCGAAATAAATATATCATAATTCCGGTAGCGATTGCATGATATAGAAGCGATTACTAAAACGAAAAGCGGCAGCACAAAAATTCCATTCCAGAATACAAGACACTATTTTAACATAAGAGATTACTCCCTTTCCTCCTTTTTCTCCCCCTACTGTCATTTCGTTCATTAAACTATACAAAACACACATTCGGGTATCAAACCTTTATTGAAGCGATTATCTTTCGTATAAATCAAATTTTAGTGTGTCTCCCTTTTTTTAAAACTTTTGATCAGTAAATAAAAAAAGCTTTATAATTCCCGAAAAACAAGGAGCAATTCAACATTTTTATCAAAAAACAACACTTTTGATTTTTTGTAACAAAACATATTAAAAAAACAATATTTTGTTATTTTTAACATTAGTATAATTTTTTAATTAAAATTAATTTACATTTAAAGAATATTAATACCAAAATTCACAATAAATTAAATTATGAAAAAAATTACATTATTAATTTTTATGTCATTATTGAGTTTTGTGAGTTTCTCACAGGTATTTCCTGAAGGATTTGAGGGCGCTTTCCCTCCTACAGGACCTGGAGGAACTTGGTTCATATCTCATAATGGCATAGGAATGGGACCTGCAAACGGAAACCTGTGGATTCGGACACCGCTCAATTCTACGACCTCTCCTCCACATTCCGGTGATTACGCCGCGATGGTCGAACGGGTCAACATCGGAAGCGGTAACACCGAAGAAGACTGGTTAATCTCACCATTGGTTACCGTACCAGCAAACGGTCAATTGCGATTTTTCGCACAACATGGTCGCGCCGGCGATCAAGGATCCAAACTCAGAATCAGAGTTTCAACTACTTCACAAACGGATCTGTCTACTTTTACAACACAAATAATCGAATTATCGGAAACCGCAATTTCACCGGCGGCCGGTACCTATGTAGAACAGGTTGTTAACTTAGCTAACTTTGTTCCTGCCAACCAACAGGTTTATATTGCCTTTGTGAGAGTGCACACACAAGCCGGTACTACCGTAGATGGTGACCGTTTTGTGATTGATGATATTAATCTGGTACAACAATGTCTTGATCCTGCTAACGGTACAGCCGGTGCAATTACTACTGACACAGCTACACTTTCATGGGATAATCCCAGCGGATCAACACAGTGGGAAATTGAATTAATTCCTACCACAACTGCTTTTACAGGAACCGGAACGATTATTAATAACAATCCGTATCCGGCGACATCATTAACCCCCGGAACTGCATACCAATACAAAGTTCGGTCAATATGTAGCGGAGGCATCCCAAGTAACTGGGTTGGTCCTTTCTATTTTACAACAGTATCATTAGGCCAAACCTGTGCTGCTCCGATAGCTATTGCTTCATTACCGTATTCTACTACTGACAATACGGCAAATTACGGTAATAACATCACCGGAAATCAGGGAACAACCGGTTGTGGCGCAACAGGAAACTATCTGACCGGAAATGATGTAGTCTATTCCTATACAGCTACTTTTACCGGTTTTATCGATATTTCAATGTCACCGACAGCGACATATTCCGGTATTTTTGTTTACGATAACTGTGCTAATATTGGTGTAAGCTGTTTAGCCGGTGTAGGAAACTCTAACAGTAACATCCGAAATATCCCTAACTTCCCGGTTACTACAGGAACGACTTATTATTTTGTTATCTCAACAAATGCATCACCTGATGTTACCGGATATACATTAGTAATCCAACAAGTTAACTGTCCGCCGCCAACAGCGTTATCGGTAGGCACATTAAACATGACCTCGGCTGATCTAACCTGGACCAGTCCGGCAGGATCAACAGAATGGCAAGTTGTTGTACAAACACCCGGAGCAGGCATTCCAACCGGAGCGGGAACCACTGTAACAGCTTTACCTTACAATGCAACGACTACATTTGCCGGAGCAGCTTTAACTGCCGGAACCGGATACGAATATTATGTGCGAGTAAAATGTCCTGACGGCTCATTCAGTCAATGGTCGGGGCCAAAATTATTCCAGTTACCGCTTTGTAACAATGCCTGTAACTTCTCTTTTGTTATGGTCGACAGTTACGGCGACGGATGGAACGGAAATACAATTGATATTCGCCAGGGTGGTGTTACCATTGCGACTCTAACCGGCCCTACTGAAGCAGACGGAACAACTCCTATAACCGCACAAGTTCCTTTGTGTTCCGGTATTCCGTTCGAAGTATATTGGAACGCCGGAGGAAGCTTTAGTTCTGAAGTAGGACTTACCGTAATTACGCCTTTTGGCCTTACTATTTATACTAAACCTCCGGGAACCGGATCGCCGGACTCTTTATTGTATACCGGTCCGACAGACTGTGTACCTCCGACATGTCCGCAACCTACAGCTTTAACTGTTTCGGGAGCAACGACGAACTCGATACAAGCCAACTGGACAGAAGCAGGAACCGCTACCACATGGGAAGTTGTCGCTTTACCTGCCGGCTCACCTTCACCGAATACAACACCTCCAACAACCGGTATTATCACAGTAACAACCAACCCTACTCAAGTGATCGGATCTTTACCTTCAGACACTGCGTTTGATGTGTATGTAAGAGCTGTATGTAGCCCTACCGATTCCAGTTACTGGACAGGCCCGGCTGCCATCAGAACCACACCGGATTATTGTGCCGGCGATCATTTCTATGATAATGGCGGTGCAAATGGCAATTACAGTAACAATGCCAATATTACAACCAGTATTTGCCCTTCTAACCCTACCGATATTGTAACTATTGAGTTTAATGATTTCAATATTGAAAACGGTTATGATTTCCTAGCTGTTTACGATGGTAATGCAACAACCGGAACCTTATTAGGAACCTTCACCGGTAACAACATTCCGGGACCATTCGAATCGTCAACACCAGGCGGATGTATTACATTTGTTTTCACATCCGATGGTATTGTAAATGCTCCGGGATGGGATGCCACTGTTACCTGTGGTCCACTACCTACCTGTCCGAGACCTACAGCTGTAACGGTTAACAATATCACACAAACCGGTGCGACTATAGACTGGACTGAAATGGGAGCAGCTTCACAATGGGAAATTGTAGTAATTCCGGCCGGAGATCCTGCACCGGGAGCCAACCCAGCCGATATTATTACGACCTCTATAAAACCATATACAATTCCGGAAGGAACACTATCGCCATCTACTTCTTATGATGTATTTGTAAGATCTATTTGTAGTCCTACCGATAAAAGTAACTGGTCTTTCCGTAAGCGATTTACAACCAAACCTGTAAATGACGAATGTAATGCGGCAACGGTAGCTTCGGTAAATGATACTCCAACCTGTACTTTAACAACACCGGGAACTGTAATAGGTGCAACAACTTCAACTGAAGCCAACACTTGTAACGGAACGAATGATGATGATGTTTGGTATCAGTTTACCGCAACCAATACGCGTCATTCTATTAAATTCCTAAATATCAGCGGAAGTACTTCTGACCTAATCCATGCTGTATATTCCGGAACCTGCGGCAATTTAAGTTTACTGTATTGCAGTGATCCAGAATCGAGTATTGCAGAAGGTTTAGTAGTAGGCCAAACTTATTATATAAGAGTGTATACGTATACTTCTAATCCGGGTCAGACTACAACATTTGATGTTTGTATTACCACTCCACCACCGCCAATTGCAACGAACAATACACAATATACTGTTCCGCAACTGGTACAGGATGTCTTGATAGGTTCCACCTGTGCTCAGATTAGCAACATTACCTGGTCAACCGGAACAAACTTCGGAAATAATCCAAACGGAATAGCCTATTTCACCCGTAACGGTTCGAACTTCCCGTTAGAAAGCGGAATTGTCTTATCTACCGGAAATGCGCTTAGTGCAAAAGGTCCGAATACGAGTGACTTGAACGACGGTACAAATTCATGGCCGGGTGACACGCAATTATTCAATTATATCGATGCTCTTGGATTTGATCAGTTCCTTACAACATATCGTAATGCAACTATTCTGGAATTTGACTTCGTACCGATTACGAATCAATTGAGTTTTGATTTCCTTTTTGCCTCGGAAGAATACGGACAATATCAATGTGATTTCTCTGATGCGTTTGCCTTTTTCCTTACCGATTCAAACGGAGCAACAACGAACCTGGCATTGGTTCCGGGCACAAATGATCCGATTTCGGTAACACGTATTCGAGACAACGCCTACAACCCAATCTGCGAATCGCTGAATGCTCAATATTTTGGAGCCTATAACGGTGAACCATATGAAGAAGATGCTGCTATTAACTTTAACGGTCAAACCGTAGTGATGACAGCGCAATCTCAGGTAACACCAAATACAACTTATCATATTAAATTGGTTATTGCCGATCGAAATGATACGCAATTTGACTCTGCTGTATTCTTAAAAGCAGGAAGTTTTAATATCGGAACCGTAGATCTTGGAGATGATTTATTGATCTCGGACGGAACAGCAATCTGTTATGGTGACACCTATACAATTGACACAGGATTAAATCCGGCTGATTTCACATTTACATGGTCAACGGTAGGTGGAGCTGTTATACCGGGAGCAACCGGCCCTTCATTAACTGTGACTGAAGCGGGTGACTATACGGTTAACGCTTTATATAACGGAACAACCTGTTCGCAATCTGATACAATATCTGTAGAATTTTACGATCAGATCACAGCCAATACGCCAAATAATATGACGGTATGTGATGCATCCGGATTTGCTACTTTCGATCTTACTACCAATGACAGTGCTATCTTAGGTAACTTAAATCCAGCTGATTATACGATTACCTATTATAATTCTCAGGCTGATGCTGAAGGTGAGACAAATGCGATTGCCACACCAACAAGTTATACGAACACAATTCAATATCAGGAGACCATCTATGTAAGAGTAGAAAACAACGCTACCGGATGTTTTGTTGTGATTACGTTTAATCTTATTGTTCAGGATTTAACACCACAGTTTACTATTACACCGGATCTTGTATTCTGTGCCAACCAAACAGGACAAATTGTTGTAACGCCAACAAACTATAATCCGAATGATGTTGTTTATTCATGGACACATGGTACCGATCCGCTACCTGACACATCCGGAACTATTACCGTTTCACAATCAGGAGCCTACACTGTAACAATCAACCATTCCGGTTGTACTGCTACAGCTACTGTAAATGTTACTGTAAATCCGGGCGTTCAACCTAGCTTTAACCAAATCGCTCCATTCTGTGAAGGCAGTACAGCGCCAGGCTTACCAACAACGTCGATTGAAGGAGTTACCGGAACCTGGTCTCCGGCTACGGTAAACAACACGACTACCGGGACTTACACCTTTACTCCTACAACGGGTCAATGTGGTGATCCTGTAAATATGACGATCACGGTAATTCCTGCTCCTGTACCAACATTCAATGCTGTAGCTCCAATATGCTCCGGCAGTACAGCACCGGTATTACCAACTTCATCAATTGAAGGAATAACAGGAACATGGTCTCCGGCTACGGTAAGCAATACAGCTACCGGAACGTATACCTTTACACCGGATGCAGGACAATGTGCTAAAACAAACACATTAACTGTAACCGTTCAGGATCCGTTTAGCTTTGATATCTTCGGTGATTGTATTGGTAATCAATTTGTATTAACCGTACAGACATCCGATACCAACCTTGATCTGAGCAATGCTCATTTCCAATGGTACAACAGTAACGGAACTGCAGTAGGAAGTGATAGCCCGACATTCAATGTGTCCGAATATTTCACCTCTCATACGGTTAATCTTCCTGAACAATTCAGCGTTAAAGTAACCAGCGCAGCCGGATGTTCTTTAGAGCGACCATATGTTGTTGAACAGGTATACTGTCAGATCCAGAAAGGTATTTCACCAAACAACGACGGATTGAACGATACATTCGATTTAACCGGATTTAATGTAGAAAAACTAAGCATCTTTAACCGTTACGGTACTGAAGCTTACAGTTACGGTGCAGGATACACCAACCAATGGTCTGGTCAGTCCAAAGGCGGTAGCGAACTACCGGATGGTACCTATTTCTATGTGATCGAGTTAAAAGGTGGTGATACTAAAACCGGATGGATTTATATCAGTAGAGAGAAATAAGCAGTAACATTATATAAAGACCTGCCTGATTAATCGGGCAGGGACTTTATTTACAAACAGTATACCAATGAAGAAAATATATTTGACCGCCTTTTTAGCCTTAATAGGATTAAATGAGGCCTCAGCACAACAAGACCCGCATTATACACAGTACATGTATAATATGAACGTCATCAACCCGGCTTATGCCGGTTCGAAGGAGACTTTATCATTCGGATTGTTGTACCGCAAGCAGTGGGTTGATTTGGAAGGCGCGCCGTCTACGGCTACCTTTTCGGGTCACAGTCCTGTAGGTAAGAATGTCGGATTAGGACTTTCCGTTATTTCCGATAAGATCGGTCCTGTAAAGGAGAATAATGTTTATGCGGATTTCTCCTACACACTTAACTTAGGTGGTGAGCACAAACTTGCTTTGGGATTAAAAGCAGGAGCGACTTTCCACAAAGTAGGATTACTATCGGATGTAAGCCCGTTTGTACCGGATGCCAATGACCCTGCTTTTGCAGAGAACACCAGCCGCACGTTTTTTAACGTTGGATCGGGTATTTTCTACTATACGCAGAAGTACTATTTAGCTTTATCGGTACCCAACATGTTAAAGTCGACGTATTTGGATTACAACGGTCGTAAATTCGGATCAGACACCCAACACTACTTTGTAACGGGGGGTTATGTCTTTGATTTGAACGAGAACCTTAAATTCAAACCGTTCTTTATGGTGAAGTCAGCATTCGATGCACCGACTTCCTTAGATGTATCGACCAATTTCCTGTTTCATGAGAAATTCGAAATCGGAGCTACTTACCGATTGGATGATTCCTTCGGAGCGATGGTAAATTATGCGATCACGCCAAGTCTTCGCATCGGTTATGCCTATGACCACATCGTATCTGATTTGAAAGTAACCACACCTTCTTCGCATGAAGTTATCTTATTATTTGATGTAAACTTCTCTAAGAAAGTGTCCCGATCTCCGAGATATTTCTAATATAAAAGCGACCTAAGACATGAAGAATTTATATATCACTTTAAGTTTTGTGATCGCTAGTTCGACACTATCGGCACAAAACAAAGACACCCAAAGCGCCGACAAACTCTTTAATCGATTTGAGTATGTCGATGCAGCAGATGCCTACCTCAAGTTGGTAGACAAAGGCAAAGCTGACGGATACGTTTACAAACAACTGGCCGACAGTTACTACAATGTATTCAACGCATCAGAAGCCAGTAAATGGTATGCCAAAGCAACCAGCGAGAAGCAGGATGCCGAGACGTATTATCGTTATGCTCAAATGCTAAAGGCAGAGGGGAAATACGATGAGGCGAACAAACAAATGCAGAAGTTTGCCAGTATGGCACCCAACGATCAGCGTGCGGTAGCGTTTAAACAAAACCCGAATTATTTACCGAAACTGAACGAAAAAGCGAAATCCTTTGATATCAAAAACATGGATATCAATAGTGATAAATCGGATTTCGGAGCGGTTTTAAGTAATGACAACACCCTGTATTTTGCCTCAGCCCGAAACACTTCCCGTAAAACCTACGGATGGAACGAACAACCGTTCCTGGATTTATACAGCGCTACCTACAATACAGACGGTACTTTTAGTCAGCCTACCCCGGTAGAGAGTATCAACTCGAAATACCATGACGGACCGGCTACCATTAGTGCTGATGGTAACACGATGTATTTTGCCAGTGAGAGTTTTAAGGAAGGTTTGTTTGAAAAAGACAAAGCTCAGAAACTGAAATTCGGACAGGTAAATTTATTTAAAGCGACTAAAAACGGAAGCCAATGGAGTAACATTACTTCTCTTCCGTTTAACAGCAAGGATTACTCTACCAGTAACCCAAGTTTAAGTAAAGACGGAAAAACCTTGTATTTCTCTTCGAACATGCCGGGCTCGGTTGGCGGAGTGGATATCTGGAAAGTAGCGATTAACTCAGATGGTACTTACGGAACACCGGAGAATCTGGGTAAAAAGATCAATACCGAAGGAAATGAGAGTTTCCCTTTTATTACAGATGATAACAAATTATACTTTTCATCAGATGCGCGTCAGGGCTTTGGAGGAATGGATGTTTATGTGATCGACTTAAACAAAGGAACGGATGCTACTAACGTTGGAAAACCGGTGAACTCGGAGAAAGATGATTTTGCATTTAGTTTTAATACGACTAAAAACATTGGATTTGTATCGAGTAATCGTGCGGGTGTAGACAACATCTATATGGCGATTCCGGTTTGTGGTGTTGAAGTAGTTTCGTTGGTTCGTGATGCTAAGACCGGAGCGAAATTATCCGGAGCACGTGTGGCAATCTTAGACGAGAAGAACAACATCATCTCTACTAAAACAACCGAAGCAGACGGTACAGTATCGTATGCTGTAGAATGTGATAAAGCTTACACGATTCAGGTAGCCAAAGACGGTTATGAAAGCAATACTTTCCCGGTTAATAAAACCAAAGGAGGTATCGTTAACGTTAGCGCCGACTTACAGCCGATCGATGTTATTGTTACGGAAACTGAAGTTATCTTAAATGATATCTATTTTGAATACGACAAGAGCAACATTACCCAACAGGGTGCTTTTGAGTTAGACAAATTAGTTCAGGTAATGAAAAATAACCCGGCAATGGTAATCATGGTTAAATCGCACACTGATAGCAGAGGTAGCGATAAATACAACATGAATTTATCAGATCGTCGTGCAAAATCTACAGTACAATATGTAATCTCTAAAGGAATTACTAAGGACAGAATCTCCGGAAAAGGTTACGGAGAAAGTGAGCCGAAAGTAAACTGTGGTGATAACTGTACGGAAGAAGAACACGCTAAAAACAGAAGATCAGAATTCCTGATCGTGAAGAAATAATAAACAATATCTGACAGGTTTTAAAAACCTGTCAGATATCATAAAAAAGGGCAATCAAATTGATTGCCCTTTTTTATGATACTGCTTTTAATCGTTGCAGTAAGTTTTTATCCAGTGAATGTTCTGCATATTTTTTATCGATAATCAGTTCTTTTTCGTCTGATCCCGGTAATTCATACATCGCATCGGTTAAGATGGCCTCACATAATGATCGCAATCCTCTGGCTCCTAATTTATACTCCAAAGCCTTATCTACGATAAAATCCAACGCATCATCAGTAATCGAAAACGCGACATCATCCATTGCAAAAAGCTTTTTATACTGTTTTACCAATGCATTTTTAGGTTCTGTTAAAATAGCGCGTAATGTATCGCGATCCAAAGGATCCATATGCGTTAATACCGGTAAACGTCCGATAATTTCCGGAATCAAACCGAAATCCTTAATATCTTTCGGAATGATATATTGTAACAGATTACTTTTATCAACCTGATCGGCATTTTTAGAGGCAGTATATCCTACCGCCTGATGATTAAGTCGTTTTGAAATAATACGTTCAATACCATCAAAAGCACCTCCGGCAATAAAAAGGATGTTTTGCGTGTTGACTTCAACAAATTTTTGATCCGGGTGTTTACGTCCTCCTTTTGGCGGGACATTCACTACCGTTCCTTCCAATAATTTCAGAAGTGCCTGTTGTACACCTTCACCGGAAACATCACGGGTAATAGACGGGTTATCACTTTTACGTGCGATCTTATCGATCTCATCAATAAACACAATACCGCGTTCCGCTTTAGCCACGTCATAATCGGCTGCCTGTAAAAGACGAGTTAAAATACTTTCCACATCTTCTCCTACATAACCGGCTTCCGTCAACACAGTAGCATCTACAATCGCTAAAGGCACATTTAACATTTTTGCGATGGTTTTGGCCACTAATGTCTTACCAGTACCGGTCTGCCCCACCATAATGATGTTACTCTTTTCGATTTCAACCTCATCATCCAACTGTTTCTGCAACAAACGCTTATAATGATTGTATACAGCAACAGACAAAACTTTTTTGGTTTGTTCCTGTCCGATCACATATTGATCCAGGAACGAACGGATCTCTTTGGGTTTACTTAGTACCAAATCGGCCAATAACCCTGAATTTTCATGCTGTTTTAATTCTTCTAAAACAATTCCATGTGCCTGTTCGATACAACGATCACAGATATGTGCGTTGATTCCGGCAATCAGCAGATTTGTTTCTGGCTTTTTTCTTCCACAAAAAGAACACTCTAATACTTCTTTAGCCATTTTTATTCTCTTAAAAAGTGAAGATGCCGGGAAGCATCTTCAAAAAAATTATTGTCTTATTAATACTTCATCGATCATTCCGTACTCTTTTGCCTCATGTGCAATCATCCAGTAATCACGGTCACTGTCATGGTGTACTTTTTCCATTGGCTGTTTTGAGTGTTTTGAAATGATTTCGTATAACTCCGTTTTCAGTTTTAAGATTTCTCTCGTTGTAATTTCGATATCAGAAGCCTGACCTTGCGCTCCTCCTAGCGGTTGGTGAATCATTACTCGGGAGTGTGGTAACGCAGAACGTTTTCCGTCGGCTCCGGCACATAATAAAACAGCTCCCATAGAAGCGGCAATTCCGGTACAGATTGTAGCCACATCCGGTTTTACCAATTGCATGGTATCGTATATTCCTAAACCGGCATATACACCTCCACCCGGTGAATTGATGTAAATACTAATATCTTTAGAAGCATCTACACTTTCCAGAAATAGCAATTGCGCCTGGATAATATTGGCCACATAATCATCGATAGCCGTTCCCAAAAAGATGATACGATCCATCATCAAACGGGAGAAAACGTCCATAGAAGCGACATTCATCTGGCGTTCTTCTATGATATATGGTGTCATACTACTTACAATTTTATCATAGTACATGCTATTAATACCATGGTGTCTGGTAGCATATTTTTCAAATTCTTTTCCGTAATTCATAGTACAATTTTTGTTTATAATTAAAAAAGAGCGTCAGACAAATTTGTCTGACGCTCAAATATACTTATTTTTTTACTACAATTTATTCTCCGTACATTTCTTTAATAAAGTCTTGGTAAGAAACTTCTTTAGTTTTTGCCGAAACTTTTTCTTTGAATACATTTAGTAACTTTTGGTTCATTACCTGCTCAGAAATACGTTTAACTTCTTCCTGATTTGACAATACTCTTGCTACGATATTTTCAACCTCAGCATCAGACGGATCCATTTGTCCGAATTGCGCCATTTGCTTTTTGATTAAGTCAGCCGTGAACGCTTTTAAGTCTTCGAAAGTGATCTGTAAATTGTTCTCAACGATAACTTTACTTTCGATTAACTGATAACGTAATCCTTTTTCAGATTTTGCATATTCTTCTTCAGCCTGCTCAGCAGTTAACGGGTTTTCACCTACTGTCTGAATCCATTTTTTTAGGAATTCAGCCGGTAATTCGAATTTTGTATTTTCGATTAAGAATTCCGTTACATCATTTAAGAATTTCTGATCAGCCTGAGTTTCAAATTGCTTATCAGCATCTTCTTTGATTTTCTCTTTCAATTCTTCAACTGAAGAAACGATTCCTGCACCGAATAATTTATCTAATAATTCCTGATTGATTTCAGCTTTCTCAGAAGTATTGATCTCTTCAATTGTGAAGTTCACTTCGATATCTAAACCATGTACATCATCGTGATCTACTTTTAAGTAATCCATTAGTTTGTGATCGTCATCAAACAAACCTTTAGTACTTAAAGCTACAACATCACCTACTTTTTTACCGATGAATTTTTTGATCGCTTTTTTATCTTTGAAGATATCCAAAGTAATATTTACGGTATTGTTGATTCCTTTTTCTTCGTTAGAGAAAGTACCTCTTAAATCGTCACCTTCTTCAACGCTTTCTTTAGAAACCAATTTTCCGTATTGTTTTTGGATACGTTCAACCTGCTCCTCTAACATTTTGTCATCAACAGTAATGTTGAATTTTGTGATTTTGTTTTTAGCGCCTAAGTCAACTGTGAATTCAGGAGCAAGTCCTAATTCGAACTCAAATTTATAATCTTCAGTATCCCAATCGAAATCTTCCGTAACTTTAGGAAGCGGATTTCCAAGGATATCTAATTTTTCTTCAACTAAATAATCGTTTAATGAATTTTGCAACAATTTATTTACTTCATCAAGAAGAACGGCTTTCCCGTACTGTTTTTCGATTAAACTCATTGGTACAGCACCTTTTCTGAAACCAGGAATACTAGCATTTTTGCGATAATCTGCTAAAACTTTCTGAACCTGACCGGTGTAGTCTTCTTTCGTAACTTCAACTGTTACAATCGCATTTAATGCATCAACATTGTTTCTTGTAATATTCATTATTTTATTTTTTACATACTAAAATTGGGTTGCAAAATTATATATTTTTTACAACCCATCCAAGTTTTTAACTTATTGTATCTCAATAAGCTAAAAAATATCTTTTAAATCCTGTTTTCTACTTTAGTCTTTCACAAAAAGATTCAGTATCCACTGACAAACTGAAAGCACAATACTAAAAAATAAGGCGTTAATAAATGATTTCACTTCGAATCCATCGATCAGATAATCACAAATTAAAATCATCACAGCATTGATCACTAACAAAAACAATCCTAACGTTATTACCGTAACAGGCAGGGTAAAAAACACGAGTATCGGTTTTAAAAATGTATTCAGCAAAGCTAATACCACCGCTACAATAAGAGCCGTTTTAATACTATCTACAGAAATTCCCGGTAAAAAATTTGCTATAACCACCACCAGAATGGTCGTAATCAGGAGTCTAATAAGTAAATTCATACTATAATATTTTATTTAGTGTTATAAAAATATAAAAAAGCACTGAAAAATCAGTGCTTTTTTCACAGTGTACTCTTATTATTTATTATTGATTCGTAGTCACAATCGTTATACCCGGATAGGTACCACCACTAACCAACGGTAGTTTTGCATTATAATGTGTATTAATCACTTTAATCACTTCATTTGCTATGATCGCATAACCTCTCGGATTCGGATGCACACCATCAAGGGAGAACAATACTGTATTAGCATTCGTACCGTCAAAATAACTTGCCGTATAAACTTGTCCATCCTCTACTCTTAGCCCACCGGCTAATTGATTCATAATTGCATTCATATCGGCAACAGCTAAGTTTTTAGATTGCGCTGCCGCTCTGATAATTGCATTAAAATCAGAAGTTGCAGAAGCAATCGCTGTCTTTTCTGAAGGAATCAAAACGTGTTTATCTTCTAGCGGATAAGTAACACCATATTTATTCAATGGCGCCGGGATTCCAGCCGGAGCCGTTCCGATAACACTACTAGTCGTTAACAAGATTAAATCATTATTAGTTGTTTGTCTTGCCTGTCCGAAAATCTGCCCGTATTGTGCTGCCAAAGTCGGCCCTAATGTAGGCGTAAAAGCTGCTGTTAATTGTGGTGCAAGATTTGTCAGAGTTTCATCTTTAATCAAAAGCGGATTTTTACCCGTTGCTGTAAGCAAATTGATACGATCTCCTGCTCCAAAAGCAGTTAGTGCTTGTTTTAACGGTCCGTACAATTGCGTATTTAGCTGTTGAATAGCTCCCGCACCTGTAGGATCCGGCGCACTTGCAACAGCCGCAGCAGTTAATGGATTATAAGGAACTGTTGTAAAAAACGGAATAGCAGTAACAGCCGGAATTGTAGCCACAACACCTTTTGCTCCTCCGGAAGTTAGCGCAGCAATTATTGCATTATACGAAGCCGAGAATACCGCAGAAGGTGTAATATCAGCTGAACCTATCCCAGAAGTAGAACCTGCTCCACCATTGGTAGCATATCCTAAAACATCATTATTCCCGATCCAATTCGTAAAGAAAGTTGGATTTTTTGTCATCGCATCACCAATAACAGTAGAATTAGGTGTCATTGCAAATCGAACAAAATACGGGTTAGCAGTTTGCATTGATAAATTAGCCGGATTTCCATATCCCTGTAAAGTCAGGTGAAACGTTTTTGCTCCGGGCACGCCCATATTATTATATGCTTTTGCCTGTTGTATCAACGTAACTGTTGACGTTCCCGCAATAGGCTGTACGCCTTGCGGAACCGGTTTTCCGGCCGCGTCATATATAACATTTCCATTCCCATCAGTTTTCGGTGCCAAGTTAAAAACCAAACGATTTGGAAATCCCGGGATACCTGCGATCCCGCCCAAATTATTAACATCTTCTTCATAAGAAGGTTGTGTAAACTCACCACCGCCAACTACAGCAAACTGATGCGCTAAGATATTAGGAAACGAATATTGCTGTCCCACTCTTGACACAGTACCGTCCATGTAACCAGAAGTCAGGGAATTCCCGATAGCAACATATGAACTGAAATCCGCTTCTCCTGCCGAATAACTTGCATTCGAAACTTCATTTTCAAATTCCGGCTCACAGGACGCTAATCCCATCGCTGCCAAAACTGCAAAATATATAAATTTATTTTTCATAATAGATCCGATAAAAAGATTAGAAACTATATGTTACACCCAAACCTGGTGAAAACACAGATGATTTATAAGTTCCACCAAAACTAACATTTTGATTAGCACCTTCTGTATAGTGGTCATAACTGTTATCCACTTCATCAAAATGCAAGTAAAGGAATGACACGTCGATACCAAAACGTTTTCCGATTTGATAAGTCAAACCTCCTGTATACCCCATAGAACTGTTTCTTGGTGTTTCCGGTGCAAAGTATCCATCCTGAACCGGACTTTCATCATGATACCATCCTGCTCTGAACGTAAATTTCTCGTTTGCTTTGTATTGCGCACCGATTCTATACGTTGTTGCATCTTTATAATTTCTAGGATTATTGGATGTAGGCGCTCCGTTAGCGAACTCTACCACCAAAGCTTTATAAGCACTCCACATCGCTCTGTTAATATCAAAAGCTACAAGGAATTTATCGGTAATCTGATACGATAAACCTGCTGTTAACTCAGCCGGCAAAGGTAAATCAGCATTAAATTGTGTATTCGTCAAAGTTCCTTGTAAAAAAGCCGGAACATCGTGGAAAGTTGCATCTCCGTCACGGGCTTCCATTACGATTTTTGAACGATAGTTAACCCCTAAACGCATTTTGTTTGTCGGGTTAAACATAAAACCAACATTATATCCCCATCCGGAGATCCCTTTAGCATCCAATGTTACATCAGGACGATTTCCGTTAGCATCGGTAATATTATCTCCACGGAACAGGTTTCTGTTAAATTCAACAGAACCATTCACATAGATAGGACCACCACCTACACTAAAATATTCGTTTACTTTTAAGGAGATTGTTGGCTGAACGTAAAATGATTTCAGGTCAATTTTATTTACTAAATGAGCACCCTGCCAATCCTGATTCCATGCTACCTCACTACCGTATGGTGTATAAACGGCTAATCCGGCAGAAAGCCAGTCCGTTATTCTATAAGAAGCATAAATATTGAAAGGGGTTCCTGTATTTGTTGTAGAAGCATTCCAGTTGTACATTTCATTCTGGAATTTTGTTTTTGCAGTAAGAATATTAGCCCCTACAGAGACATTGAATCGATCTTTCAGATAAGACATCCCGGCAGGATTGAAGAACAATACTTCTGCACTATTCACAACAGCAACTCCTGTATGTCCCATTGCTAATTGCTTCTGCCCTTGAAGGCTCACACGATACCCGCCTGCAAAAGCACTCGAGGAAGCCAAAGCTAACAATGTTAAAGATAGCAGTTTTCTCATAAGTTAAAAATGTGTTAGTTTTATTTGTTTACATTCAATTATTGAATATATCAAATTTATAACAAAATATGGATTTTACAATTTTTTTAAGAAAAATATTATGCACTCATAATATTTATTTCCATATTTTAACAACCCTTCAATTTTAACCTTTTAGAAATGAATTTACTGCCTCAAAAAAATCAGCAGGATTTTCAGCATGCAGCCAATGACCTGCATTTTTAATCGTTATAAGCTGCGCTAAAGGAAAATGATGTTCAATCAGCTCAGTGTCTTCATTTTTAATATATCCGGATTTTTCACCTTTTAAAAATAAAACCGGCTTTCCGAAATACCCGTCATACGGCAAAGATTCCCCTATCACTTCCTGATTCTTTACAAAAGCATTCAGATTAAAACGAAACGCTAACTGCCCGGGTTCTTCCCAATACAGGTTTTTCAACAGAAACTGTCTTGTCCCAAAATCAGGAATATAATTACTAATGATAGCTTCCACTTCTCCTCTTCCCGGCTTTTTAGAAAAATCGACCGCACTCAGACCTTGTAAAATTTCCTGATGATGCGGTGCATATTGCTTCGGCCCAATATCGGCTACAATAAGCTTATCAACCAGATCCGGATATTTAACCGCCACCAGCATTGCCACTTTACCACCCATTGAATGTCCCAAAAGATCGATATGCATCAGATTATGCTCCTGACAATATTGACACACATCTTCCGCCATTAGCTGATAGCTGAATGCATCCGAATGAAAACTCTTTCCGTGATTCCGCATATCCAGCGCATGTACTTCATATCCTTCGGCCGCAAACTGAGTTCCAAGTGTTTTCCAATTATCTGACATCCCCAGGAAACCGTGAATAATTAAAAGCGGCTTTCCTTTTCCTTCAATTCTCGAATACAATCCCATTACTTTAATCTTTGTAAATACATATTCACTACATTTTCCAAACCCAGATAGATGGATTCAGAAATCAATGCATGCCCGATGGAAACTTCTAACAATCCCGGAATATTTTCTTTAAAGAATTTAATATTATCCAGACTCAAATCGTGTCCGGCATTTACACCCAGTTCCAGCTCAGTAGCCATTGCCGCCGCCGCCGCATAAGGTTCAATTCCTTTTAAGTTACCCAATCCATATTGATGGGCGAACTCCTCGGTATACAATTCGATACGATCTGTTCCGGTTTCTTTAGCTCCGGCCACCATCTCCAAAACAGGATCTACAAAAATTGAAGTACGAATCCCATTTCGCTTAAACTCGGCAATCACTTCTTTTAAAAAATCCTTGTGTTTTATGGTATCCCACCCCGCATTTGACGTTAACGCGTCATCTGCATCCGGAACCAATGTCACCTGAGTAGGCTTGGTTTCCAATACAAGATCCATAAATTTCTTTACCGGATTCCCTTCAATATTATATTCTGTATGAACAACCGCAACTAAATCACGTGCATCCTGATAACGAATATGGCGTTCGTCCGGTCTTGGGTGAACAGTGATTCCCTCTCCGCCAAATTTCTGAATATCTCTTGCTACCTGTAACAGGTCCGGCACATTCCCACCTCTTGAATTTCGTAAAGTCGCTATTTTATTGATATTTACCGAAAGCTTTGTCATAATCAAACTATTTTCCCACAAAAATACAAAGTATAATTAAGCGGTAATGTCCTATTTTTTGATTATTTTGCATTCGATTTAAGACACTCTTCCCATGACTGAAATTTCAGACTATATCATTAAGGAAATCAATCCGCTTCACACCGATGAAAGCATTGAAACCGCTCAGGATCTTTTCCTGGAATTCCCTTACAGCCACTTTCCTATCGTTGAGAACGGTATCTACATAGGCTGTATCGGAGCCCATGATGTGGAATTGCTGGATCACGACATGAAAATCGGTGATTTCCGTTATACTTTCGAACGTTTTTTTGTTCGTAAAGACACGATGTGGCTTGATGTTCTGGAAGTTTTTGCTAAAAACGAAGCCAATCTGATACCTGTATTAGACCACGATAATAACTATCTGGGCTATTATGAGATGGATGATATCATTCGTTTTTTCCATGAAACTCCGTTTTTAAGAGAAGAAGGCGGTATTCTTATTGTCGAAAAAGGAGCAGCGGAATACAGCATGAGTGAAATCAGTCAGATCGTTGAAACCAACAATGCACGTATCTTAGGCTTATTCATTTCTAAAGCCGATCTGGATCGCGTTCAGATTACCATCAAAATCAGTTTGGGCGGATTAAACGAAATCATTCAGACTTTCCGCCGTTACAATTATGAAATAGTTTCCGAACATCAGGAAGATGCTTACCTGAACAATCTAAAAGACCGATCGGATTATCTGGATAAATATTTAAACATTTAAAACACACGTATGAAAATAGCAATTTACGGTTATTACTATCAAAAAAACACTGAAGAGATTATCCATAAAGTTTTTGATGTTTTTAAAAACTACGAAACTGAGGTGGTTTTTGAAACCGACTTTCATACGATATTACTGGAAAAAGGAATCATAACTACGTCATTTCCTACATTTTCCAACCACACCCAACTCGATAGTTCCGTTGACTTTTTTATCAGTATCGGTGGCGACGGTACGATGTTGCGTGCTGCTACTTTTGTAAAAAATAAAAACATTCCGATAGTCGGCATCAATGCCGGGCGTCTGGGTTTTTTAGCGAATGTACAGCAAGACGCGATTGAACATTTACTTCCGTTACTATTTGAAAAGAAATATAAAATTTCGCAACGCTCTTTATTAAGTCTGGAATGTTATCCGGAAGAATGTAACATTTACGATCTTAATTTTGCATTAAACGAAATTACAGTTTCCCGAAAAGACACAACTTCGATGATCACAATTGAAACCTGTCTGAACGGAGAATACCTTACTTCTTATTGGGCAGACGGACTGATTATTTCCACTCCAACCGGATCTACCGGTTATTCGCTAAGTTGCGGTGGTCCGGTGATTACTCCGGATGTAAAATGCATCATCATAACTCCTATAGCACCACATAATTTAAATGTACGCCCTTTGATTATTTCAGATGAAACTGAAATCAAGCTTAAAGTCTCCGGCAGAGAACCGCAATTCCTTGTATCGTTAGACTCCGGCACCAAAGCAATTGACAACGAAACGGAGATTCATATCAAAAAGGCACCTTTTACCATAAATATGGTTGAGTTTCCGGAAGAAGGCTTCTTAAAAACATTACGCAACAAACTTCTTTGGGGCGAAGACAAAAGAAATTAAACCTTTTTTTTGAAATTGAAGTCATACTAGAAACCGTTTTATATCGTTCTATTGTTCTATGCCTAACTGCCGCTAATCAAAAAATAGCTGAAAAAACGCGCAATTAAATGGTTTAGAAATCAATATTATTATATTTGCACACTATTTTAGAAAAATGAGTCGAATCCTTATTGCATTTTTACTGGTATTTACCTATACAAATTCGCATGCTCAGATTAATGAGCTGGGTCTTTTTTTAGGCGGAAGCAACTATGTAGGAGACGTGGGGCCAACCAATTACATTGCTCCAAAAGATTTTAGCTTCGGAATTTTATACAAATGGAACCGTAGCACAAGACACTCGTACAGAATTTCTTATACTCAGGGAAAAATAAGCGGAAGTGATGCCGATTCGAAGGTTTCCGGAAGAAGAGACCGGGGTTACAGCTTTGAAAATTCCGTAAAAGAATTATCTTTAGCACTCGAATTCAACTTTTTTGATTTCGATTTACATAATTCCGGGCCAATGACTACTCCTTATATTACAACCGGAGTAAGCTTGTTCCGCTATGATGAATTGTATGTATTAAACGGCAAAACCCGTACAGATGATTCCCGAAATGCCTTTGCTATCCCGATTATTGCCGGGATCAAAACCAGGTTGACGGATCATTTTATTCTCGGGCTTGAAGTAGGTGCACGTTATACATTTACAGACAATTTAGACGGAAGCAATCCAAAAAACGATCAGTTCAAACGATTGCAGTTCGGGAATCTAAACAGTAACGACTGGTATATTTTTTCAGGGATCACCTTAACGTATACGTTTGGTCAAAACCCATGTTTTTGTGCAGAATAAATAAATGGATTTAGAAAATACAATTAATAAAGAGAACCTTCCCAAACATTTAGCCATCATTATGGATGGTAACGGTCGTTGGGCAAAACAGAAAGGAATGCTTCGTGCCTTTGGCCATGAAAACGGGACCAAATCGGTGCGAACAACCGTTGAATGTTGTGCCAAATTAGGGATTGAATATCTTACTCTTTACGCTTTTTCAACTGAAAACTGGAACCGTCCAAAAGTTGAAGTAGAGACACTAATGAAACTCCTTGTTAAGTCTCTGAAAAGCGAACTTCCTACATTACAGAAAAATAAAATCCGATTAAACTGCATCGGTTCAATTCAGCATTTACCGGAATCCGTACGCAGGGAACTTTTTGAAGTAATCGAAAAAACACAGGACAACGACAGAATGACGCTAACACTGGCATTAAGCTACGGTTCACGCGAAGAAATTGTCTCTGCTGTAAAAAACATCTGTGATAAAGTTAAAAATAATATAATTTCATCAGCCCATATTGATGAATCAATTATAAATCAGCATCTTTACACGCATAATTTACCCGATGTAGACCTAGTAATCAGAACAAGCGGAGAACACCGTATAAGCAACTTTTTGTTATGGCAAATTGCTTATGCCGAGTTCTACTTTACTGACGTATTATGGCCTGATTTTAGAGAAAAAGATTTATATGAAGCAATCATCAGCTATCAAAAAAGAGAACGTAGATTTGGAAAAACAAGCGAACAAATTAAATAATTCACCAATGCTTCAAAAAGGAATACAACTACTTTTTGCCATTTTAATTTTAGGAAATATTTCCAAAATAAATGCTCAGGAACAGCATACCGGACCTGAAACAGGTCGCCAATACATACTAGGAGGAGTAAATGTTACCGGTAAAATCAGTTATAACGAACAGACAGTTGTTACCTTTTCCGGTTTGGAAAAAGGACAAATGATTAGCGTTCCGGGTGAAGACATCAGTAATGCGATCAAAAAACTTTGGAAGCTTGGGTTATTCAACGACATCAACGTATATTTCAATAAAATACAAGGAGACAGTATCTTCCTGGAATTAAGCATTCACGAATTACCAAAACTACAGGATGTAAAATTCACCGGTGTTAAAAAAGGAAAAAGTGAAGAATTCATTAAAGACAACGACCTTAAAAAAGGGAAAGTGGTTAATGAAAACTTACTGACTACTACACGTAACTACATCGAAAACAAATATAAAAAAGACGGTTATTTTAACACTAAAGTAACCATTAACACCATTGCCACCGACTCAACCGACAATCATGTAAACATGGTTATTCTTGTAGATAAAGGCAAAAAAGTAAAAGTTTCCGATATCGAAATTACCGGAAACCATATGATGTCTGCTTCCAAAATACGGAAGGCGATGAGTAACACTAAGATTAAAAGTCCGTTTAACCCGATGCGTCTTTTCAAATCTTCAAAATACATCAAAGACAAATACAAAGAAGATTTAACTTCAGTAGTCGAGAAATATAAGGAAAAAGGATACCGTGACGCCCGAATCACTTCGGACACAGTAACCTATAACAAAGACAATAATACCGTAGCCATCAAACTAAATGTTGAAGAAGGAAAACGTTACTATTTCGGTGACATCCGTTTCCTTGGAAACACGGTTCATACCGATCGTGAGTTAAGACGACTATTAGGAATCAACAGAGGTGACGTATACAACGGAAAAATACTTCAGGAACGTATTGCGAACAAGAAAAGTCCGGATGCAGAAGATCTTACCAACCTGTATCAGAACAACGGTTACCTGTTCTCGAACATCAACCCTGTTGAAGTACGTACAGCAAACGATACTATCGATTTCGAAATCCGAATTGTAGAAGGTCCGATTGCTTATTTCAACAATGTTACCGTAAAAGGAAATGATAAAACAAACGATTATGTTATCTATCGTGAGTTGCGTACACGTCCGGGACAAAAATGGAACAAACAAGATGTAATCCGTACTATCCGTGACTTAGGAGCTTTACAATTCTTTGATCCGGAAGCAATCCGTCCGGAAGTGAAAAACGCCGATCCTGCAACCGGAAGTGTTGACGTGGAATGGAGCGTAGTTGAAAAAGGATCCAGCCAGGTAGAATTACAAGGTGGTTACGGTGGAGGTGGTTTCATCGGAACTCTGGGATTATCTTTCAATAACTTCTCCATTAAAAATATATTTAATAAAAACGCTTATCGTCCATTACCAATGGGTGACGGACAAAAGATGTCATTACGTTTACAAGGTAGTACCTATTTCCAAACCTACAGTATTTCCTTCCAGGAGCCATGGTTAGGTGGTAAAAAACCGGTGAGTTTCTCGACTTCGATTTCACACAGTAAACAGTTTTTATACAACTACCAGACACGTGATGTAACTCGTAGCCAAAGTTTCAACATTACAACTTTATCAGTTGGTTTAGCAAAACGTCTTACAATCCCGGATGATTATTTCCAATTATCGCACGTTGTGAGTTTCCAATATTATGATTTGAACAATTATAACACAGGATTATTTACATTTGGTAACGGATCATCTAAAAACCTTACCTATACAATTGGTTTAAGTCGTAACAGTAAAGGTTTCAACCCGATTTTCCCAACTTATGGTTCAGAATTTAGTATTTCTGGAAAATTTACCTTACCTTACTCGTTATTTAACGGAGTAGATTACGGTGATTTAGGAAATCAGGAAGCCTATAAATTGAAAAATAACGGTGCCGGATATCTGAACTCAAACAATATTTTTGTACCATCAGGTTCTTATATTGATTCAAACGGTAACCCGGTAACTAATTTCAGAGATGCAGCTGCTGATCAGTCTTTAGTAGATCAAAAGAAATTTAATTGGTTGGAATATTACAAAGTAAAATTCAAAGCCGATTGGTATACAACAATTTATAACAAATTAGTATTGCGTTCTTTAGGAGAATTCGGTTTCCTTGGAGCTTACAACCAATCCAGAGGATTAGTACCGTTTGAGCGTTTCTATTTAGGTGGTGACGGATTAGCTAACTTCTCGATGGACGGACGTGAGGTAATTCAGTTACGCGGATACCCGAATCAATCCTTAACTCCGATCATTCAGGAAGGTTCTCAAAAAGGACAACAATCCGGAGGAACCATTTACAACAAGTTCTCATTAGAATTACGATACCCGATTACCATGAATCCATCAGCTTCAATTTACGGATTAACATTCCTGGAAGCCGGTGCTTCATTTGATTCATTCAAATCCTATAATCCGTTTGACCTGAAACGTTCTGCCGGATTCGGATTACGAGTATTCATGCCGGCATTCGGTTTATTAGGAATCGATTTCGGATACGGATTCGATGCGTTACCGGGACTAACACAAAAGAATGGTTGGGAAACGCACTTTATCATTGGACAACAGTTTTAATAAAGTTTGGCACGATAGTTGAAAAATAATATTTAAATGGTATGAAAAAATATTTTTTATTGGCACTTGTAACTTTTGCTACCTTATCAGCAAATGCGCAAAGCAGAGGTATTCGTATAGGTTATATCGACATGGAATATATTCTGGAAAAAGCACCGGAATATGCCGAAGCGAAAAACCAACTTGAATTAAAAGCACAAGGCTGGAAACAGGAGATCGAAGCCAAAAAAAATGAAATAAACAAATTAAAGGAAAGCCTTAAAACAGAAAAGGTTTTGCTTACTAAGGAGTTAATCTCTGAAAGAGAAGATGAGATTAAATTCCTTGAAAACGAAATGTTGGATTATCAGCAAAAACGTTTTGGTCCGCAAGGTGATTTGATGACGCAGAAAACCATGTTGGTTAAGCCAATTCAGGATCAGGTTTTCAATGCTGTACAGGACATTGCTGAAGCCAAAAAGTATGATTTTGTATTTGACAAATCATCTGATCTGACGATGCTTTTTGCTGCACAACGTTTTGACATCAGTGATCAGGTTTTACGTGTATTAACCCGTTCTCAGAAAAAAGAACAGCTGACCAAAAAACAGCAAAAAGAACTGGAAGCACAGGAACGTAAAGAAGATATGGACAGTGCTAATCCGGATCAGGTAGAACGTCAACGTAAAATTGATGAGCGAAAAGCAGCTCGTGAAAAATTAATCGCTGATCGTAAAGCGGCCTTAGAAGCGAAGAAACTGGAACAGGAAGAAAAGAGAAAACAGTTACTTGAAGACAGAAAAGCGAAACAAGGCGGTAACAAAACAGAAAGTAAACAGACTGATAATAAAACGGAGAACAAACAACCGGACGGAAGTACTGTAACCACTCCGGCTGCTGATCCGAAAGCCGACATTAAAGCGGCACAACAGGAAGCTCGTGAAAAACAAGCACAGGAACGTCAGCAAAAAATTGAAGAGCGTAAAAAAGCTTTGGAAGAGAAAAAACAAAGAATTTTAGAAGAAAGAGAAAAAGCTAAAAAAGAACGCGAAGAAAAATTGAAAAATAAGACAACAGAAAATAAATCAGAAAATTAAATTAAATACCTAAAACAATGAAACAGTTAAAAACTTTACTTATCGCTGCTGCACTTTTCATTGGTGCGAGTCAAACTATTTCCGCTCAGGCAAAAGTAGCTCATATCAACGTAAGTGATTTGATGACGAACTACCCGGACATGAAAACAGCACAGGCTCAAGTGAAAAAAATTGGTGAGACATACGATGCACAATATAAAACTATGGTTAGTGAGTATCAAGCCAAATTGAAAAAATACGAGTCAGAAGCAGCAACTGTAACTGAGGCTATAAACGAAACACGTTCTAAAGAAATGCAGGACATGGGACAAAGAATCCAACAATACAGAGAGAATGCAGGAAAAGAATTACAACAAAAAGAATTAGATCTTGTAAAACCAATTATGGAAAAAGCAAGAGCTGCTATCCAAAAAGTTGCTAAAACTAAAGGATACCAGTATGTTTTAGATTCTACAGACGGAAGTGGTGTAATTTTAGCTGATGGTCCGGATTTGCTAGGAGATGTTAAAAAAGAATTAGGATTTAAATAATCCTATTGCGATATACATAAAAATAAAACTGCTCTTTTTCCAAGGGCAGTTTTTTTTTATATTTGTGTAATGAGTAGTAAAAATCCCATAGGCCTATTCGACTCCGGTGTCGGAGGCATATCGATCTGGAAAGAGTTACACCAACTCCTCCCGCATGAAAGTACCATCTATTTAGCCGATAATAAAAACGCTCCTTACGGCCAGAAAAGCAAAGAAGATATTATTCGGTTAAGCTCTAAAAACGTAGACTATCTCATCGAACGCGGTTGTAAAATGGTAATTGTAGCCTGTAATACTGCAACAACTAATGCCATTAAAGAATTACGCGCTCAATATGACATCCCCTTTATCGGTATTGAACCGGCTATTAAACCGGCAGCCAGTCAGACCAAGACCGAAACAATTGGAATATTAGCTACAAAAGGTACCTTAAACAGTGAGTTATTCCACAAAGCAGTATCCAACTACAAACACCTCAATATAATTGAACAGGTGGGCTATAATCTTGTCCAATTGATTGAAAACGGTGATCTGGAATCCGAAGAGATTAAAGAATTATTAAAAACCTATCTTGACCCGATGGTAGCAGCTAATATGGATTATCTCGTATTAGGTTGCACTCATTATCCGTTTTTGATTCCTCAGATAAGAGAAATCATACCGCATCATATCAAGATTATCGACTCAGGTGAAGCTGTTGCCAAGCAAACCAAAAACATATTGGAGCAAAACGATCTTTTAAACACATCCGGCGAAGTAAGTCAACATTTATTTTACACCAATTCAAAAGCAAATGTGCTGAAAAAACTTTTAGGTCCGGAATATGCTGAGAATGTAATGTTCACCGATTTTTAAATTCAGCTTCGCTATAACAACAAAAAAACCTGTCCATTGTAATGAACAGGTTTTTTTATTTATAAGTACAAAGTTCTACTCTTTAAACCAACTTGAATACATCACGTAATTATTCGAAATACGCTCGATTTCCCCGGCGAAATCCGAAGCATTGATATCTTTAACCTTCTTAGCCGGAATTCCCGCGTAAATCGTCCCGGATTCAACCACAGTATTCTGTGTTACTACAGATCCCGCTGCAACTATAGCATTACTTTCGATTACACAATTATCCATCACTATAGCCCCCATTCCAATGAGCACATTATCTTTAATTGTACAACCGTGAACAATAGCATTATGCCCAATCGAAACATTATTCCCGATAATCGTAGGATGCTTCTGATAGGTACAATGAATCACTGCTCCATCCTGGATATTTACCTTATCCCCTATCGTAATAAAATGAACATCACCTCTTATAACAGCATTAAACCAAACACTGCAAGAAGCACCAAAAGTCACATCACCGACTATCGTTGCATTTTCGGCCACATAACAATCTTCCGGAATCTGAGGATATTTACCTCTAACTTCTTTTATAATCATAACCTTTCAAAAAAAATTGTCCCGAATAAATCGGGACAGAATTAATAATCTCTTTAATATTAGTTAACTGCAGGACAGTGACAATCGTATGGTTCACGCTTACAGAATAAGTTGATCCCCAATGTAATTTGGTGGAATCCTGAATTATCAAATTTAACATCTCCTGTCAGGTGTGAATACGTATATGAGAACATAAAGTTTTTGTAGTTCACCCCAACTATAGGTGTAATATATTGTAGTTTTTGATCACTTACACTGTTATCGGCTACAAACTGTGCTCCGTCGAAACTTCTTCTATATGACAAACCACCCCATAGCTTACCGAATTCCATTTCCTTGTAAACTTTTAGGTTGATATCAAACGTTTTCTCTTTTGTTTTATCCACGTACTGCAACATGAAAGAGGGCTCCCATGACAATCCGTTATCACTGTTTCCAAAAACATAACCGGCACTCCACAAATATTTTCTTAAGTTATCACTTTCGATATCCGTGTAAATATCACGTTTATTCGATACCGCGTTCTTAACGGTGAAATGCGTAAAGAAATCCAAGTAGAAGTAAGACGCCCCAAGATCCACATTAAAATAAGAATCCTTCTGTTTCATACCTGCTACAATCGGATCATACTCATTTCCGAATTTAGATTCATCTAATGTACTTTGTACCAAACCGGCACTCATACCAAATGATAATTGATTCAAATCGTTAACACCTCTTGAAAAACGAATATGGTGAGCATATGTAATTTTACCTCCCATTTGTGAATGATAACCATTCTTATCATTAAATGCAATAATACCAATACCTGATTGTTCTCCTACACTGGTATTAAAACTCAAAGTCTGCAATGCAGGTGCATCATCCTGTCCGAACCATTGTTGTCTGGCCGTTAAACGAATCTTCCCACAATTAGCCGCTCCCGCCATTGAAGGGTGAATCAAATAATAGTTATCTGATAAATAATCAGAATAAACTGCAATCCCTTCCTGCGCGAAAGACATTTGGGATAAAAATAATGCTAAAACTAAATAACGTTTTTTAAAAATATTCATTTGGGTTATCTTTTTAATGAGAAATGCGCTTTAAACTCTTTTAATTCTCCATTCTCCGTATAGTTCACTGTGAACCAGTAATCTGTTGATGGTAACGGTTGTCCGTTTAATGTTCCATCCCATCCGCTTACTCGTGATGGCTTGATCTGTTTCAATAGTTTGCCGTAACGGTCAAATATATAAATTTTTGCATTGACATCGTTTTCTAAATCACCAATATTCCAGAAATCATGGTAATTATCACCGTTTGGTGTGAAATAATGCGGATAGTTGATCACTGTTACATTTCTTACGATTGTGGCCGCACAACCTTTCATATCGTAAACCGTGATCGTATGTGTTCCTGAATTTACATTAGTAAACACAGGGCTAGACTGGATATCACCTTCGTCTAACTGATACATATACTCTCCGATTCCGATTGCCTGAACCGTTATCACCTGATTATCCGTAAAGGCATTCGATACCGTATACGTTACCTCGGCCGGTTCGGATTGGGTGATTACTACTTCTGCCGGTAACGATACACAACCGGTTACTGTACTGGTTGCAATTACCGAATACGTGCCCGCATGGTTTACTTCATACGTTGAACCTGTTGCTCCCGCTATCGGTTGTGGTGCTCCACTTGCATCATCCTCATACCATTGGAATGTATGCGTTGCTGCATCTAATCCACTGTCAATAATATGGGTATTCAGAACGTTTCCTGTCTCCTGATCAACACATACAAATCCTGCATTTGGTGTCGGCTCCGGTAATCGGAATACGGTAATATTAAAACGTATTTCTGCAAGACATCCGTATGCACTGTACGTATTTTTAACTACCGCAATGATCTCATGCGTCAGGTAATCTGTAATCGTATAAGCTCCCGGTGTTCCAATTGGCGTTCCGTTGGCTAAATCAGCATCTGATGCATAATAGCTTACACTAAAGTTCGGATCCGCTGCTTGTACAGGACCTAAGATCGTAGCATCTAAACTGCTTAAATCGAAAGTTTCTGTTCCGTCATTCAAATCATCACATCGGGTAATATCCGGTATATCGGTCGCTTCGGATCCTCTTTCCACAAATAACTGGAAGCTGGTCGTGTTGTAACAACCTGTAGCCGTATTCACTACACGTACATAAATCGTCTCACCGTTTACCGTACTTGGGTGGTTCGTTGCCAATGGCGCCGCTCCACTATCAGCATCCGCCTGAGTAGCATGGTACGTTACCGTATAACCTGCAGGACCTTGACCTGCTAAAGCTTCCGGGGTTTTCGTACTTAAATCAAATACTCCACTTCCCGTGAATGGAATCTGACACATATGGTAATCCGTTACAGGACCTGCCGCCGGTCTTGGATTCACTATCAATGGCTGTTCTACTACTAATGAACAACGGTCACGGTTATTAGCCGGGGCTGTAGTCACCCGGATCCAAACACTGGTTAGTGCGTTTCCGTTTCCATCAACATTCTGCCAGTTCGTTGGTGTTGCAATAGCGTTGATTCCGGCTAATGCATCGGTCTGACTTGCGTGGTAGGTTAGAACATAGTTCGCATTATTGCGGATATAGTTCGCATTTACCGTTACATCAAAAAACGTAATGCCATCGCCAGGATAATCATCATCACACAATACCAGCGGTGCCGGATCAAATTTCGGTTCCGGTAATGGTGTAACTCGGATTGTTAAGGTAACATAGCTGCTACATCCTGCTCCGCTTATCACTTCTACTAACAAAGTTTGTACTGTAGCTGTATTAGGGAAAGCTGTTGGATTGGTGATCAACGTTCCAGGGTTTGGCGGTAAAGCCGTACTGCTGTAATATTTGAACGTATAACCTGTTGCACCTCCGGTGATCTGTGCCTCACGAATGGTTAAATCAAATATCTGACGTTGATCATTCGGTAATGCGTCATCACATAAAGTGATCTCATCCGGTTGCGTTAATTGTAGCGGACTGTTTACAATCAGCTTAAAGCTGCCGATAGTATAACATCCCGTAGCGATATGCGTTACACGAACCCAGATCGTCTGACCGTTGGTGCCGATAAAGTTTCCGTTTGATACTATAAACGGAGTTCCGTTCTCTGCATTGGTCTGCGAAATATAATAGTTCACTTCATAATCTGTAGCTGCACCTGTTTGAGCTGCTAAAATTGTAGCCGTGTGTACTGTTAAATCAAACGTCGTCTGGTTGTCATGCGGATTAGAATCCGTATCACACTCATCTAAATCCAATAACGTTGGCATAATAGGCGCCGGTTCAACTCGTAACTGGAACGAGTAAACACTCTTACATCCTGTTACGTTGTTTGTTGCCAATACCCATAAAGTCTGATTCCAAGGGTTAATGTTCTCATATGGCATGATCGTGATTGGGAACAAGCCGTTTTGAGCATTTTGTTGTGTTTCGTGGAAACTTACCGTTACATTGGTCTCACCACTTAACATATCAGTCACTAAATCATTCAAGTCAAAACTTCCGATTCCGTCATTGTTAGTTCCATCACAAACCGTAACCGGTGTTGTTGGCATAATCAATACCGGTAATGGCTCTACTCGTAAATCCATAGCCGTTACCGAGTAACAGCCCGTGGTACTGTTGGTTACATTAACAAAAATCGTTTGAACAGTCGCAACCTCATTCGTGTATAATGTCGGTAATTCCGTTCCTGCTACATTAGCATGAGCTTGCGCCTCTGTTTTATAGAACTTAACTTCTAATCCTGTAGCCGTTCCGATAATCTCAGGGATCTTAGTCGATAAATCGAACTGCTCGTATAACGGCTGACCTGTGTAATCACACAAAGTATAAGCCGGTACCGGCATTGGAACCGATGGTAATGGGTTTACGATTAATTGGAATGAACCTACTGCGATACATCCATGCGCATTCTGCAACTGATACCAGATCGTTTCCGGGTTGCTTCCGTTTTGGTAAGCTGTCGGTACAGTAATAGGGCTGGTTCCCGCTAAAGCATTCGCTTCACTTAAGTAATACGTTACCGTAATTCCTGTTTGTGTTCCGCTTACTTCTGCATCTTTTGTAGTCAGATTAAAAATCTCTACTCCGTCGCCAGGTGTACTGGTTTCACACAACTCATAGTTACTTACGTTTTGTACAATTGTAGGTCTTTCATGAACGATTAACGTCAAGGTTGAGAAAGACGCACAAGCATTTACTCCTGTATTAACTACTCGGATATATAAAATCTGACTAACAGGGTTAATATTGGTATATAAAGGCATTTGGATCGGATAGTTTCCTAACTGCGCATCTTCCGGTGTTTCATGGAAAGTTACGGTAAGGTTAGGATCACCGCCAGTAATCTCTGCCAGTTTTACACTTAAATCAAAAGTTACAACTCCGTCATCGTAGTTGTCATTACACATCTCTAATGGTGTAGGATTAAAGATTGTTGGTGCCACTACTGTAGTTACCGTATGACTTCCGGTTTGCGCCTGACTACAAGCCGGTGTTCCGCTTGAAGTAACACTGATCAACTGATAAGTAATCGGTCCCGTTAATGGTGCTGTTGTAACTGAAGCAGTTCCCGCACTGTTTAAGGTAACCGTTAAAGGTGTTGTATTACCGTCAAATGTATAGGTAACCGTTGCATTTGGTGTTCCGTTGATGACAATCGTAGCGGAACTTCCGGAACATACTGAAGCCGGTCCGGTAATGGTCGCCTCAGGTAAAGCTTTTACGCCAATTGTTACCGATGCATTTTGGTTCTGAGTACATACCGGAGTTACTGCCGGATCGGTACTTACACTCATTAAACTATAAGTCGCAGCAGCCGTTAATGCAGGAGTCGTAATACTCGCATTTCCGGTAGCATCTAAATTTATTGTCATTGTTGTGGTTCCGTCACTATATGTTACCACGCCGTTTGCAGGACCCGTAAAACTTACAACTGCTGTATCGCCCGAACAAATTAAAGCCGGCGCACTGATCGTAGCAGTTGGTAATGGATTTACTGTGATAGTAGCACCCCCACTAGTATAAGAAGTCATACAAGCCGGTGTTCCCGAAGAGATGATCCTCACCAAGCTATAAGTTGTATTTGCTGTTAAAGGTCCTACTGTTACGTTAGCCTCTCCCGAAGCATCCAATGTCACAGACAAATCAGTTGTTCCGTTATTATAAGTCACGACAGCATCCGGTGTTCCGTTAAACGTTAACACAGCTGTTCCGCCGGAACAAATTGTTGCGTCACCGGTTAATGTAACTGTAGGCGGTTGGAAAACCGTAATAGAAACATTCCCAGTTAAATTTTGAGTACATTGCGGTGAATCGTTACTCACTACACTGACTAAACTGTAAACTGTATTTGCAGTTAATGGAGGTGTCAGTACTGATCCGCCACCCGTAGCACTTAAAGTAATACTAGCATCTTGTCCATCAACTTTATAATTTATAGTTGCTCCCGGCGTACCTTCGAAACTGATAACAGCTGAACTACCACTACAAATGCCTTCCGGGCCAGTCATAAAACCAATCGGTAATGCCTTAATGATTAACTGGAAACTGGTTGTTCCGAAAACCGTAGGATCATCCGCTCTTTCCATACGGATATAAACCGTCTGAGTACCTGTAGTGAATGCATTCGCAGGTGTAATCGGACTTGTATTATTGTCGGCCGCAGTTTGCGTAAGATGGAATGTAATATTATAATCAGCAGCAGCTTGTCCGCCTAATATTGTAGTATAAAATTGTGTCAGATCAAACGTTTCAACACCATCATTGTTTGTATCACAAACTGTCACATCATCCGGTCTAACAGGATCGGCAGTACAAGACATAACATTCACATCAAATTGACGGGTAACATAACAATCATTTTCTCCGGTAGAAACCCTAACAAAAATTGTTCTCGTAATCGCAGTCATGTAGTTAGATGGATCTTGAATATACCCACCTCCACCTGGTAAATCATTAGCATCAAGATGGTATGTTATAATCGTACCCGGATCAAGTCCGGCTAAAATAGCTGCATGGTTCTCATTCAGGTCAAAACTAACAGGAGTTGTACCATCTCCACATTTAAAGAGATCAACCGGAGTACCTGCCTGAATCTGCGGGAAGACTTCGACCCGGATCGGATCCGGCTGCTGTACACATGCACCTCCGTTATTAGTAATAATCACCCCGTATAACCCCGGTGCAGAAACCCCATAAGATGGTCCGTTCGCTCCCGGAATATTATCTCCGTCAAGTGTCCACTGAAAAGTATAAAAAGCAGGATCTAATCCTGTTGATAAAGTTCTGATTTCTCCCGGGCATAATGCACCAAGGTTATCAACTGTTAAATCACTTCCTAAAGAAGCCTGACCAACATTAAAACTTCCTGCTTGTAAGAATACCGCAGAATCGTATAATGTATCAGTTCCACTTAGTCCTCCTCCATCAGCAATAACCATTTTAATTCTATAAGGCGTGTTCGGAATAACGGTACCGGAAGCACTCATTACTTTTGTTCTACCATTAAACTGAATCGGAGCCGGCGGAAAACCGTTTTCCGGATAATACATTCCGAAATAATTTGAATTTGCAGAAGGGCAATCAGTATTATTTACAGCGTCTTTTACCGTAAAAACAGAAATGGGCTGCGTCGTTCCCGGCACAACAGCCAGATTCGTACTCTGACCCGTAACCAAATTTGTTAAAATAAAAGCAAAGGCATCCGAATATTCAGTACTACATTGGTACATTCCGTATTCTTCTGAAGCAAAAAGGAAATTAAAACTAAAACTATCCGTTAACGGCGTAAAGTTAAATTGGATATAGCTGGCATTGGTATAGTTAAACGAATTCGTTATAACACCTGCCTGAATCATCTGTGTTTTCAGATCGGCATCCCCTGTCCAAGACGAACTACCCTGACTTAAAATACTGGTATTCGGTCCGGGTGCTGAAGTTGCTCTACCGGTACTTAGAATAACACCGGATTGAATCGGGAAGTTAGGGTTTGTATTTTGAAAATAACCGATTCCGTTTTCAGACCCTTGTCCGTTCGTATTCCCGGTTCTCCAACTAATGTTGGAAATCTGTGCACACTGGGAATTGATTAAAACATCCTGCACCAATTGCGGAACGGTATAAGTATTCGAATTTACTGTAATAGGCTGTGAAAAGGCCACAACAGAAAACAGTAAAAACAGTAAAAAGTAGCGTTTTTTCATATGTGCTAAAGCTTAAAAGATCGCCTATTTTGGGGTTAATCGGTTCCTTTATGTTAATTTTTCCTTTAAAATTTCCAAATATACTTATTCAAACGATATATGTTCGTTAAATTTGCAAAAAATCACAAAAAAAATGTTAAAAGTAACAATACGAGATACGCAAAACCCTGCCATTGTGAAGTTTGAATTTCCGGATTTCATAACAAAAAGTGAAAGTTTCGAGTTTAAAAACATCGACGAAACGGCGCCGTCCCCTTTAGCTAAACAGCTTTTCTACCTTCCGTTTGTAAAGACCGTCTATATTTCCGGTAACTTTATTGCTATCGAAAAATATTCGATCGTAGAATGGCATGAGGTAAAAGAATTATTAGCCGAACAAATCGAAAGTTTTGTTGACAAAGGCGGTAAGATCATTAACATTGAGGAAAACAAAAGCAAAAAATTACCGGTTACCGTTTACGCAGAGACTACTCCTAACCCATCGGTTCTGAAATTTGTAGCGAGTCGCTTACTTACGAAGACCAGTGTTGAATTTAAAAACATTGATGAAACGGCTGCATCTCCATTGGCTAAGGAATTATTCAAGCTCCCTTTTGTAAAAGAAGTTTTTATCGATGAAAATTATATCTCAATCACCAAGTACGACATCAGTGAGTGGCAAGAGATCACACAGGAGGTTCGTACTTTTATCAAAAACTATGTTGAAGAAGGAAAAACGATAATTGATGAAACACAGATCGTAAAAACGGCTGGTCACGAAAAACAACAGGAAGAGTATTTTAATAGTCTGGATGTAACATCACAACAAATTATCAATATCCTGGATGAATATGTAAAACCGGCTGTTGCATCGGATGGCGGTAACATTATTTTTGATTCGTATGATGAAACGGAAAAACGCGTTAAAGTGGTCCTTCAGGGTGCTTGCAGCGGATGTCCGTCATCGACCTTTACCTTGAAAAACGGTATCGAAAATATGCTGAAGGAGATGTTACACGATCAAAATATCAAAGTGGAAGCGATAAACGGCTAATTTAAACGTTTCTTCCTACTCATTGTTTTTTAAGCTTTTATACTTATCTTTAATAGCTATAACCTTTAAATTTAGCAAATTATGGGCGTATTAAAAGTAATCGAATTACTTTCCAGCTCGGAAGTAAGTTGGGAAGAAGCCACAAAAAAAGCAGTTGCCGAAGCTTCGAAAACACTAAAACACATTCGTTCCGTTTATGTTCAGGAACAAAGTGCCGTTGTTAAAGACGATCAGGTAACCGAATTCAGAGTAAATCTGAAACTCACTTTTGAAATAAAATAAATCAATACAGGCGTTCAAATGAACGCCTTTTTTAAAACCATGAACGAACTCCAACACGAATCCAGTCCTTACCTACTCCAACATGCCAACAATCCGATACATTGGAAAGCGTGGAATGATACAACTTTGGCTACAGCCAAAACCGAAAACAAACTAATGATTGTAAGTATCGGTTATTCTGCCTGTCACTGGTGCCATGTAATGGAACACGAAAGTTTTGAAGACAATGAGGTGGCTCAGGTAATGAATGCCGGTTTTATTGCTGTTAAAGTGGACCGCGAGGAACGTCCCGATGTGGATGCTATCTATATGAAAGCGGTTCAACTAATGACCGGACACGGCGGATGGCCGCTAAATGTAGTTTGCTTACCGGATGGCCGACCGGTTTGGGGTGGTACCTATTTTAAAAAAGACAATTGGATCGACATTCTGAATCAGCTTTACAACCTGTATCAATCCAACCCGGCCAAGGTTACGGAATATGCCGAAAAATTACACGAAGGGATTTCATTTCTCGGAATCGTCAATCATACCAATGCTAATCCGGAAGAACAGGATCCGGCTCACATTAAAGCTTTGATTGAGAAGTGGTCCAAAAGTTTTGACTGGGAATTCGGAGGTTATGCCCGAGCTCCTAAATTTATGATGCCGAATAACTATCTTTTTTTACAACGATTCGGCTATCAGACGTCATCTAAAGACCTGCTGGATTTTGTTGACCTTACATTAACCCGAATGGCCTATGGCGGATTATTCGATGTTTTGGGCGGTGGTTTTTCCCGCTACTCCGTTGATATGCGATGGCATGTTCCGCACTTTGAAAAAATGCTGTATGACAACGGTCAATTGATGAGCTTATATGCCGAAGCTTACAAACGTACTCAAAGTCCGCTTTACAAAGAAGTAATTGAAAAGACAATGGATTTTGTACAACGGGAACTTTTAAATCCTGACGGCGGTTTCTACTCAGCTTTGGATGCCGACAGTATAAATCCGAAACAGCAACTGGAAGAAGGCGCTTATTATGTTTGGCAAAAAGAAACGTTGCAACAACTTTTACAAAGTGATTTCGACATCTTTTCTACACTATTCAATATTAATGATTTCGGTTATTGGGAACACGATAATTATGTTCTGATTCAAAGTCAATCACTCGAAAATATTGCAGATCAATTCGGATTGACGGTAGCCGAACTGGCACACAAAAAACAACAATGGGAACGATTATTATTCCAGGAACAACTAAAAAGGCCTAAACCGCGTTTGGATGACAAGTCTCTGACATCCTGGAATGCCATTATGCTAAAAGGTTGTATTGATGCCTATAATGCTATCGGCAATAAAGACTATTTAAAACTGGCTCAAGACAATGCTTCCTTTATCATACAACGCCTTTGGTCAGATGAAGGCCATTTATGGCACACTTATAAAAACGGACAAAGTACGATTATCGGCTTTTTGGAAGATTATGCCTTTACCATTGACGCATTTATTGCTTTATACCAAACTACGTTAGAAGAATCGTATTTATACCATGCTAAGCAATTAACCGATTATTGTTTTGATCATTTTTATGATGAAACGCAGCAATTCTTTTTATTTAAAGCCAAAAATACCTCAGCCTTAATCGCCGAACATTACGAGATTGAAGACAATGTTATCCCTTCATCCAATTCGGTAATGGCCGGCAATCTGTTTACGTTGGGTATTTTATTCCATAACAGTCATTATGAGAAAACAGCTATGCAAATGCTCAACCACGTTATCCCGAACATCGATTACGGTTCTGCCTTTTCCAATTGGCTTAATTTATGGATGAACTTGTCAACTGATAATAAAGAACTGGCTGTTTGCGGCTCCGATGCATTATCGATGATCCAACTGATCAACCAAAACTATCTGCCGCATGTTATTGTCGCCGGAAGTACAACAGCATCCGATATCCCTTTTCTTCAAAATCGATTTGATGATAACGATACGCTGTTTTATATTTGCGAAAACAAAAATTGCCAGCTTCCTGTCAATACAATAACAACCGCTTTAAACGAATTAGCAATTAAATAAAAGACCTCCCCCATGGAACAAATGAATAACTTTTTTATTCACTATTTTAACGTACTACTGGATTATTCACCTAAAGTAATCTCGGCTCTCATCATCCTGTTTCTCGGGATTTGGGGTATCCGTTTTATTCGTAAGATTGCCGAAACGGTAATGACCAAAAGAGAATTGGAACCGACATTGATCAAATTTTTACTTGATTTCCTGATTTGGGCACTGCGCGTCTTATTATTCGTATCGGTAATTTCTAAATTAGGTATCGAAACATCCTCATTTGTTGCTATTCTGGGTGCCATCGGTTTGGCTGTCGGTTTATCATTACAAGGATCGCTTTCTAACTTTGCCGGCGGTGTATTGATCATTCTTTTCAAACCATTTAAAGTAGGCGACACTATCGAAGCACAAACGGAAAACGGAAAAGTATTGGCCATTCAGATTTTTTCAACTAAAATCCTGACCGCTCAAAATCAGATTATTTATATTCCAAACGGAATTTTATCAAACGGTAAGATTAAAAACTTTTCGCAACAAACCATTCGTCGAACGACTCTTGTAGTTCCGACCGGTTATGATTCCGATATTAAAACAATTAAGGCGCAGCTCGAAGAATTGATAAAAAATCATCCGAAAATACTGCAAACACCGACACCGGAAGTAATCATCAGTGATATGGGTGAAAAGAATCTGATCTTCTCCCTCCGTGCCTGGACCAATAATTCCGATTACGGAACGGTTTGTTCCGAGCTTCTGGAAAAGAGCAGTAAAATTGTTAAGGTTACGACTTCTTAGGTTTTGTAGTCATTACAAAATCTTTCAGATAAAAAGGTTCAAAATAAGCGACATCTACCGTGTCGCTTTTTTGATACTTATCAAATGACAATCGGCTCATTTCTTTTGCCGACGGATATATGATTGCATCGTGGTATACAAATCGAGGATCATTCAGCAGTGCTTTACATTTAGCAGCGCCATCACCTAAAAGATGAATAGTTCCTTCTAATCCGTCATATGTAGTTGCTTCAATAATTTCAGCTTCAGTAGCACGCAATTTTTGGTACGCCGAATCGAAAACGGCTGTAAAAACTTCCATTCGACGGGCATCGATCATCGGAATAATTTTCCCTTCCGTTACGCTTAATTGTCGTGCCAGTGTTTCCAATGTATCAATTGCTATTAAAGGTAAATTCAAGGCATAACAAAGTCCTTTTGCAGCCGACACCCCAATACGAAGTCCGGTATAGGAACCCGGCCCCTGACTTACCGCTATCGCATTTAAATTCTGAAACGTTAAGCCGGCCTTTTGTAAAGCCTCTTCAAAAAAGACGTGTAGTTTTTCAGCATGCGAATAACCTTCTTCGGCCAGTTCCATACAAACCAGTATTTCGCCGTCTTTAGCAAGGGTTATTGAGCAGTTTTTTGTAGCAGTTTCGATATTTAAAATGTAAGCCATCTTCGTAAAAATTATTGGCAAAGATAGGTATATATTTTTTTGCCACGGATACAATACTTTCCCTGCATTTCAGCTCGAAAAAATAGTGCAACCGTGGCAAATGGGTTATCAGGTAAAACCTGATGGTAATCAAAAAACTAAGCTATTATTTTTTATCTTTTTCTTTATCCTGAGTTCCGGTTTTTTTTATAATGACCTTATCACCCGGTTTCAAATCTTTTGTTACAGTAGAATACGGACCGGTAATAATCTCATCTCCTTTTTTCAATCCGCTAACGATTTCGATATTCGTATCGTCCTGGATTCCGGATTTAATTTTACGTAATTCCGCTTTACCGTTCACTTTTACAAATACACATTCGTATTTCTTTTCGTTAGAACCTTTTGTCTTTTCTTTTTCTTCTTTTTCCAGTTCTTGAACGATGTCTTTTTTCTCACCTGCAATATCAGCATCCGTTTTCATAACCACGGCACTAATCGGCACTGCTAAGATATTCTCTTTTCTTTTAGTTTCAATGTCTACAGTAGCAGTCATTCCCGGACGGAAAGGAGAATAATTAGCCGGTTTTCCTTCTACTAAATCCTGATACGATTCTTTTAAGATACGTACTTTCACCTTAAAATTCGTTACCTGATCTGCTGTTAAAGCTGAACTCGCCGAATTTGAAATACTGGTTACAATTCCTTTAAACTCTTTTTTCAGATAAGCATCTACTTCAATTTTAGCCGGATCTCCGATGTTCACTTTTACGATATCGTTTTCATTAACATCTACTTCCACTTCCATATTGTTCAGGTTAGCTACGCGAAGCATTTCGGTACCTGCCATTTGTTGCGTTCCTAAAACACGTTCTCCCAATTCTACATCCAGTTTCGAAATCGTTCCGTCAACCGGAGAATAGATTGTAGTTCGGTTCAGGTTGTCTCTTGCTTCGGTAACGGTAGCTGTAGCGCTTTGTACATTGTAATAAGCCGATTGTTTAGAAGCCATAGCCACTTCATAAGCCGATACAATTTTATCCCATTCCGATTTTGAGATTACGCCTTTATTATACAATTGTTTGTTTCTTTCGTAATTTGCTTTCGCTTCTTTCACCTGCGCTTCCGCCTGACTTAATCCGGCTTTGGATGTCGACAATGATGCTACAGTTCTGTTAAGACCCGATTCATATAAATCCCGCTTGATACGAACCAACAAATCCCCTTTTTTTACAATTTGTCCTTCTTTAACCGGCAAATCAATAATCTCTCCGGAAACATCCGATGAAATTTTCACTTCAATTTCCGGTTGAATCTTACCGGTAGCCGAAACCGTTTCGACAATAGTCATCTGACCGGCCACTGTGGTTTCCACTTCCGTTCCTTTTTCTTTATTTCCGATCGCTCCGGATTTACTTAATCCAACCAGAATAACAATCAACAAGACAACACCACCAAGTAGTATATATTTTGTACGCTTTTTCATATTTTTTTATTTTTGAATAATCGGCATTCCAAAGTAGAATTCCAATATTTTCGTTCTGAAGATATAATCATATTTTGTTCGTAACACTTCTGATTGCGCATTGACAAACAGGGTTTGTGCCTGAGTAAAATCAAAGACATTCATTAGTCCCACTTCATAACGCTCTTTAGCATAGTTAAATGATTCCTGTCTTGCTTCGAGTGTTGCCACAGCCGCTTCATAGGATTTCAATGATCCTTTGGTATCGGTATAGGCGGTATAAACCGTTCTTTCCAGGTCCAGTTCCTGCTGCTCCAATGCTATTTTAGATCGCTCCAATGCTACTTTAGATCGCTCCACACCATTTCTGACAGACAATCCGTTTAAGAGCGGAATATTAAGTGAGAATCCGAAGTTCTGTCCTTTGTTATTACTAAACTGATCAAAAATAGGCTCCGGACTTCCTAATATCGGTCGGTAATTATTTTGCATTACCTGTAAACCGTTTTCTGTAAAATACTGTGTCCCGATAACCGGGTTATTCGCATCCTGCTGGTATCCTATAACTCTGTCGGCATAAGCAGCGCGCGTACTGAAACTATAAAACCCCTGAATTGACGGATGGTATTTTCCTCTTGCGATTGACAAATCTTTTTCGGCGATTGAAACATTGGCTTCCGCAATTTTCAGATTGGCTCTTGTTTCTTTTGCTTTTTCAAAAATATCTTTCGGATTTTCTAACAATACGCTACTGTTTTGTACCGGTGTTTCCGAATCGGCGATATCGAAGTCCTGGAAATTATCGATCTGTAACAACTGTGCCAGACTCAGCTTCGAAATCAACAAAGCATTTTCACCTGCAATCAGTTTTTGATTATCCGACATAACCGTTGCTTTCACATCCAGCAAATCGCCTTTCGGTACTACTCCTGCATCTACTAATTCCTGTGTACGCTCCATTTGTTTGGTATCATATTCCAACTGTTTGGTTTGTACTTTCAGGTTTTCTTTATTAAACAGAATCTGCAAATAGGCATTTACGACATTCAGCGATACATCTTCCTGCATTTTTTGCAACTGATACTGTGAAGCGATGATCGACAAATTGGCTTTACGCAACTGATTCTGATGCTGTAACCCTCTGTAGATATCAATTCCCACATTTAATCCTGCCGACGTATACTGAATGGTTTGGTTTTCTAAAAGACCGGTTGTAATGTTCTGGTTCAAACCAACGTTCCAGGAGTGAGACGCTTGTCCGTTAATGGTTGGCAGGAAATTTCCCCAGGCATCTTTTTTGGAAATATCGGCAACCTGTTTATCTAAAACCGATTGTCTGATCGAAATATTCTTCTCCATTGCGTGATTCACACACTCTTCCAAAGTCCATTTTTTAGCTTGTGCTTTCATTTGGATTGTTACCATTGATAACCCCAAAAGCAGCAATGTTGTGTTCTTCATATTATTTATTTTCCTACAAATATAAAATTTCTGTGCACATATCACTTTGAATGCGGTACCGATTAGACGCAATTCTTTAACAAACGTTACAATTTTATTTCAATAAAAACCTACTTTTACCGAAGATTTATAGCAGAACCATATGAAAACTTTTTTCTCATTCCTGGCGCTCTTTGGCCTTGCAATGTTAATGACCCGCTGCGGCACAACCGGTAAAATCAATACGCTAAAACCGGAACCTAGCGACAACAAGCCCGCGGTTTACGAAACCACTACATCCTTTATCAGTCTTCCGGTAGACATTCCGTTAAAGGAAATCGAGAATCAACTGAACAAATCACTGAACGGATTGATTTATAACGACAGTATTCTTTCCGATGACAAAACGGAGATGAAAATCTGGAAACAGGCTCCGATCAAATTAACGGAAAAGGACGGTAAAATCCGATCGGTATTACCGCTTAAGATATGGGCCAAATTTAAATATGGAACGGACTTTTTAGGTTTAAACGACACAAAAGAGATCAACCTTAACGGTCAGATTATTTTATTAAGTGACGCCAAATTATCCAACTGGAAATTAACTACCACATCGGTTATTGAAGATTTCGAATGGAAAGACAGTCCGAGTATTGTAGTTGCCGGTAAGAATGTACCGATTACTTACATTATCAATCCAACCATTCGTTTGTTTAAAGCCAAGATTGCCAAAACGATTGATGATGCGATTAATAAAACTACCGATTTTAAACCACAGGTATTAGCTGTTCTGGAGAAGATCAGTACGCCATTTAAAACCAGTGAAATTTACGAAACCTGGTTTAAAGTTGTTCCAACAGAATTATATGTAACGGATGCTATTCTTTCGAAAAGCAAGATTACGATGGATATGGGATTAAAATGTAAAATGCAAACCATCGTAGGTCAGGAGCCGTTAAACTCGTTTAAAAAGGAATCGATTGTTTTAAAACCGGTTGCCAAAATGCCGAATAAAATTGAAGCGACTGTTGCAGCGGTTTCGACTTATGAAAGTGCTTCACGTATTATAACCAAAAATTTCCAGGGTAAGGAGTTTGCTTCCGGCAGCCGAAAAATCACGGTACAAAAAGTGGATTTATGGCATAAGGACGGTAAAATGATCATTTCGTTAAGTATGACGGGTAGTCTTGACGGCACCATTTATTTGTCGGGTATACCAAATTACAACGCGATCACAAAGGAGATTTATTTTGATCAGATGGATTATGTTTTAAACACAAAGGGTATTTTAACGAAAACGGCCAACTGGCTAATGCAGGGTTATATTCTGAATAAGATTCAGGAAAGCTGTCGTTATTCGATTAAGGATAATTTGGAAGAAGGAAAAAAGAATATGTTACCGTATCTGAATAATTATTCACCGATGAAAGGTGTTTTTGTAAACGGAAATATCAATGATTTTATTTTTGATAAGGTCGAACTAACGGATAAAGCGATTATTGCTTTTATTAAAACTTCCGGACAAATGAGTATCAAGATCGACGGAATGGATTAATTGATAACAATAAAAAAACAAAACCCCGAACGACATGTTCGGGGTTTTGTTTTTCATTTAGATAGTTATAAATTAGGTTTTATTTACTTCTTTATTTACTCGGATTGCAAATCCGAGTGATCGGGGTTTTATGTCCTAATTGATACATTATCCCAAATTAATATTCTTAAACCAGTCTATTTGAAATAGCTTATCCCACTTTTTAAAATACACGTCTAAATCGGAATCCCAAAAAAATGGCGATGAACAAAATTCTGACAGTTCTTCAATGACAGCAGAGAATCTTCTTTCAAACATTATATCTGAATCATCTGCGTTTTCCATTACATTACTGTAATACTTATTTACAAAATCATAGATATGCTCTTTTTCAAGTCCATTTTTTTTCAATTCATACAATCTTGAAAATAATTCAATTACAAAAATCCTATAATCATCAAAATTCATTTTCGATACAGTATGATAATTAAAATTATCCTCTAAATATTTTTCAAATTCTATTTTCGATTTGAAGGCGCTATTTTCCATAATCCTTGTGTTTGTTGAATTCTTTCATGAAAAGTTTGTATTATCATATCGATTGCAGGAGCTATCCTGTAATAACTTCCACTTATAGGAGTAACCTTTAGCCCAGATCGCGCGGATTTTTAATCCGTGTAAAGCTCAACAATTAAAACAAAAATAGTATATTCAAAGTCTTATTCTACTACCAAAAAACAAAAAACCTAACCCTGTATAAGGTTAGGTTTTACTTTTATTTATTCTCTGGGATTGCAAATCCGAGAGACTTTGCATGACTAAATCAAATTTAGTATCTTTGAGAGAGTATTAAAATTAGATTTGTAAAATCATGAGCCAAAAAAAAATTTTCAGAAAAGATAACTTACAAACAAAATCACTTGTTAAAGCAAGCAAGGAAGTTGCTATTAATGCTGTAAGACAATCTAAGGCATTGGATCTTACAATCACATATATCGAAAACGATGCCATTTATGAAGAACATCCCGATGGCACAGTTACTTTAAAAAAAAGAGTTGAAAAGAAAGAGACTCCTATTCTTCTAACCAAAGGAATGATATTCCATGCCAAATAGAAGAATACGAATTTTTGCAGGACCAAATGGCTCCGGTAAAAGTTCGCTTTTCTCGGAATTCACCAAAGTATATTCTACAGGTACTTTTATAAATGCAGATGAAATAGAAAACAAATTAACTACAAAAGGTTTGATTGATTTGAATGAATTTAACGTAGTTGCTTCACAAGACGACCTAATTTTATTCTCTAAGCTACCTAGTTCTATTTCACTTATAGCAAAAGCACAACAAGAAAATCATCCTATTACTATAAAAATAAGCAATAATTGCATTGTCGATCATTCCAAAGATTCACACAGCTATGAAGCTTCTTATGTAGCATCTTTTATCAGACATATACTGATACAACAGGGAAAATCTTTTAGCTTTGAAACTGTAATGAGTCATGATTCTAAAATAAAAGAAATTCAAGACTTATTAAAATCCGGGTATCAGCCTTATCTCTATTTTGTTTGCATTGATGACCCTGAAGTTAATATCTCACGGGTAGAAAACAGAGTTAAAAAAGGAGGACACGCCGTCTTAAATGAAAAGATTATAGAACGATACTCCCGAACTCTTAAATTATTACATCAGGTACTTCCACTATGCTACAGGGCTTATCTTTTTGACAATTCGGGAAAAAAACTAATCATGGTTGCCGAACTCTACAACAATGAGATGCAATTACTAACTGACACCCCTCCGCAGTGGTTTATTGACTATGTCCTTCCGTATTATACGACATAACTCGTCTTCATAATCTTAGTCTTATTTCTCTTTAGCCAACTGCTCTATCTTCGCCATCATTTCGTCTTTTTCCATTAGCATCCGTTCGTATAACGCAATTTTTTCTTCATGCAGTTGAATCAGCTTATCAATAGGATTATAATTATTGATTACAACTCCAGCGTTATCATTGAATGTACTAGATATAACAGTTATTGCCAATTCTTCATCAAAATTTTCGATTGCCTGAACGGGTATTTTTAATATTTGGGCTACCTGTGCGAGAATATCGGTTTCAATATTTTCTTTTTGTTCCAGCAACGACACTTTTTTCTGACTCCAGTCATCGCCAAGTTCATAAGCCAAAGCTTCTTGTTTGATTCCTAACATTTCACGAAAGCGTTTGATGTTTCTCCCTTGATGTACCTTTTTGCCTGAAGTATCGAAATGCGACATAATTACTATTTTTTGATGAATAACGGGTATAAATATACTTAAAATTATAGTTCTAAAATATTCCCCGATAAGGACAATATTGACACCTATAATACAAAACTTATAATTTTGATACTACATTAGCTTTATATTGACTTTATATTGACTTTGTATTGGCTTTGTATTGGCTTAATAAACTATAGCCATAGATTTTAAACCAGTTTCAACTTTTCTAAAAAAAAACAGGCTCAGTAAAACAAAAAACCCAGATCGCGCGGATTTGTAATCCGTGTAAAGATCCACTTGTCAAACAAAGATAGCATATCCAAAATCTTACCCTACTGTTAAAAAACAAAAAACCTAACCCTGAATATGTATACGGTTAGGTTTTACTTTTATTTATTCACTCGGATTACAAATCCGAGCGAGCTAGAGGATTATTTAATACATTGCTGGAAACTTATCACTAATCCTGAAACTATCTACTATTCAACCTCTTCAGTAATTGTAGGTTCTTTAAATAAATCAGATTCTTTTGAAAAACCTTTATTTAAAATAAAAGATTGGTCAATATGTGATTTACTATATAGACCTTCTGACTCTGCAATTTTGTATTTTTTTTTATAAACTCTAATCAAAACAAATGCACTTCTATCTAATTTAATATTATAGTATCCTTTTTTATTTGTAGAAGTCTCGATTACTTCATTTCCTAAATACGAGGAATAATCAGTATAATCATTATCCTTTTGTTTGTAAGTACTATTAAATACTACCACTCTACAATTGTCAACTGGATATTTTAGTTCGTCATAAATATATCCTTGAACAACAACATTTTCAACGTCTGTATTATTATTGAAAAACAAAACTATTGACATAATAATGTAAACTACAATTGCTGATATAACGAAAATAAGTATTTTTTTCATTTTTACTAATTATTAATTCTTTCTTTTATCCTATTCATGATATTCTTACTTCCTAAATTTTGTATTTGACCGTGTGACATACCTTTACCAGATAACTTAATATTTTTCACAGTTGCTTTACCTTCAGAAGAATGTGGATACCCTCTAGAAGCTGGAGAATTACCCGATCGCGCGGATTTGTAATCCGTGTAAAGCTCCACTTGTCAAACAAAGATAGCATATCCAAAATCTTACCCTACTGTTAAAAAACAAAAAACCTAACCCTGTATATGTATACGGTTAGGTTTTATTCACTTCTTTATTCACTTCTTTATTCACTCGGATTGCAAATCCGAGCGAGCTGGTTATTGCTTGATTTGGGATTTGAACTGCGCCCATCACTGTATCCGAATGCCGTTTTTATATCCTAATTTGATACATTATTCAATTTTTTCACCATATTTATCAGTTACATTCATCCCCCCAATATTAATATTAACAATTGTCACATCATCATTAACATCAGAATTTTTTTTTGCATCGCTTTTATAAATGATACCTCTATACTTGTTTTTATTTTCAACGTAATTATCAAATATTACATCTTCATTAGACTTATTTTGTATCACGCAATTTTCACCATCTAATAGGATTTTTTTTGGTAATCTGTCGGTAAAAAAAAGCGAAATATCATTAACATTACTTGTCTTAATAAAATTATCTGGTTCACTTATGCCATAATACTTTCCAGAAGTTATATAACATTCATTTCCCATTTTTTTCCATACAGTAATACTTTGATTATTTGGCAAATCAAGAAAATACCTTTTTTGATTCAAATAAATAAATAACCCGACAACTAGTATCGAAATTAAAATTATTAAACTTGCTTTTTTGTTTTGTCTCATAATATAGATTATTTAGGTCCTAAAAGAGTATTCTTAGCTTTAGCAGCCCTGATTTGATTTAATTGATTTTGATAACGTCGACTAAAATTTGCTGAACCCACATTATGACCTACTTTTTGCGCCATTTGGGTCGGCCTGCCTTCTGTTGCAATACCTTTTTCCTGCCATGACTGGAGTCCATCAAATCCAAGTCTAGAAACTCTCCAAGGTTGTCCTGCATTTCCTGCAACATAACCCGCAGCAACATTTCCAAAATCTCTAGCCGATGCAAAAACTGTTGTACCATTATTACCTTGAGAAAAACCATCTACGTTTTGAAACAACATACCTCTATAACTATACTGATTTCTTGACATTCCTTCTGGTCTATCATTTACATCTCTAGTTTTAAAATCATAATCTGCACCACCGACTGCATTTGGCATATAGTTAAAAATTGTTAACTCACTATTGTTTATAATCTCTTGGTTTAAAAAATTAATACCGCTTACATCAGAACCATCTATTTGAGCTCCAACCACTCCATTACCTTGCTCATCTAAAAACGAATATTCCGTTAGTGATTGACCTATAACACCCGATCGCGCGGATTTGTAATCCGTGTAAAGCTCCACTTGTCAAACAAAGATAGCATATCCAAAATCTTATCCTACTGTTAAAAAACAAAAAACCTAACCCTGTATATGTATACGGTTAGGTTTTACTTTTATTTATCCACTCGGATTACAAATCCGAGCGATCTGATGTACAACACAATTTAAAATTGCGCAAAGTCGGGAGACATTTGCGCAGCCCGCACAACGACATTTATCTATTCATAAGAACACTTCGCGGAGCGGGGGAACATAAGTCGAAATGTACTGTTGAAAACTTAATCGATGGTGCTTATGGCAAAATGAACCTTTTTAAAAAAACAAAATCCTAACTTTTTCCGGTTAGGATTTTTTGTTTGAAATGCTTTATGGGCACGGATTGCAAATCAGGGCAATCAGGACTGTTTTGAAATAATCGCTTTATAAAATATACTTGTAAGAACTAACACACTAATAATAACAAGGTATACACCATTTAAATAATCTAATTGTGATGCTAAATACGTATACATCAAATATTCTAGAACTAACAATATGAAAATTAAACTAGAAAAAACATATACGTTTTTTAATTTGAATATATAATAAATTGGGGCTATCAAAACAATTGTAAACAATGTAGGCAAAGCTAAGAATATGAAAAGATAATAAAATATGTCTTGAAATGTTTCCAGATTTTCCACTGAAATCAAAGCATAATTATCATTTTTGAACATCATTAATATGTAAAATAAAAAATATTTTACATACATATACAACACAATATTTATAAGTTTAGGTTTAAGCATAATTTATCTTTTGTAAAATGTTGTTGGATAGTATGAAAAATTGTATGCCCTACCACCACTGACAGGCACAGGTTTATAATTAGCACTGTGAGTCTTAACAAATGAAGGTTGATTATATTGCATCATTTTTACGTTTACAAATCCGTTATTTGAAGACATATTTAAAGATGCGGATGGAAAAATTCCTGTATATGCATCTACATTAAGCACTCCATTTTTGTTGTTGTAATTTATGTTTAGCTTTTGGGCAACATCAACAATTTTATACCCTCCCGCATTCAAACCAACCTCTTCTATCGGAGATACACTTGCATGCTGCTCAAAATTTATGTTTACACCTGAAGCAGTAGATTTTGCAGTCAAAGTGTTATTATCACCTCCTTTACCTGGATAAAAATCTCTTGCAGCACCAATAGGAGTATCACCAATTTGAATTGATTTGGAACTCGATATACTTGTTAATTCCCCCTTTTCGTTTTCATTTCCTGTAATAGTAACAGTTGAAGTTAATTTTTCTCCAGCAGCCATATTCCCGCCTGGACCATCCCAAAGTTCACCATCAATGTAGCTATTAAAATTAAATGTTAAAGTCTTTCCTAAATAAGTATCACCCTTTTGGGTTGTTTCAGGCGAATTCGCATTATTGTCCCATCGAATTTTGTTATCAGAGCCTAATACCCAATCATCATTATCCTCAGCAGACATACCTGTCGGGTCAATCAAGTTAATCGGATTCTGCATCGTATAATTATACGGATTCCAATTCGGGAATTGTTCCGCTAACGGGTCAACACTCAACCAAATATTCGTTCTCGGGTCGTAATATCTCACCCCATAATAGTATAGCCCAGTCTCCTCATCCAGTTCTTTACCATTAAACTTATAAGGGGAAGCATAGTTTTCTGTAAAACTGTGCATTTCCACCATTGTTTCCCCGAATGGTAAATTTAAGAAAAATTGGTACGGCATTCCATTCGCATCTGTTAAATACGTACTCGATCCCAAATGATCCGGATGGTAGTAATAAATAACCAGATCGCGCGGATTTGTAATCCGTGTAAAGCTCCACTTGTCAAACAAAGATAGCATATCCAAAATCTTACCCTACTGTTAAAAAACAAAAAACCTAACCCTGTATATGTATACGCTTAGGTTTTATTCACTTCTTTATTCACTCGGATTGCAAATCCGAGCGAGCTGGTCTTCAAGGTTAAGTTTTTTTGCTTACAAAATATAGTCTATTCTCACTAGGAACCAGAATAAAAAAATCAACATAAACAGGCTCTTCTTTATTATCATAATAAAAAGACGAATAATAGTTTCCTACTTTCTCTATTATTTTTTTTTTCAAATATTTCCGAAAAACATTTCTCAAAATCTATCGGCCTATGATATTCACAACAATATTTATACAAGGGTAAATCGTTCAATTTTACTGGTGTTTTTTCCCATTTTACCACCTCCCAATTTGCCCTATACTCTGGCTTAACTGGAAAATCTACAAGTTTAGAATTTATAATTTTATCTAATGAGATCTTATCCAGTTCATAAACACAATAATAAAACCCCTCCCCTCCACTGGAAAATTCTTCATTTGAACAAATAATTTTATACTTTAAACCATTAATCCCAAATAAATTTTCTAACAATCCATCGTGATAGTTTTTATCGCAACCTATAAGCATAAAAAACACACACAATACTAAAATTCGCTTCATAGTCTGACTTTATAAATTATATGATTATCGCATATTTGGAATTTTTGCTTTTCCATAACCATATATATTAAAACTTGTAATTTTATATTTACCGTTAACAGTAGCTATATATATACCTAACTTAGTTAATTTATCTCTCATCCATCTTCCATCCATATTAAAATCATATATATCAACCAAGTTATCTTTCTTTCTGCCTATTCGTAAATCACCTTTTTGATTTAGCAAGGTTAACGTAATTGTTCCGTAAACAGCTCCAGTACTTCCAACCATCCTAGCACTTCTTGGATCAGCAAAATTAACCTGTATAGTAGGCTTCGTAAAATCATACATGGTAAGACTACCTAAATCAATCTTGCCTATATCTACATACAGACTTTTCTCAGCAGTACTCAAATTAGCAGCACTTCTTGCCTAACTATTAGCCTCATCCAATGTCAGAAAACCAGATCGCGCGGATTTATAATCCGTGTAAAGCTCCACTTGTCAAACAAAAATAGTATATTCAAAATCTTATCCTACTGCCAAAAAGCAAAAAACCTAACCATGTATATGTATACGGTTAGGTTCTACTTTTATTTATTCACTCGGATTACAAATCCGAGCGATGGTTATCATTTTTTTACTTTCCAATAATAATAATAATATGGGCTTGCCATACTTTTTGAATTGAATACATTGTATTCAGATTCAAATATCAACTTTCCACTCTCAACGTCATGATAATATTTGACACAACTATTATTATCAGTATTAAATTTATAAAAATATTCACTTTCATAATCGGCTATTTTTTTTTTCAAAAATCCTTCTATATCAATTTCTTCAAATTCAGTAATAACAATACTATCCTTAAGCTTAAATATTAATTCTCTTTGTAAAAACGTTTTCTTATTTAAAGGGAAAAGTACACGATAGCTCGTTAAAGTTTTCTTTACTTGATCTTCATACCTATTCAAAACAAACGTTATAATTATATTTTTTGAAAAAACCGTGTATAAATACTCTTTTACATAGTCCTGTTCAAAACTCTGAGTATGTATATAGTACCCTAAGTTCTTCTCTTTCTTCAAAAGTAATTCTTTAATATCATTATCTATTGACATCAGAATTTTTGATTCATCTTTTTCATTGATAACTTTTAAAAATGAGGAATGTTTGTCTTGATATTTCACATGATTTATAGGCCTAAAACTAAATAAATCGTAATCTTCATATAAAGAGTCTTTTGCACTAAAATACTCATTATTCTTCAACACATTATCTTTTTGGGGTTTTGTTTGACAACTCAAAAAAACTGACAATAACGATAATAATATACATAACTTTTTCATGAACATCAATATTTTATAAAACCTGTTCTTGTAAAATAAACATCTTTAATAATTTTGGGATTACTATTAGGCCTCAGATATAATGTATTCCCTAAGTTCTTAATTGAATTCAACCTCGTCTTCCCTAACTCTTTATCCTTATAATTCACAGGACTTAATGGTGTTTTATCAAACACAGTATAGGTTGGATCTGAAAAGAAATATGGCACATCACTATTATTAAACCTATTTTCTGTTGCAGCCCCCCAAGTCATACTAGTAAACACATTAGCTTTAGTCGAATTTGACAATATCTGCAACATATCTTTACTTGACTCAGGGTTGTGCCCTGCTCCTAAATGACAAGCTGTTATAGCTATATTCGTATCACTGTCGGAATATTTTGCTAATTCGACACCTAAACTTTCCATTTTCGATTTAGTATTTATATAATCTTTTCCTATATAAAATCCAGTATCATCATAATTTCCATGAGAAAGAATTGATACATCACCCATTTTTTCACTATCTTCGAGATGACTACTAATCTGATTCATCATATCTTTTCTTGATTTTGCGCTTATTACTGTCACTGAACTATCTAGCTTTTGAACAGCTTTTTTATTTGCCTTAAGCGCTTTATCATGTTTATCACTTTTTGAACCATCAATGACAACAGAATTCCTCCGTTTAGGATCACCATCTTCAGGTGCCATACCCGTAGGATCAATCAAATTAATCGGGTTTTGCATCGTATAATTATACGGATTCCATCCCTGATAGTTCTGAGCCAACGGATCCACACTTAACCAAATACCAGATCGCGCGGATTTGTAATCCGTGTAAAGTTCAACAAGCAAAACAAAAATAGTATATTCAAAATCTTATCCTACTGCCAAAAAGCAAAAAACCTAACCCTGTATATGTATACGGTTAGGTTTTACTTTTATTTATTCACTCGGATTGCAAATCCGAGCGATCTGGGTCTGGGATATTTAATGAATCTGAAAAATGAAATCACAATAAAATGATGGAATCCTATCCTTATAAGAAACATTCTCCTCCTTTATATGCTTACTCTTTAAGAACTGTTGTTTACACCAACCTTCATTAAACACATTTGAATCAATCGGGATCTCATGAATAGAAACATTATCCATATCTTCTTGTGAAAAATGTTTTATCCTATCTTTATAAATAAAAAAAACGTCCGTGAGGTACTCGGTCTTAGAAAATACATTTCTTCTAATATCAAAAACAACAATTTTATCATTCCTATAATAAACAAAATAAGTTGACAACTCTTCCTCATCACCCGTAAAACTTTGCTCAATTTTTTCAAAATAAAAGTTTCCAACTTTTTTAATCTTCCTATTTTTTATTTTCCCATTGTCAAACTCATTAATTACAACAACATCCCCTTCATCTTTTAATGCAAAAAATTCACTCCCTTTAGTTATAACATTATCTACTTTCATTTCAAAAAAATTAATATTATCTGATATGGTGAAGCCCATTCTTATTAAAGAGTCAATTCTTGAATTATTATAAATATTTTTAAGATTTCCATTTATTTCTTTTTTAATTTCTCCTTTACACGAGAAAAGAGAAACCGCAATTAATACAAATAATTTTTTCATAATTAAAACTTAAAATTACCTTTCCACGTGTAATATCCACCATTAATTGTTGAAAATCTATTACAATTCAAATTCGGATCATAACGTTTATATTGATTCATAAACGCTGAATTCACCCTAATATTAGACCAATTATCTTTATATTTTTCAGGTATTTGACAACCACTCCAAAATTAGTACCCCATGGCAGAAAACTAGAATTATTAAACAAATTAGCACTTCCTCTTCCCCATGTCATTGGAGCATAAATTACAGCCCCAGATCGCGCGGATTTGTAATCCGTGTAAAGCTCAACAAGTAAAACAAAAATAGTATATTCAAAATCTTATCCTACTGCCAAAAAACAGATGGGGCTGTCTCAAAAGTGAGGCAGCCTCAATTTTTTTATACAAATAAGGGAGCCCGAGAGCTCCCTATATTTTGCAAGTTTGTTAACTTGCGGTGTGTATAATAAATCAAAAGTAGTCTTTAAAGATTACAATCCCAAGCAAAATTTTCTACTTCCTCCGAGTTTAGAGGAGCTGATAGAACTCAACCATCCAGTAAGAACCGTTTCCGATGTGATTGACGGTCTTGATTTGGAGTGCCTTATTAAGAATTACAAACCAGGCGGCACTTCCAGTTACCATCCCCGCATGCTTCTTAAAGTGTTGGTTTATGGTTATTTGTGCAATATTTTTTCCAGCCGCAGGCTTGAGGAAGCCTTGAAGCAGAATATCCATTTTATGTGGTTAAGCGGTATGAGCCGTCCTGACCATAATACTATAAACCGCTTTAGGAGTGAACGCCTTAAAGATGAGGTACGCAGCATCTTTACCCAGGTTGTATTGCTTTTAGAATCCCAGGGACATGTGAGCCTTAAAACTGTTTTTACCGATGGTACAAAAATAGAAGCCAATGCCAACCGGTACACTTTTGTATGGGGCAGATCCATCGAAAGGAATAAAAGGCGCATAGAAGAGCAGCTTCAGGACTTATGGGAGTATACGCAGCAAGTTGCCGCTACTGAATCTAAAGACAAGACAGAAGTTGAGTTTAAGGCTATTGACAAGGAAGCTGTTGAAAAGACTATTAAGAAGATTGACACCGCCCTTAAAGGCAAAAAGATATGCCCTAAAGTACGGCAGAAGCTTAACTATGCCCGTAAGAACTGGCCTGCAAACCTTCAGAAGTATGCTAAGCAAGAAGATATAATGGGTAAGCGAAACAGCTTTTGTAAGACCGATACTGATGCTACTTTTATGCGGATGAAAGAAGACCACATGAAGAACGGACAGTTAAAACCGGGATATAACTTACAGATAAGCACACACAACCAGTTCATTGTAAATTACTCTTTACACCCTAATCCCAATGATACAAGGACGCTACCCGAACATATAAAAATTTTTAAAGAACACTACAATAGACTACCTGAAGAACTTGTGGCTGATGCAGGTTATGGTTCGCAGGAAAACTACACATTACTTGATAATGAAGGTGTTGAAGCATATGTAAAATATAATCATTTTGACAAAGACACCAGAACAGGAATACCAAGTATCTCTTTATCTAATCCCGAAGTAGCCCAGTTAAGAACAAAAGCTTATAACCTGCTCGTAACCGACAGGGGAAAGGAACTCAGAAAGCAACGCTGTCATGATGTAGAAACCGTGTTTGCCCAGATAAAAAACAACAAAGGCTTCCGCAGGTATAATCTGCGTAGCAAAGCCAAGGCCGAAGTGGAAACGGCATTACTTGCTATGGCTCATAACCTCAAAAAATGCCCTGTTAGGACATCATAAAAGGGATAATTTTCTCTTTTTTGAAAAGTAGATGCTTTTACTGGCTAAAAGAGACATCAAAATAGCTAAATCAGAAAAAATAAATCAGAAGATTGTCGGCAATAAAAAAGGGGATGTCCTTTTGAGACAGCCCCTTACTTTTATTTATTCGCTCGGATTGCAAATCCGAGTGATCTATTTTTTTTATAAAGCATATAAGCTTAAAAAAATCTCATTCTGATCTGTAAAAAAGCAAAAACCATGTATATATGGATCTTTATAAAAACAATTAGCTTTATAGGATTTGGCTTTAATACTATAATACAAATCTCCTTTTAAAACAAATTCATCAGTAACAGATTTAGGAAACCATGCTAATTTATCATCTTTTTTAATAAATTTTATATCAACAGGCTCCTCTTTTACGATTTCATTCTTTATCCTTAAAAAGTCATCTTTAGAATAGGTTAAAATTGCAACTAAGCAATTATCTGAAGGGCCAATTCTAGAGACATTCGAATTTAACTCATAAATTTTAAACTTTACATTTCTTGGTTTTTCTATATTATTAATGTACTCATTTAATTCATTAATATTTTCATTGTAATCTTTTTCTTTTAGATTACATGAAAAACATATTATAACCAACACACTAAAAACAACTATTTTTATTCTCTCTTTCATTTTTTATTTCTTTTTACAGGCGCTCGCGCTAGCAGAGGCGGATTTGTAATCCGTGTAAAGCTCAACAAGCAAAACAAAAATAGTATATTCAAAATCTTATCCTACTGCCAAAAAACCTAACCCTGTATAAGGTTAGGTTTTACTTTTATTTATTCTCTGGGATTGCAAATCCGAGCGATCTAGCTATCGGAATTTTCCGTCTTTAAAGCCGTCATTAGGATAAGTTACTCTCCATTTTTTTTTCTCAAAATCTTTAATTGTGTATTTTTTATACTTAAAATCACCAATATTCAAAAGACTATCACTTTTAATTTTATTACTCTGTTCGTAAGGATCATTCAAAAAATCATATCCCTGATACACAACAACACATAAACTATCATTCTTTGCATCTTCAAATTCAGATTCCCAACTATATAACTTTCCAATTTCTTCAATTTCACGCGCTTTTACATCTCGCAATCCTGCCATGGTACCGGTAATTGCAGTATCTTGAAAAAACAACATTCTAACATAAACATCCGAATCAGAATTATTATAAAAACTCATCTTATCATTCATTGGATCACATGAAAAACAAAACAAAAGTGTTAAAATAATCACTAGCTTTTTCATAATTTATTTTCTATACTTATTTTTTAAAACCTTATCATTAGTCCATCCTCCTCCTAATCTATTAGCCCTTTTCTCTGATTGTGAATTTTCATGCTTATACTTATTAAACATGGTGGCTCCTGTAGCGCTTATTACACTAGGAAGTGCTATTGTTTTTAATACTCCGCCTGATCAAACTTGAAATGATGTTTATAGCCTAAGTATCTGAACAGAGCGGATCTACTATACTCCTTTTATTTTTTAATTGTCATCGAATGATTTATATTTATCCGGATTGGCACGCATTTTCTGATCAAAAAAAGTATCACTCTTTCTCATTTTTCCTATATCTTCTTTAATCAATATCACATTACTCTCTTTACCATACCGCACAATAATGACATTATCATTGATTAAAACAACATCTCCTCTATGGTGACGCCACAACAATATACTATCTTTAGTTATTTTCCATGGTCTATAGTCATCTATAAGATCCCCGTCATTATTGAACAAAGATAATTTTCCGTCATTTCCCAAAGAATACTTATCATAAGTTCCATCTTTATTAAACTTATAATAGATGCCATGAAATCTATTTTCATTGTAGAGTCCCCCAATACTCATTCTCCTTAGTTATAATTTTATCCTCTAATTGGCTTTTCCCATTGGAGCAACTATAAAAACAATAAAACACGACAAACAACAGAATACTATTTCTCATTATTTTTTGTATACTTTGATTTATATGACTCTCCATTTTCACCATATATAGTTGAACTAAGTGTTACTCTTGTAAAATGTAAATGGCGCGGATCTACAATCCGCCTAAAGCTCCACAAGCAAAACAAAGATAGTATATATCCAAAATCTTATCCTACTGCAAAAAAGCAAAAACCTAACCCTTATACGGCTAGGCTTTACTTTTATTTATATCTAATCAAATCATCATCATACATTTCAATTATACTATCAATTTCAAATTGTGAATTATAATATATTTCCCTTTTAAAATCTGCTAAACCTTTCATTTCATAAATACTCACATATCCTTGCCTTTCGCTTAATTTCATTATTTTTTTTAAATAATCTATTCCTAAAAAGCTATAAGAATAACTAGTGTCTTTTTTCGACAAAACTACTTCCATTTCTACCCAGTCTTTATATTCTTTTGGCAGGCCATTTTTAACAACATAACAATCTTTTTTCTTCAAAAAAACCCATTCTTACAACATTTTCCCATTTGAATCTTTAAAAGAAAACAATATATTATTTGATTCATATTTAATATCACAAGTATATTTTTTCTGATCGTTAACAGCAATTAACCCACCTGTTTTCTTACAACTAAAAAAGAACACACATAATACTATAAATAAAAACTTCTTCATCACTTTATATTTTTGTAGCGCATAACATCTTTTTAGCTTGTTCATTAAAGTCTGGATGACGCTGATTTGTAATCCGCGCAAAGCTCAACAAGTAAAACAAAAATAGTATATTCAAAATCTTATCCTACTGCAAAAAAACAAAAAACCTAACCATGTATATGTATACGGTTAGGTTTTTGTTTTATTTATTCGCTCGGATTGCAAATCATAAGTGTTCGAAACCTTAACTTGTACCAAAAAGATTCTGCATTTTGTTTGGATCTCCGCCACACTTCAACACTATATCCTTAATTATCAACACTTCAAGTTCATTCGCAAATTTTAATTTTGGAATTTTATAGCCTTTTAACTCATTAAGTTTTTTATAAACAGTAAGAAGAATTGCCGTAATCAAGGTCATATACATCATAACTCTAATTCCATTTATATCTCTCGATATTAGATGGTTAAAATTAAGATGCTGTTTGATAAATTTGAAAAATACTTCTATTTCCCATCGTTGTTTATAAATAGCAACTATTTCTTTAGCGGTTAAACTATCACTATTACTCAAGAAGTAAAACACTTCTTTGCTTTGCTTTTCAGTAGCTATTATCAAGCGTAAGAAGGATTGTGTTTTTTTATTACTCTTGTCATAAAGTCTTACCTCTATATCTCTGTTTATAGTCAATTTTTCCGTTTCTTGCTCCTTGACTTCAAATTCATTAATCACTTCAAAACGCGTATAATTATTGAGCCTGGTCACGAAAATAAAACCATTTTCATTAAACTCCTCAAAACTAGATCTAGACTGAAGACCTCTGTCAAAAACCAGAATATTTTCTTTGCTTAACACGCATTCATTTATTAGCTCCTTTAATGCAAAATCTTCTGACACAAAACCCTGTTCAGTAAATATTTTCGAGTGAACAGGTACATTTGAAAATGCCATGCTAAATTTTACGAACCTTTTATCTCCTTGCTTATTAATTCGCATACCTTCTTTTAAAAGCTTTGAAGAAATACTTACAAGAGTCGAATCGAACGAAATAATGTTATGTTTTTTCTGTAAATATTTGTCTTGAAATTGTTCCAGACATTTTTTAAAGATAGCTTCAAAATAATCGGGATTAATTGTAACCAATCGATCTCTTAGTGAATTATACTTAACGCCGTCAAAACTTTGATTGGCAATACTTTTGAAGGCTAAAGAATGGTAAAAATGTTCCATTACCCTTAAACTGTTATGCCTCACATTAAGCATTGAAAACAAGAGTAATTGAAACATGGTTTGCCCATCTAATTTTTTAACTTGATAATCAATATTGTATTCCAATGATAATCTTGACAATTCTTCTTTTGGAATATAATTCAGCACTTCTGAAACATTCATCTTTTTTATTTCAAAAATATAGCTTTTAAGGTTTCGAACACTTATGATTGCAAATCCGAGCGATCTATTTTTTTTATAAAGCATATAAGCTTAAAAAAATCTCATTCTGATCTGTAAAAAAGCAAAAACCATGTATATATGGATCTTTATAAAAACAATTAGCTTTATAGGATTTGGCTTTAATACTATAATACAAATCTCCTTTTAAAACAAATTCATCAGTAACAGATTTAGGAAACCATGCTAATTTATCATCTTTTTTAATAAATTTTATATCAACAGGCTCCTCTTTTACGATTTCATTCTTTATCCTTAAAAAGTCATCTTTAGAATAGGTTAAAATTGCAACTAAGCAATTATCTGAAGGGCCAATTCTAGAGACATTCGAATTTAACTCATAAATTTTAAACTTTACATTTCTTGGTTTTTCTATATTATTAATGTACTCATTTAATTCATTAATATTTTCATTGTAATCTTTTTCTTTTAGATTACATGAAAAACATATTATAACCAACACACTAAAAACAACTATTTTTATTCTCTCTTTCATTTTTTATTTCTTTTTTACAGACCAATGTATAGTTTCTTTATGCTTTCCTTTTGACATAAATTGCTTAGCAAGCCCTTGAACTTCAAACTTACCATTAGAATCGTCACTAACGCCGGTTGCAATATCTTTAGCTCCTGGATTAAAATTATATAAATCTTCTCCAAAAATAGTAAGCTGCATTGTATATTCTAAATCTCCATTTTTCTGTTCAGCTACGGAAACGTTTGCTCTCATATATAAATTAAATGCTCCTATTGCCTTTTGCCAATTCTGTGTTTCTGGATAAGGAAAATCAGCAGCTCTACCCGCAGAAAAACCTTTACTTGTCATTTCAGTTTGCCCAACTCCTGGTTGAATTTCCATTGCACTCTTTTTAGCAATTTCTCTCAACTCATAAAGAGTCATTTTACCACTATAGTCCTCTTTAAAATATTTACCTAAGTTAAAATTCAAATCAGTTCCTGTTGCACCTATATAATGTAAATATGCTTTCGAAGCATCTTTCAATGAGGTATAACTCGCGGCCTTACCTGCTAGATTCCAAAATCCATAAGAAACTTCATCCCAAATTGATTGTCCTTTATTTTTTGGGAACTTAGAAAATCCTGAATCGTATTTAAAAACTGGCTTAGCTAACGAACCTCTTTTAAAAGGTGGATCAATAGATTGTTTTCCATCAGGATCAATCAAATTAATCGGGTTTTGCATCGTATAATTATACGGATTCCATCCCTGATATTTTTGAGCTAACGGATCCACACTTAACCAAATACTAACTTTAGGATCATAATAACGGGCACCGTAATAATACATTCCCGTTTCGCTATCCAGTTCTTTACCGTTAAATTTATAAGGTGACGCATAGTTTTCTGTAAAACTGTGCATTTCCACCATTGTTTCTCCGAATGGTAAATTTAAGAAAAATTGGTACGGCATTCCGTTCGCATCTGTTAAATACGTACTTGATCCCAAATGATCCGGATGGTAGTAATAAATATCTGTATACGGGAACTGCTCCGTTACCTGCGAGGCTCGTTCACTCTCCGACTTTTCACTGTCTTTTTCTTCCGTAAGTGTCTCCGGTTGATAATCCTTAAAGTACACTTTTCCGCTATCCGATTTCGAAACCATTTGTTCCAAATCCGTTTTTTGAGCCTGTTGTAGCTTTTTAACATCCAACTCCGTTTTATCCAAACGTTCAAAAATACTGGCATCGCTTTCTCCGATTCGGCTAACAATACGTTGCGCTCCGGCATAATAATGCTTACTGTATTCTCCTCTTCCGTCAACTACAACATAGGCACTCGGATAAGTTGTATAGGCTTCAAAACTTACACCGCTTCCGTTTACTAATGTTCCGTTTTCGAACACCTGTTCCACTCGTGAAGTTCCTTTTAAGATACGCTCTCCGGTAGCATCATAAATATAATGTTGCATCTGACCGTCCTTATCTACCACACGTAAACGGTTACTTTCATCCCAATACATCGAAGTATTCATTCCTGCCGATGTCGATCGTACCGTCATATTTCCGTTTAAGTCATATTTAAAGTCTTCCGTATTTCCGGTATTCGCATCGACAATACTCTTCACTTTATGCGATCCGGAAACATATTCGTAATTATTATTATACGTATTATCCTGATTGGTTAAATAGCTTAGAATGGTATGTCCCTGATTTTTCACTTTGATACCATGTGTATCATTATACTCCATGTCCAATGCATAATTACTGTTATTGTTTGTTTCCCGGTTTACAAAACCAGTAAAACTACCCCTAGCTGATGCCAGTCGGTTCAGGTTATCGTATTTAAAACTATGCTCATAAGTCCCGCCTAATCGATTCGTAGGATTATATACTGCATTGTTTGTAATTGCTCTGACATTTCCGACATTATCATATGTATAATTATTGTTAAACATATTTTGTTGGTCTGCCGTTTTAACATTCAGATTATTCAAACGTCGTAATGACGGACTATATGTATATTTGGTTTCCGTGTTATTTCCGTATAACAAATACATTCGCTGTTCGTAGTGATCGTAATCGATACGTTTAATATATTCGTAATCCGTACTGGCTACATTTCCTAACACTCGGTTTAGATTTCCGCCAAGATCGTAGTAATACGATACTCTTTCTCCATCCGGATAAGTCATCTTTTTTAATCGGTTCCAGCTATCGTATTCAAAATACGTTTCAAATACACGTGTCGGGATATTCGGTCCCACAACTGTACGTCTGTTATAAATCAGTTCACCCATACTACCATAATCAAAATGTTGCTCCCCGGAAGCATCTTTTTGATAGGTTAGCCTACCTGTTATCGGTCCGCCATTTCCGTATTTATAGGTCACATCACTAATATTGGCTCCGCTTGCGGTTGGCGGGAACTTAACTCTAATTGGTCTGTTGTATTCATATTCATATGAAATAGCAGTTCCAGCATTTGTTAAATTAGCCGTTTCCAATTTAGTAAGGTTGCCAGAATCATCATATGCATATTTTGTTGTTCCGTTATCCGGATGTGTTACTTCCGTTTTTCTTCCCAAATCGTCATAGTCATAAGTTGTAGTCAAATCTTCCGCATCAACATAGCTCAACAATTCACCAATTCCGTTATAGTTGAACTTTGTCCAGATATCGCCTGATGGCCCTACATTCTTAGTCATATTCACTCTTCCGTTGACATCTTTAAATATTTCCGATATCACCAGTTGTGATCCGTTTTGATCTGTAACTGATCGGGTTTTTAATGCCATACTACCATTTTGATCCGTATCGATCGTATAAGCTATTGTTGCCTCTTTACCATCCTGATCAGTAGTTTTAACCACGCGGTCTAATTCATCGTATTCCGTTTTTGAGAAATACGGAACCACTTGTTGGTTAATCTTATAATTTACCGTACAGCTCTTACCTTCATAAGTAGGATTATACTGTCGGATTCCTCGTCCGTAATCATCGTAATACACCCATCCTGAAACCGACATCGCTTCTTCATACATCGGTTTATCAACTGTTCCTGTATTGATTTCGATATCCTTTTTCACCTGTATTGGTCTTCCCAATCCATCCATAAACGTAAACGTTTCAATCGCATTCGGATCGTGTTGTTCGTCATAATGCGTTGTTACCGCCACCGGAAGGAAGTCGGTACTTGAAACACATGGGTTCGCTCCTAAATCCGCATATGTAGGATAATACTTAAATCTAATCGTATAATCCGAAATAGCCGCAACGAGTTCTTTCGGTCCTTTTACTGTAACTAGTCGACCGAAGGTATCATACTGATATTGGACGATACTTCCACCTATATCAATAGATTCCAATATTTTATCAAATTTCGGATCGTATTCTGTAGTCGAATAATAACCAAAGGCATCATCGATCTGTGTCACATACTTATTGGTTGCTGTATCGTATCCGTACATATACCAGAAAGCCTGATTATTATGATTTCGCGGGAATTCCACCCGTATAAGATTACCAAAACCATCATATTCCATAGTAGTTTTCACAAAACTACCCGCGTCTTTATACGCCAGAATCGCACCGATTGCTCCTGTATTCGGGTCGATTTGATCCGTCATTCTTCTTCGTTTCAACACAGAAGAACCGCTACTGGAATCGAACACCTTAATCTCTTTCGGAACATTCAGGATATTTTTAGCAACTAAAGCAGCATCATTATGGTAGGAAACCGTAGACGAATAATCATCGGCTGTGGTTGCCAGATCTCCATTATTGATATAATCCGTAACCCTACCATAACCGTCATATTTCATACGGCTTTCCGAAACAATCGTGTTTGTTCCTAATTCATAAACCTCATTTCGGGTTTTAACCATCACCACACCGGCCTGTTTTCTACCTTCTTTTCCTCCCACGTCAAATGTTAGCGGTAACGAAGAATTAATATCCATCTGACCGTTTGCCAATATTTTTCTTAACTCATAGAAATTCTCCGTTTGCGAAAATACAGGACCGCTGGCTGTACCATAATATGGCCCTTTTTTTACATACGATTTTTTCACTAATCCTTTTAAGAAATAGTTATCGTTATGATATTCCGTTACAGTCGTTCGATAAGCTTCTTCGCCTAATTTATAATCTAGTGTTCTTGTCATTCCGTAACCATAGAACTCTCTTTCCCGTCTGTCATAACGACCTCTTTCGTATTCGAAGCTTTTTCTATAAACATCAATTCCTTCATTGGCCAATGTTTTTCCATCATGAATTACAAGTCCTGACATTACCCATCGGGAATGCGGGTTGTTATAATCAACAGCTTTCGGTGTATAGTCGACTGTAAAAGTTCCTCCCAATGGGTTTTGAACCGTTTTTAACAAATTGGTTCTTTTAATATTAGAGTGAAAAACCAAAAAGTCACCACCGTCTTTAGCTACCATATCGGTAAAACCATCTTTATCAAAATCCCTGTAGGATTTTAAACTTTCAGCTATTGATAAGTTAGCACTTCCGCGGGTTGTACCTCCATATTTAACATGAATAATAGGAAGAAAAATTCCGAAGAAAATTGGACAGCAAATCGGGAAACCTCCAAATACTGAAAGACTACCGTTCACTCCTAATGCTGTACTTCTAGAATCATTATTAAGGTTTAGTGTAATCGGGTATACCGTTCCGGAAAATTTATTTCCTTCATTAAAACGAATTCCTGATTCTGTGATAATATCCACCAAACCGTCGTTATTAACATCATCAAAAGTGACCTTTGTATTTCCACCGTTCATACTCGCTCCGATATCAATACTGAACCCCATTGACAATGACCCTAATATATTGTTAATCGCTCCGTCAATACTAAAACCTAAATTTATACCTAACGGACTCGGTGAACTTACATAAGGGCTTAGATTGGTAAAACTCATAGGATTTTCCAACCCTCCTGCATTTATACCGGCTCCGGCTTCTATTTTACCTTTATTAAATCGTACAGTAAAAATACTGCCGTTAATATTAACTCTGTCCGCTAACCCATCACCATTGATATCCTGCCAAAAATCTTCGCCATAATTTTCACCATCCAAACTAGCCGAAACTCCAATCCTTCCGGATGGTTTTCCTATATTAAGAGCTCTTTTTTCTTCACCTCCATTTCCGTTACTATCGCTATTCTTATCAGCTCCTGCGCTTTTTGCTCCGGCAATAATCGATCCTTGTGACAAGGTAATACCACTATTTTCACTATGATTTACCGATATATTTCCATAACCCGGATCTCCGCCTAACTGGGCATTGTGTCCACCGGTCATTGTTGTTGTTTGTAGATTCTCCGACCAGAATATTTCAGGATAACCATCTCCGTTTAAATCCATAAACTCTTGAGTTACTCTACTATATCCCTCATCATGTAAGCTGCTACGACTAAAGTTGAGAGGTCCCCATCCTATGGTATAAGATCTAGATGCATTTTGATGATGTTTATTAATCGCATACATTCCCGTTTGAAGATCAATCTGTTCTGTAAAATGCGTATCACTATCATCTTCATTAAACAAATTATCAAACTCAGAACCTTCGAAATCACCGGCACGCATCGTTGTATTTGCTGTATAATTCGAATCAAACATTCCTTGCCACTTCTCTGTCATTACATTATCTCCGTTTACACTTCGGATCGGCTTCGCTGCCCACAAGCATATTGCCGGAGGGTCAACAACAAGTTGCTGTAACGAATTCCCCAGAGCTTGTAATTCTGCAATAGTATACTGTGAAAAATCGGTATTTTGTCCCGGCAGGTTCAGCGTACTCACAAATAAATTTTGTATACAGGCAGCCGGATCCGGTGCATTATTACACTGACTGGTATCGATTCCCATCTGTTCTAATACATCGCTTTGCATTCCCAATGAAGGATTATTTACCACTTCCGTATTAATTAGTTTTCCATAAGTATCAGATGGTGTATTCGCATTCGGATCATGATTTTCATTATACATAAACTGCCCCCAGCCGTTATAAAGTGGACCAAGATGCTCTAATGAATGGTTCTGTGACGGAGCAAAAAGTATATCATTACCGTAACTTCTACTGGTATAATAACTACTGTAAATAACGTCACGTTTATAATTATCACCTGTTTGATATGGCAGTGACCAGTTATATCCGATATATATTAATGCTCCTAGGGTTGAATATTCAGACACAGGTGTTTGACCCGGTTCTGAATAAGTATAATTATGTCCTATTGCAGACTGCATCCATTTTTGAAAAAGGATATCATTCTCGACTCCGTTCATATAAAACTCCGCTGTAATATCTACAGTCGGTGATATTGAATTAATATTCCCGGTATAAAGTGTTATCGGATCATTATTATTCGAAACAGAAACTACTCCGTTTTGAATTGTAATTTTTCTTTTCCCGATATATTTCCCGTCTTTTTTTACAACTAATGTAAAAGAACCGTTATCCGAGCTGGTGAGTGCCGGGGTACTATTTAATCCTGTGTTTACTTTCAATCCGAATGTCTGTACTGTATTTGGCACATTCCATACCATTCCTCCATTAGGCAAATTGGCATTATTACCACTTAATCGGTATTTACCATTATAAGCTCCTCTAAAAATCGAATATTTAGCTACAGGATATTTATAAACACTTCTCTCGGCAACACCCGAGCTAATAGCATTAGCATCCGGGATATATGTAAATTTAGGCTTCCATTCTATCGTTTTCCAGTTTACATTTGAATCTGACTCTACAATCAATTTAAACGAAACTTCCTGATTGTTCAGGTTGGACACCACATAATTACTGATATCATTCGGCATAGCATTTCCTGCCATCGATACTACTGTACTTGCATTTTGAGGACAAACCTTTTGATAAATCACCTCTTCTGTAGGCGCAACTGCAAAATTCGGAGTATAAGTATATTTTACAATTTTGTAGGTCACATCATCCGACATATTGGACACGGTAAAATTCGACCATTCAAATTTCACTTTACCGGTACCTTGCAATCCGATCTCATCGTCATGACTCAAAATAAAGGAATCTTTATAATTAACATTATTATGGTCGATACCATTTTGATCGATACGCACTGGTTGTGGACCTGCTACATATTCTATACTTGGATTTGACTTTAAAACAGGATTATTCCCATCTGTATTTTTATGCAATCTGAAATAGATTTTATCTCGTCTATATACCGCTATGGCATCACCACCAAAATATCGGTTTTGTGACAATGGCACACTGTTATCATAAGAATTTACCAGTACATTTATTGGTGCCTGTCCAGCCACCAACTCTTTTAAATAAAGTCTAAAAGCAACCTGATCTCTATCTACCCTCTCAATCGAATATACTGCTTTATCATTAGGATTGTTTCCTTCCAGTGAAATCTGATCTCTAATAACTACCATCCCTTTTTCCGGAGCTTCCCATACCCTCACAATATCATAATCAACCATTACATTCTGTAATTCGTCCGGTGCTTCCGGCGCGGGTCTTACACCCGGTTCAGCTGTAATTAGCATATTTGGTGTTAATTCACTCGATGCTAAAAACGTAGGGGTCTCATTCGTGTCTAATCGGTTAAAGTATACGACTCCGTTACTTACGATATCGACCAAGCCATCTCGGTTTGCATCCGTAAAATACGTCATCGTATCCGAATGACCAACGAATCGTTTTTCACCATAATAAAAAGCTGGGCTATAAAATTGAAATTTTGCATTCCATGACTCTCCGAACTTATTTTTAGTGATACTCTCGCTTCTAAAAAATTCTTTTGCTTTATTTATCTTTTTCGCAGTAACAAAAGTGTGATCTTTTATATCCGTTTCTCTTACCTGGTGTGCATGATACCATAAGCCATCACTATTCTGATATACCACATCTTCCAATCCGTCTCCATCGATATCAATCAATGTGACTTTCCCTACCTCTTTTGATTTGGATTCTCCAAAAGGCATACCTCCCATAAATGTAGCCGATTCATTCTGACTATGCGACCAAAATCGTAATTCGGCTCCACCTGACATTTCTACTTCCCATCCGTTTTCAACATTTTGAGAAGAATTCATTTTAGATGCATTGAGCAGGTTTCCGAAATTAAGCTGATAGTTCGGTGCTACAGTAGGCAATATTACTTTAATTCCCTGATCAAAAACATTATTATTACTTGGTAAATCATTGTAATAGGTTAAATTATGAGAATAAGCAATCTGTCCCGTCGCATCTTTTTCAGTAATTGTCTTAAGCAATGATTTATTGAATTTCCCGATCGCATATGCAAAATCATAACTTCTCACTTTAGTTGTATCATACCAGACATTAACTTTTGTCAATCGATATGGCTCAACCTGTCTTAATCCTAAACGGTTATTTATCGTTACATCCGGACGCAATGTTGTTTCATTAATAAACTCAACACGATATTTACCATCATCAGTACCTTTACCGGTATAATAGATGTTTTTCAGATAAAAAGAACGTCTGGAAGTCAAATTGGCATTATTACCGCTTTGCACAGGTAAATTTGCTTGATTATAGACATATTTCACTCGATTCCCATATACATCTTCCGTCATATATAGCGCCCAGTGCACTATATTTTCATCATCATTTTTAATAACTGCATTATCGTCTATCGCTCCATCTTTTCCACCATACCAACTTATAGTTCCATCCGTTGCGGTTACTTTCCAAAAGTAATTTGCAGGTGTTGACCCAAATCTTTCAACTAATGTATTGTCCGTTTTCTTCCGGAATGAAAATGCTTTTTTATTTGCAGATAAAGCATAGGAACGCAACTGTTTTTCCGTACTGTAAACCGGTGATCCGTTTGATGCTGTACCGGCATCCATATGTCGGTTCGGCATATAATCCTCTCCGTTAGCCATTTTCGGATACATTAACTGTTCGCCCGCCAATGTATAAATTTCCGTTTCTTTTTGCGCATCGAAAAGCGGAACACCCCAACGGGTATCTAATGTGATCGCCGGAACTGAAATATTCCATCCTTCTCCTAACCATCCTCCTTTGGATTCGCTGCTATATTGTACGGCAAGATTAGGTTGCATTCCTTTTCTTCCGGCCGGTATTTTGATCGGATAACTCACATTCGCGTTACCGTCGTATGACGCTTGCGGTGGGCTCATCATTGTTATTTCTGCTGACGGATCTGCGGCTTTAATATCATTCATCATTGTTGGCGCGAATGCTGTTGACTGCGGACTTTCCGGCACCTGAATAATTCCGTTGATATAATCTGTAAAATGGGTTGTTTCGGATACAATACTTTTTGCTTCCGTATCCACCTGATCTCTTTTTACTTCAATCCATCTTTTCTGTTGAGTGTCAAAATAAAAAGATTTAATATCGGCAGCCGTATATCCTTTCGGAATTAACAAGCTGTCATATTCCAATGCGATTTTTACAGGTTTTTCAAACTTGGTTCCATCGGGTAAGAAACGATAGGCTTTCCCCCCTTTTGTTACGTTGATTAATCCGGGACCTAATGGAACGATATCGATTTTTCGTAACTCCCGAATCGAAACCAATCTGGATTTTACCAATGCACTGTCCGGTATTGTAATTTTAGCTCCGGATACTGCTAACATGCCACCTTTGTAGGCTTCAAAACGATTGGATAAATATTCTTTCGATTTTTCGATTTCAAAAGATTGATCAGCTTCCAAAACAGCACCAAGCGTAAGTAATTCCTGTCCGATTAATCCTCCTTCATCTTCCGCTTTAATCACAACAAGCTGGTCTTTTTTGATTCGGTCACTTAACTCAATAAAACCTTCAAATTCACCGTTATTATAGCGCAATGTTTTTCCATTAGCAGTTACCTTAGCAATCGCTTCTTCTTTCCCTTTTAGAAATCCTTTGATATAGATTTTATTATCTTTTGATAGTGTAATATCTGAATTATGTACAATAACCGTCGGTGCGATTTCTAACGGTTTCTTTTTCTCAACCGCAATCGTCACATTTTTGATACTATATTGATAGGTTGATCGTTCCGGAGTCGCAAAAACAACTTTGTTCTCTCCGTTTTTTAACCAGTTACCGTCGATTTCTTCTTTTTGCTGACTCCATTTATTAGTTCCTTTAACTATATAACCACCTGTTGCCAAGCGGTCGTTAATGGATCTTGATACAGCATTAACACCGTCTACACCATATACATCATATGTCAGATAGATATTATAATTACGACTATCCGGCAATGCATCGATATTGAATTTAAAAACGTTATCCGAAGGACTATCCATCGGCATTTCTTTTGAACTTCCAATAATTCCCGACGGGATATCTGCGGCCCATTGCTTTGCAGCAGACGTTGCTGTTTTTACTGTTGTAACATCATTTGATACACGAACCGATTCGGTTTTAGTTTGTCCGGGTTGATTAGACAAAGCTGTAGTATCCGAATTACCGAATAATCTTTCCGGATGTTTTTTTGCCATTGAACCGGCATAATATTGGATATTCGACGGCTTAAAATAGGCTTCTAAAATTCCTTGAGCCGGTGCTACAAATGTACTGTGTAGCATACCGATCAAAACAATATAATGCACCGTTTGAAAAACGTTTTTCTTTATCCCGGAATAACGGGTATTTCTATAATCCATGCTTCTAAATATGAGTAGGGTGTGATTGTATTATCTAACTATTAATTTTCTGGCTGATGTTTCACCATTGATATTGATCAATATCATATAAGTTCCTTCTACACTAATATTATCTTTATGTGTATAGGACTTTATACTTTTGAAGCTTTTCTCGCGAATTTGCCTTCCGTTCAGATCGTATACTTTAATCTGAGCATCGGCTTTTTCTAATAAGTTAAACACTATAGAAAAATCACTGGTTACACCAACCGGATTCGGATATAATGCCAATTGTTCACCGTTGCTGTTATCGCTTGTCAGTACTTTAAAAGGCAACACTTTTGAACAACCTTCCTTGTTAAGAATACGGAGTGAATAATTTCCAGCTTGAGTGATGGTTGCTTTTTTATCGGTTGCAATTATATCCGCATCATGCAACCATTCATAGGTAAGCTCTTTTTCATTTCCTTCGGCAATTATAGGCATGATATCGATTGATCCATCAGTGCTTAAATACCATTTTTCAGCAAGCTGTACATCCAACTTATCCAAACTTTTTATGATGGCTTCTTTTTCAAATAGCTGTTTTGTATAATCTACAATCGTTAAACGGTAAGTACCCGGGCGAACATCTTCCAACAATAAAGACGTTTCTGTTGTAGTATATTGTTTTTTCAGATTTCCGGAAAGCAATGTCACATTATACGGTGCCTGACCACCGATAAATTTAACTTCAATCTTACCTTGTTCCTGTGTGATACAATTAGGATCCGTAGTTTTTATCTCGGCAAAGAAAGCCGGTGCTTTTACAAAGGTGAACAACGCTGTATCTTTCCATGGAATTCTATTAAAATGAAGGGTATCATTGTTTACCGACTGTACTTGTTTGTAATAAGTAGCTGAAGTATAATCGAATTCCCCTTCTGTTTGCGCGGAAACAGCTAACCAAAGAAATTTATCTTTTTCAGCCCGACCGGAATCAATTTTCATTTCTTTTTTCAGGATTCTCACCTGAGTAAAAATGGTGTCCTGTGCTTTTTTATTAAAAGCGACTGATTTCCAGATTCGGTCCATTTTTTGTACTCCCGCATCATTTTTAACCGGAATGCCGGACATCTTATTGTTATCTCCCCAAATAAGATACGCGTTATTGTTCAGCGTATTTTTATTGGTACTGTTTTCTTTTTCGATCGTCCCTAAACCGATATACAATCCATCGTGTTCTGCATTACCGGATTGTTTTTGATACAATTGCTGAGAATCAGCACGGCCAATACCGGTTACCCGGCTATTATAACTTTTGTTTTTGTTATAATCCCATATCGTATCATGTGTAGCATTGATATAATCGTAATTCCCTTTTAAGGAAATACCGTATTTTATAGAAAGATAGGTTTCTACTTTACGGCGTTCTATTGCACTTACGACTTTCGGAAAATAAATAAATTCCAACAATTGCTCTTTGTTGTCTTTACTATTTTGAATATCATCAACAATATCAAAAAGAAGGGTGTTTTTCTTTTTTACAAACGGTTCTGTTTTGTCATACAGATAACTTAATACAATCCCGTTTTTAGAATCAACTTCTTTATATTCCAATGCTTTATCACTAAGGATCTGTTTATTGGTTACAAACGTTTTTTCTTTACCGTATTTAAGTGTCAAAACGGATTTTTCTTCTTCTACATCTGATTTAAAAACCACAAACAATGAAGACTGATCAGTCAACTTGTTTTTGAACAGACTTTCCGTTTTTAGTATAGTCGGATTAAAATTAAACAGCGGAACATTGTTCCCTGCATTACGAGAAGTTGGCAAAGTATCCTGCACACCTTTTATCCACAATCGGCTTGAAGAAAAGCCTTTATTATTCTGGGCTGAAACCGATTGAAAATTTAAAATGATCAGTGATATCAGTAAGGATTTTACAAAAAAAGTTGTCTTCATTACTATTTTATCAAAAATTTAATACTGTTTTCTAAACAAAACAGCAAAACTATAAATTATAACAGCAATTTCGGTTTGTTTTTACATTATTAATAAAAACATAAACTTTTCATTACAAAACATTATAAAAAACACAATACTTACAGCTTCAAAATACTAAAACCAAGATTTTAACAATAACTCAACTTAAAAATCATTTAAAAAAGTAAAAAATAGAAAAACCGAAATTTTATCACTTTTTCATATATATAAGTGACAAAATTCCGGTTTTATCCGATACTATAAAAATCTTTTATTTTTCTTTCTTCTTTGTCTTTAGCCGATATATCGCATACCCCAAAGCACCAACCAATACATAAGGGATTACCATCAAATAGACAATACCATCGTTAACCGCTTCTGCTTTCACTCCGCCTTCTTCGCTCTCCAATGCTGCCCGACACATAGCACATTGCGCATTGGTTGTAAACGAAAATAACAGGGTAACCGCAAATAATAATGCCGTTAACACCTTTTTTTTAATGTACATAATAAGGGGAAATCATTAGATAAACAATCACACCGGTAACGGCTACATATAACCACATTGGGAAGGTAATCTTCGCTATCTTTTTATGACGCTCAAAACTACCTGCTATCGCTCTTACATACGTAATCAAAACAAAAGGGATGATGATCACCGATAAAAGGATATGGGTTATCAAAATAAAATAATAAATATAACGGATTGCTCCTTCACCACCGAATTTAGTTGAATCAGAAGTCATATGATACGCCACATACATCGCCAGGAAAGCCACCGAACAGGCAATTGCCACTTTCATCAGGTTTTCATGCAAGGCTCTTTTTCCGTTTTTAATCGCCCAAACCGCAGCTACTAATAAAACCGCTGTAATTCCATTGATCGTTGCGTAAATAGGCGGTAAAAAAGATAACGGCTGTACATCATACCCTAACTTTCTCAGATTAACTCCAAATAACAAAGCAACCACTAATGGGATAGCTACTGAAAGTACTATAATCCATTTATTATATTTTTTTTCAACTGTATTTTCCATTACAACTATTCTTCTAGTAATTTTTTAATATCTTCTTTTAACATCTTAATTCCGGATTCTTCCAATCCGTCGTAATACAATATCGGGTTATCGAAACTGTCTTTACGACAACGTATATTTCCTTCTTTGTCAATTAAAGCAAATAAACCGGAATGTTCAAATCCGCCGGCTTGTTTGTCATTTTCACCCGCATACAGATTAAAACCTTTTAAAGCCAGATCGTAAATATATTTTTTATCGCCGGTCAGGAAATGCCAATTGTAATTTTTGACCCCTAACTGTTCTGCATGGGCTTTTAAAACGGCCGGTGTATCATGTTCCGGATCAATCGTAACAGACGCAATTCCAAATTTCGGATTACCGTAAAATTCTTCTTGTAATTTCAACATGTTCTGATTCATGATAGGACATATCGTCGGACAGGTTGAAAAGAAAAATTCTACAACATAAACTTTCCCCAGATAATCGGCATTACTTATTTTTTTATTGTTTTGATCGGTCAGTTCAAACTTTGGAACCGGTCCGATGGTAACTAAATCTGCTTTTTGAAATTTGGCCAGGATTTTCGGAACCGCCCAAATACCGAAGATCAGTACGATAAATGAAATCCCGATGTACGATTTATTTTTCATAAGGTTGTTATTAAAGTGGAAGTAACAGCTATAATAGCGCTATCCGTATTGCATTATATTTTTCGTTTGTTGTTCTTCTTAAGTGCCAATCGGTATTCGGCCAGGATAATTTTCACATCATCACTCATTTCATTATGAAGATCGGCTGCTGAGATGGTATTATATCCTTCTTTATACTCCTCTTCTCCTTTTTTATTTTTCCCTTTGCGTCCTCGTAAATTCAGATCCTTATCGATAATAAAAACATTAGGGGTGCGCAATTTATCATCCAGTTTCCCGACAAGCTTCAATGAATTATAATACGCTTCTATTTCCTCCGGTTTGGCAAAAACATAATGCCATACTTTTAAATCGGAAATCCCGCTTAATTCACTTTTTAACTGGCGTGCCTGATCTTCCGTTCCTTCCGGAGCGATCATCACAACCTGAAAATCGGCAAACTCTCTGTTTTTATTGTAAATTTTTTGATCGAGGTTAAAGGCGTCACCTTTATTGTGAAGCATTTCCATTCCCGGAAAGCCCAGAATGGTAATTTTATTTTTCAGGCGAACAGTGTCACCTTCGAGTGATTTCCATCCGGAAAGCTCTTTGATATTGGGTGTAACGGTGGGTAATTTTGCAAAGCTGTTTACACCGGAAGCGAAGAATAAATAAGCGCAGATTGGCAGAGCAAAAAGAACGGTAAGAACAATATATTTTTTCATTGGATATACCTTAATTTTAGTATCCACAAAAATAAAAAAAGGCGGTTGAATAACCGCCTTTTTTATAATTTAATATGCTATTAAAAAATCCATCTGTATGGTGAATTTTTAAACACATCAAAGATATAATTACCTTCTACCAGTAAGATGAACACTAAATAGATAATTAAAAAAACCAGTGGTCCAACAATTGACCATCTGAAACTACCTTTTTCTCCTTCAAGGTGCATGAAAGCCCACATAATGTAATATGCTTTCACGACTGTTAAGATAATGAAAATCCAGTTTAATAAATTCATTGACAAAAGATTTGTCATGTATAATGCTTTAGGTTTATCGATACCTAAGATTACTTCAACGATAGTAATTAGGGATAAAATTCCGAAAACAACCCAGATTCTCTTTGTATTTGATTCGTGTGTATGTGCCATGATATTCTTATTCTTTTAAATCAATTAAACTAAATAGAAGAATGTAAATACGAACACCCAAACTAAATCTACAAAGTGCCAGTACAATCCAACTTTTTCAACCATTTCATAACTTCTTCTCTTCTCATATGTTCCGATAAGAACATTAAAGAAAATAAGGATATTGATTAATACTCCTGTGAATACGTGGAATCCGTGGAATCCGGTAATAAAGAAGAAGAAGTTAGCAAATAATTTGTGACCATACTCGTTGTGGATCAGGTTAGCTCCTTCCACTACATATTTTGCTTCCTCTAATTTTTTCAAAGACTCTTCTCTTGACAATACAGTCTTCGTTTTATCTTTTGTATTGAATTCGGAGCGGATCAATAAATCCGGGTTTGCTTTGAATCCTTCCACTACTTCTTTAACAGAATGGCTTGGAATAGACGATTCTTTCATGAACCAAACTCCTTTATCTCTTGTTAATTGTTCTCTTTCTTTAGGCAGGTGAGCAGCGAAATCTCCCAAAGCAATTCTTTTTCCGTCTTTATCTACGAACTGAAGAATTAATCCTCCTTTGGTTTCCACAGCACCGTAAGTACCCTGAATAAAGTTTTTCCATTCCCATGCCTGAGATCCAAGGAAGATAAAACCTCCGATGATCGTTAAAAGCATGTAAATAGCAACTTTTGTTTTTTTCATGTGATGTCCTGCATCTACTGCCAATACCATGGTTACAGATGAGAAAATCAAAATAAATGTCATCAATGCCACATAGTACATTGGTGCATCAACGCCATGCATGAACGGGAAGTGGTTAAAAACCTCGTCGGCAATAGGCCAGGATTCTATAAATTTAAATCTTGAAAAACCGTAGGCTGCAAGAAATCCAGAAAAAGTCAAAGCATCCGATACGATGAAAAACCACATCATCATCTTACCGTAGCTGGCTCCCATCGGCTCGTTTCCGCCGTCCCAAGTTTTTCCATTAGTAGCTGTTGTAGTAACTGTCGCTCCCATTATAAAGTAATTAGTTAAAAAGTTCCCAAATTTACATTTTTTTTCTATTTGTAGAAATAGAAAAATAAAAACAAATATCCCCAAAGAAAATCCAGAAAGTGCCAAAACATTGCACCTAGCTCTATTCCAAGGGTTTGACCTGAATTGTATTTTTGTTTAAAATGATTATAAATTATGATTAAAAGTGCGATTAAGCCCCCGAATAAGTGAGCCAAATGCACAATTACAACCACATATAAAAACGAAGTTGTGATGGTACTCTCACTTCCGGTAAAAAAATAACCACTTTCAATTACCTGATTAAAACCAACAAATTGCAGCACAACAAATCCTATCCCCAAAGCTAATGTCAGCATTAAGAAATTGGTTGTTGCTTTTCTGTTATCTTTTTGAATGGCTTTTTTCGCCAGATGAAATGTCACACTACTCAACAACATCACTATTGTACTGATTACAAAAGCACTTGGCAATGTAAAATCTTTCAACCAGTCCGGTCTGGATTTACTTACCACATAAGCACTGGTTAAGCCTGCAAACACCATTACAATACTGATCATTGCAAACCAAAGCATCATCTTATACGATTTCGCTTTTCGTTCGTTATGCTCCTGTACTGACATTTTAATATTACCTACCGTATTCATACTATCCTATCGTAAAAATTTATCTATAACATATACCAATTGCAGCAATGAGATATACGAAACACTCACCAACATCAGTTTACGAGCTGCTTTTTCATCCATTTCCTTATATAATTTTACTGCAAAATACAACATCCAAAGTCCCAACAGCAATACTACAGCCGCAGCAATATAACTCAGTTTTAAATCACCGGTAAATCCTACAACAGGAATCAATGATGCTATAATTAACCAAACCGTATATAAAATGGTTTGCAATGCTGTCTTTTTATCTTGTTTTCCGGTTGGTAACATAAAAAATCCTGCCTTTTCGTAGTCTTTATACAAAAACCAACCGATAGCCCAGAAATGCGGGAATTGCCAGAAAAACTGAATCAAAAACAAGGTTCCGGCTTCGATACCGAATTCATTTGTCGCCGCTACCCACCCTAACATAAACGGAATTGCACCCGGAAAAGCGCCAACGAATACCGAAAGCGGTGTCATGGTTTTTAACGGTGTATAAACACTGGTATATAAGAATATGGAGATGGCACCAAACATAGCTGTTTTAGGGTTAATCGAATACAAGATTGCAATTCCGATTACCGTTAACACAGCTCCTAAGATAAATGCAGTTTGTTTTGAGATTCTTCCGGACGGAAGTGGTCTGTTTTTGGTACGATCCATTAAGGCATCGAGGTCTTTCTCAATGATCTGATTGAAAACATTAGAAGCTCCAACCATAAAATATCCACCAACAGCTAACAGAATAAAAGTAACCCAACTAAAAGGAGCTTCATCAGAAACACCCAATAAATAGCCTACTATAGATGAAAAAACAACACTAATAGCCAATCCTGCTTTGGTGATTTCTTTAAAATCCGTAAATAAAGAGGTAAGCGAAATTGTTTTTTCTGAAGCGTTCAAGGCAGTTTTCATTATTATTTATAAAAACGGTGTGCAAATATACTTCAAAAATTACTTTTCATCAAAAGTAAACCCTTAAAATCAACCGTAAAGAGTAGTTTTAACAAAAAAGAGCGGTTTTACAACCACTCTCATCCCTTTTTTATTGTTTTTCCAATATGGCTTTCATGTCTTTTAATCCGGTATCCAAAGCACCTCCGAGTTCTTTTTCCATATCCATAAAGAGTAACATCAGATTCATCGGATAATTAATCGATCCTTTAAAACCCCATTTTACTTTGGTTTGGTTTTCCGATACCGCTTCTGTGATCATATATGCATCATCATCGGCTTCAAAAGGTTCTTTAAAGCGGAGTTTCATATCTACTCTGTCACCGTCAACAATACGAACAATCTCCTGTTCCCCTTTTCCTACTTCTTTACTGGTACTTTCCCAGGCGTATACAAATCCTACTTCTCCGTCATTTCCTTTGTATTCTTTTTTCATAGCAGGATCTTTTTGATTCCAGACGCTATAATTATCCTGATTTTTAATATGTCGGATATAATCAAAAACCTCTGCTTTCGGCTTATTGATTACAATTTCCCTTTCAATGGCATATTCTTTTTTCACGAATAAACCGGCCACTAGCAGCAATACAATGATTGCCAGGAAAAACAATATAATATTTTTCAAAATCTTCATAAATAATCTGTTTATCTGGTTAGTATTTTAAAATTACGAAATTTTATCAGAAGTCGTAATACCAATTAAACAAATCTACTCTTAAACCAACGGAAAACCAGGTTGTTGTACTTTTCACCGTTGTCGCCGTTTCTGTTGCCGGATCAAAATTTCTGTAAATAATATTTCCGAATAATTTCAGGTTCATCGCCGGATTCACCAAATATCCCGCCTGCAAATCTGCAATCAAAATATTGGTTTTATTCCCCTGACCGGTTACTACTCCGGTATCAAACGGTCTGTTTTCATCATAGTTTCTGTAAATATTACCTCCATAATTATACGTATTATCTGCCGTATTAAAATCCAATCCTCTTTGTCCGTAAATAAGTTTTGCATCGGCAAACCAACGTCCGTAATAATAGCGGGCGATTCCGACTACTTCTTTTAAGTTCGCTCCCCAAAGATGTCCCATACTTTGGTTATTGTGTCCATAATTGGTTAAAACATTACTATGGGCATACACATAAGGTCGCACATAATTATATTCTGCCTGAAGTAAAAGATTTTTCACTTTAAACGCATCATAATATTTCCCGCCGATCTGGAATCCGTATTTATTTTTCCAGCTTCCGTTTCCGGCTTTAACATCACTTAAGGAGAATTCATCTAACACAAATTGTCCGTATACATTGATTTGATTATTCAGTTTATATTTTGAAGTCAATCCTAAAACGGCATTTCCGCTTTTTGAAGAAGAGGTAAACTCAACCGCACGATAAAAAATAATCGGGTTCACGAAGCTAAAATCAAAACCGCGATCATTTGCATTACTCCAAACAACCGATTCAAAGAAGCCCATATTCCAGCGCTTTGTAACATTCCAACTCAGATAATGATTGGCCATGTATTTGGTCGCATACGATTTTTCTGCGGTTACTTCATCCCGAACATCTTTTAACCACATATAGGTATTGGTATATTTGATCTTCCAGAAAGTGGTATTGATCTTAAAATACGGATACGGGCTTGCTGCATCACTAAATAGTAACGAACGATAACCGTCTCCGATAAAATTTCGTCCATAACCCAATTGCAGATTGATAAACTGATTTGGCGAATACGATAAATTTGCTTCCGCTAACGGAAAATCATAACCATCGCCATTAAATTCTTTAGCGATACCAATTCCCGGAATAATGGCAGGATTCCCTCCGGATGGTTTTATCGATTCGGCATAACGGTTGTAATAATCGGCAAAGCGCCCCTGACTTTCATATACCGAGCTCGAAAAACTAAACTGTTCTCCTAAAGCTCCTTCGATATGAACACCTCTTGTATTCACATAAGTATATTTCAAATCGCTATTCGTATCTTTTCCTAAACGCAGGTCAAAAATCGGATTGATGGTAAACCAATACCCTTCCCCTTGTATCGCAACAAGATTTTCATTCCATAGTTTCCGACCCCACCAGGATGTTTTATTTTTCAACAGTTTTTGCTGTTCTGCTTCGAAGTTATAGTATTTTACTACTTCAGCATAAGAATACGGTTTAGAAGCGGAATGATTATTACTTCCTACCTGATTTACTGCAGCATCGAAAACAGCGTAATTTTGATGCGAAAAAGGAATATTCAGATTACTTTTAAATTTAGGATTACGAAATGGTTTGCTTAGGATTTTATCAAACTCATCCAATTCCTGTTTCACTTTCGCCTCCGTTTTTCCGTCATCCGTATTTGCTGTTAATTCACTACCAACTGCTTTTTCCAACGGAATAGCGATACGCACCGTATATTTAGCATAAGTGGCTCTTCCGGCAAACTTAGCCGGTTCTACTTTTTCAAACTGACCAAAAACCCGTTTGGTTTCTTCTTTCAGTTCCGGCGTGGCCGCATCGATATAAAGCGGCTTAAACGTTCCTGTTGAATCGACTTCGAACAAGGCAATGACAGTTCCTTTATAATTAGCATCCGTTAGTTGTTGCGGAACTTTAAAATGGGAGAAGAAAAAGTCCTGAACTTTTGTATTAAAACAGGATTCCTGCTCTTTTGCCGGACTATTTTTACAGTCTTTAAAAACCGGAAACTGCTCACTTTGGGTTTGTGAGAAAGAATTTGCCATTCCCAGGAACAGCATTAGAACACACCCTAAATACCTCATGTAATGCTACTTTAATATTCGCTATTTGATTTTCCTCCTGTTGCAATTGTTTTAGCAGAAGAAGTTCCGATTCGTTTTACTCCAAGACGGATCATTTCGATTGCTTCCTGTTCGGTACGCACACCACCGGCCGCTTTTACCGGTAACGGAAAAGCATTTTCCAACATTAGTTTGATAGCCGGTACCGTTGCTCCGTTTGGTTTTCCATCATCCGTTTTATAAAATCCTGTTGATGATTTCACGAAAACAGACTCGTATTGATTTTCCTTAAAGTTAGCAATTACGATGTTCTTAACCAATGCGGAAAGCTGTACGATTTGATGGTCATTTAAAGCCGCAATTTCAATAATCCATTTTACAATTTTGGCATTCGCAAGTCCTAAACGGGTGCATTCCAAAACTTCTTTCTTTACTTTATCCGTTTCACCTCTTTTAAATGCTTCATAATCCAGCACAAAATCCAGATCATCAGCTCCGTCCCGGATAGCTTGTTCCGCTTCATTTAACTTCTCTTCCAATGTTCCGTTTCCGTTAGGAAAATCGATAACCGTTCCGATAGTTACAGCCGATTTGGCTTCTGTAATCATCGTTTTAGCCATAGCTACCCTATCCGGACGAATCATAATCAGTTTAAATTTTTCCTGAATCGCTTCCGCCACATAGTCGGCTACTATTTTTCTGTTCTCCGTTTCTGAAACACCAGCCTGTTCGGCGGTTTTTAAATAAGTCGAGTCTAAGTAATTTCTAATATCCATGGTATAAAAATAAAAAAATCCCACAAAAGTGGGATTACTATCTTCTAATTAATTTAGCCATTACGTTTTCTATTTCTGTAATAATACAGTAATAATACTGCTGTTAATCCTCCAACACTATTCGCTAAGACATCAAATATATCCGCGGATCTTGTTTTGGTAAACAATCCCTGGCATATTTCGATGCCGGCACCATAAACAAAACCCAAAAGAAACACGTTACGCAATTTCTTTAACAGTGCTTGCCGCGGTACGATTTCATCGATTGTACGAAACCACAGAATTGTAAACAGGAAATAAAAAACAAAATGTACAAACTTATCTTTATACGGAAGTTTCCCTCCTACATCGGCATTAAAAGTGATCAAACAGGCAATTCCTATCAGTAAGGACCAGATTAATGCTAATGAAAGATTAAGTTTACGCACCAATTAAGGCTTTATAATCTTCGCTTGACAAAAGTCCATCTACTTCTGCCGGGTTGCTGATTTTTACTTTAATCATCCATCCAGCTCCGTAAGGATCAGAGTTTACACTTTCCGGCTCCGACTCTAAAGCATCGTTAAATTCAACAATCTCACCTGCTAAAGGCAAGAATAAGTCGGATACAGTTTTAACCGCTTCAACGGTTCCGAAAACTTCGTCTTTGTCTAGCGTCTGATCTAATGTTTCTACTTCAACATAAACGATATCTCCTAATTCTTTTTGTGCAAAATCAGTAATTCCAACCGTTGCAATCTCGCCGTCAAGGCTTACCCATTCGTGATCTTTTGTGTACTTTAAGTTAGATGGTATATTCATTGTGTTTATTTTTATTGACAAATGTATATTTATTAGCGGTAACTTTAAAATGTTTTCTTTATTAATTTCCGAAGTTATAACGCAATGTGAAACCGGAACGGATATTCGTCATCGGGAACGATGTTGAAATTACCGCTTGTGAGAACGAGTGATCATAATAGAAAATCGCTGTCAGGTTTTTACTGAACATATAATCCGCTGTTAATTTTAACGACCAGATATCCTGACCTCCGGCCAACTGGTTATTATCGTAATCCAGATAACGTACGATGGTTTCGTTCTGACGTAGCGTTAAATTGGCTTTTAAATTGATATCACTTCGAATCACACCCATCGGATTATCGGCTAATCGCGAGTTGATTGTAACATCTTTAAATCGGTATCCGAACTCTAATGTGTATTCATTTCCTTTAACCTCTGTCAGCAAACCATTATCAAAACTTAATGATAAACTTCTGTCTTTTTTCATTTCTGCCAGAATTTTGAATGAGTTTTTCATTTCAAAATCCACACGCATCAACGGATTAAATTGTTCCACCAAGTTGACATTCGCTACAATGGTTTTTACCGGATAGTTTCCTGTCGTCGGATTTAATGCATTCGGATCTGCATCATATTCAAAATTCGAACGGAATGAATTTACAGTATATGACGCACGGTATCCGTGTTGTAACGAGAAACGTTTGAAGTTTTCTTTAAAGAATCCGTAACGCATTAATCCGGTATATTTTATATTCCAGTTCGGAATCGGCACATCACGGAAAATACCTGTCGACACACTTGAGGCACTCGTTCCGGTATACGCTGCTAAGAAAGCCGGTAACAATACTGCCTGACTGTTTCTTCCGAATCCAACCGGATATCCGTCGGCAGTTGTATTATTCGGATCCAATCCTCTTTCCGTTGCCAAACGTCTTGCAATCGTCAATCGGTTATCTCTAAAATCATTAAAAGCATCTGATCCGGTTTCATCACTTCTGGAGAAAGCCGTTTTAATCAACACTGTTGAAATTGAGAAGTTACCGAAATCATAAGGTGAACGGGCATTGTAATTTCCGAATGCATCCACATCGTACTGTTCGGAGAAGTTCTGCGAATAGGTACGGTTTGCGTTTAAGTCAATTTTCAGATCATTAAACGGTTCTACCTGAGCTGTAATATCTAATAATTTATTTTTTACCTGCGTAAAGCTTTGGTTGAATTCCGGATAATTGGTTAACCATCCGTTTTTAGCCGCTTCATAACGCACATCCGACTGGCTACCCATAATAAAGCCTAAGGACGGTTGTGTCGTTCCGAAAAATCCTACTTTCGGTAAATATCCCGGAAGTACAGTACCTCCGTTATCGGTATAATTGATCTGGATATTTTTCACACTGGTCGCCAATCCGATCAAACCATCGATAATGATATTCGGTTTGTCTTCCGGAGCCTGTTGCATCTGCGTAATTTTTTGTCCCGGTACCGGAGCTTTCGGTGCCTGAGCCGGAGCTTTCGGTGCTACTTTTTTACGTTGTTTTGTTAACCCGATATATTTATAGAAGCTATCCATTGATAATACCGTATTCAATCGATGTGATCCGGCATTCTGGATTGTATTTCCTAAATCATAACCATCGATAGATGAGAATGCATCAGACGAACGTTGCCAGTTATAATCACCGGTATACGTATAAGTTGATTTTACAAAACTCAGGAATGGTAATTTATTTAACGGTAAATCGTAATTAACATTCAACTGTTGCGTATGGTTATTCGGTTCTCCGATATCGAAATAGCTATCCCAGATTGTATTATTCGGATCCGGTATTTTATTTTCATCCAGATAATTTCGAACAATATTATTAGACGACGCACTGTAATTGATACGTAGTGATTTTGTAAGGTTATAGTTGAATCCGTACTGATAATTAAAGAAATAATTTCTTCTGTACAACGGATCAATTCCGATTCCTTCAATACCGTCAACTTGTCTGAACTGTTGTCTGTTATACTGACGTAAGATCGTAGAACTAAATGAAATATTTGTCGGCAAGAAGTTAAAGTTAAAGTCGCTCAACATTTTCCAATAGCTGCTTTTCTTCATGAATTTGGTATTCTTGAATGGCTCTACTGCTTTTGGTTTAAACGTATAAGCATAATCAGCGGATGTCTTCACTTGTTGATCCACTAAACTTTCCACCTCAAAATCGTGGTGTTCCATTTCGTTAAATGAGTAGGACAACGTTAAGTTTTCTACATCATAAACGTGTTGTTTTTGTTCCGGTGCCCGGTCTTTTTTCACTCCGATAAAGTTGATACTTTTTCGTTTAGTATAATCGATTGCCCGGTTACGGATGTTATCTTTTTCAGCACCGTCGGCTGTTACATCCAACAATTGCTGTAATTTAATATCCTGATTAAACGGATCGTATTCCGGTGTAATAATCTCTTCTCCCACACCGTAGTTAAACGGTAAGTTAATACCCCATTTTTTAGGTAATAGTTTTCCTAAATTAATGTTGGTTACGATATTATATTGTTTTACGTCTTCACGACTTCTTTCGTTTGGTCCTTGTTCTAAAGTTCCGAAACCGATGGTACTCATTCTACCGGTAGCGGAAATATTCATCAGGTCGGCAAAGTTGGTATCTAAGTTTGCGATAGCAGCCATACCTCCTTTATTATCCATTTCAGACAAACGCAATTCGTTGAACCAAACTTCTCCTCTTACTTCCTGCGTACTGATATTTTTTACTCCGACCATTAACGTACGTACCAGACCAAAGTTCGGATTACCTTTAATACCTAATGTCAGCATATTCGGTTTTCCGGATAGTGAAGGATCTAAAGCATCTTCTCTTACAAACGCAATACCTGTTAACGGATCAACCGGAACCGGTAAGTTTCCTTGCAATGCCAACACTTTTAATTTGGTTAGCAATTCCAGTCTTAAATCGATTTGATTATCCGAAGGCCAGATTTCCTCAGCCGAACGCGCTGAAAAAGCAGTCGGTTTTAACGGAATCTCAACCTGATAGAAGTTTTGCGTAAAGTCATTACCAAAACGAATGAAAGCTACCATTTGGTCTGCCATTAACGGCTGAGTTTCTGCCGGTGGCTGTAGTGCTTCTGCGTGAAGGAACATTCTTAGTTTTTTAAACTGACGCATGTCCACACTTACATTTTTGAATACTGCTCTTGAATCGCCCGGTTCCAAACCACCTGCTCCCGGTAAGCCAGTATCTTTTTTATACACTCGTAACGACAACGATTGTTCGTTCTGGTTGATAATTGTATTGTTGTTGTATAACTGTTCGCGAGTTACACCCGGAGGTGTTACATATGGAATTGGTAAGCGGTTTCCGTTTTCCTGAATGTTTACGGCAACCACATCAAATCCGGTATTATCATTTTCGTTTTGTTGTTCCGTTTCATTCGGATCTAATGTTCCTAAATAACGTCTCCATTCACCACGAACTAAATCTAAAGCTCCGAAACGAAGTGTAATCTGATCGGAGAAGTTCGACATAAACATTCTCATAAAACGGATGGAACGGAAATCGGAAATAGAACCCTCACGATTCGCATCTGTAGCTTCAAGAATTGGAATTTTATATAAAATCCAACGTACTTTTCCTGTACCTCCGTTAGCTAAGTCAACATTATTATTTTCACGTACATCGGCAATAAAGTCCTGACCTACCGGAACTTCTCCCGGATAATATTTAACCGGCACTTCGAATTTCCAGTACGCGTTAATTGTATTCATTGTATTATCCCGGTTGATATCTTCCACATCCGGTAATGTTGTTGAACCACGGTTAGTGTCAGATACGGCAATCGGTGAGTTTCCTTGTACACCGTTATAATTTCTATAACGTTGGATAATGTCACCCTGAGCATTTAAGAAATACTGATAGTTATCCGCAGCCGGATCGGGATTACTGGCAAATGCCGGGAATTTTGCAGCTTCTTCTCCATCGTTTAATCCATCAAATCCGACATCCTGAGCTGTACGGTTTCCTTCGTTTGTATCGAAAGCATAAATTAACGACTGAGAAGCCGGAACATTCCCCCATGGTCCTTGCGGTTGAACCAGAACCTGATTAGGACCAAGTCCGTTTTCATAGAATTTTCTTCCGTCTTTTAAGATATCTTCAGAAATTTCACCAATATTGAATGTTAGTTTTCCTTCGTTAGTTGTGATTCCCTGAACATCAGATCCATAATACGGGTCCATCATCCAGAATTGAATATATTCAACGTTAGACTGTTCGAAATTAGTTGAGTTGATCGCTCTCATAATACCACCCCAGTTATTTTGCGGATTTCCTAATGAGTTATCTGCAGGATTGGCTAACGGGCTAAAGTTATAAGGTCCTCTTTCTCTCGGGTAGTATGTTAAGTCCAATGTATTTATCACTGTACTTTGTCCTTGTGCGATATCGGTAACCGGATATAATTCCTGGCTATAAATCCTACGGGTTCTGTTCGATGAAATATCATCTACCGATAAACCGGCCGGTAATTGTGAAGAAGCATAGAATGTAGGATCAATCGAATACCATGATAATTTTGCTCTTCGGTAACCATAATCCGGCGCTGTCAATTCATCTCCGTAACCTACCGGTGTACTTGCTAATGACCAGGCTTGTGCCGAACGCATATCGATAGTGGTTTGCGATCCCTCGAAGTCGTCAATATAGGTAGTTGCTTCACCGTTGAACTGATCGGCAGTAGAAGCTCCCGGTTGCAGGTAAGCAATTTCTCCACGGAATGATAAATTAGACGGAACATCTGTATCTACATTCGGAAGTTTATTCACTAAACGGGTAAAGAACGGAACTTCAGTTGAGAAATTCGTATTTAAACCGTAAATCGTATTATTAACTGATTCTTGTCCGTAGTTCGATTTTTGTGTAAAAGGTCGTTCGGATAATCTTAAGAAAGTACCTCCAATCAAGAATTTATCTGAAAATTTATGTTCCACATTCAAACCGTAAAAACGACGCGTCTGCTGACCAAAGATTGCGTTATTTTCCAATGATACTTCAATCGGAATACTGGACGCCTGTAATGACGGATCCAGGATTTGCACACGACCTCTTTGGTAATCCACCGTATAATCCACACCTTCAACTAATCGGCGACCACCGGCTGTAACTACAACAGATCCCTGAGGTACATTGAAAGCACCGATAGCAATACCGTCACCACCGGATGATTTGAATTTACCTTTTAACTGGAATTTGTTTTTATCACTATCCTGTAAAGCACCGGCCTGAGTTGTTTTATACAGGTTTCGGAATACATATTTACGCTGATTGGCATTATAATCAATACCACTATCATAACTTCCGTTATAATTTTCAGTTCCGGAAGATCGAAGTTTTTCAAAAAGGTGATCTCCAAACGGCTCAACCGTTGTAAAGATAATACGTCCGTTTTGCTGATCAACAGTTACACCCGGAACAAAGTCAAAGAATCCGTCACCTCCAACCTGCGGGTCATTGGTATAATTCAGACGATCGACATTAAAAACTTTGATCAATGGTGTATTTTCAACATCACCCGGTAACGGAATCGCCGGTTGTGTTGCTCCACCCGGTCCGGCCTGCGTAATATAGTTTAACGGAGACGGATCGGTGTATAAAATATTGAAACGGAAATCTTCCTGCGACAACTGGTATGCACCCGGAATCTGGTAGATGTTTTTCATCATCAAGTTCCAGATCGGCTGATTCACATTGGTCAGGTTACTTTTTAATAATTTTACGATAAGACTTTGTGTTGACGGAATTCCGTTCTGAACTTGGGTAGCATCAATACCATCCGTTCCGAATTCCCCTACCTGGTAAACTTTATCCCCGATGGTATATTGGTACGCAACAGCCAAAACTTCATCATTAGCCAGACGTTGGTTTAATGAGACATATCCCAACTGTGCATGGTAAGTAAATTCATTTGGCGATAACTTACGGGCATTTTCAAGTTTGGCGTAATCTTTACCTTCCACGGCATTATATGCCGGAATATTGAAACCGGCACTTCCGTTTACGATTTCACGGATACCGGAATTCAGGTAATTCGTTCCGATTGCTCCCGGATCGAATTTATTATTTTTGTTGTCTACCGGAGATCCCGGTGGCTGGTTAAAGAATCCACCTGAAGGAATACCAATGATTTCAGTGTCATTCACACCCAATTGTTGTGCTTCCCCTAAATCCTGTATTGCCATAATATTTCGCAGGTTATTATCTGTTCCGCTTACTCGGTTCTGTTTGTTTGTAATCCAAACTTCAACACGGGTAATTTGTACACGGCTGTTGATTTGCGGATACTGTTTTAACGCATCGTCATATCGATTACGGAAATATTGTGATAGGAAATAGTGTCGGTCGGCATCATAATCCAAAGCAAATAACTGGAACTCCTGAATGGTTCCGCCGCCTTGAGCTGTAACGGTTTTAGTTTGTGATTTTTGTTCGGAGAAAACCCCGGTAATTGTTGTTTTTCCAAACTGGAATTGTGCTTTAACCCCGAAAAGGCTTTGCGCACCACGGATTAACGAGCTATTTAATGGTAAGCTTACGTTTCCGACTTCAATCTTTTTAATAATATCGTCTTCCGTTGGTGTATATTCCAGTTTAATCAGGTTCTGGAAAGCGAAAGTCGACTGGGTATCATAATTGGCATTTACATTTAAACGCGTCCCCACTTTCCCTTGTAAGCTCAAACTAATTCGTTGATCAAAGTCAAATGTAAAAGTAGAACGGTTTCTTGGTGAGAATGCCGGATTGTCCTGTTTGGTATATCGCATTCCTAAGTCAACTTCAACAGACCCTAACGGTTTAACATCGATAGTGTTTCCGCCGAAAATCGCTTCAAAGAAACTTGAGTTTACATAATATCGCGGTAATAAGTCTTTTTTCGCACTTTCACTTCCTTCTTTTTTACCGTCGATAGCACTGGATTTTTTCTTGAAATAGTCTCTCATGGATTCCCTTAACACCAGTTCTTCATATTCTTGCGGTGTCAGGATGATCGGATAATTAATATTAAAACCGTCAAATGTTTTGGTATAAATATATCGGTTGGTTACCGGATCATAAGTATAAGCTTCCAAAATACTTTTCGGATTCGAGATATTAAGTTTTCCCAGCGAAGATCCGGTTTTAATCGAGTCTTGTTCTTCTTCATCTACCTGAGCCTGTACAGAAAAACAAAAGAATAAAACCAAAATCGTGAATCCGGTCTTTATCTTCTTAAAAAAATCATGAGAGTAAAATGTTTCCAAGAATTATAAGTTTTTTAAAGCTAGTTTAATGATTGACTCTACTGAAGCCTCAGGATTATCTTTAACAATTTTATCAACTACTTTTTCAGCTGATTTCCGGACAAATCCCAAAACCTCCAAAGCTGATAACGCTTCATTTTTATTTGTATTGCTTTCTACTGCTGAAACTTCCTCTAAATTATAAATTTTGAGCACCTTATCTTTCAGGTCCAAAATAACACGTTGTGCTGTTTTCACCCCTATTCCTTTGATAGACTGAACCGTAGCAACATCGTTACTTGCTATAGCATGAATGATTTGTTGTGGAGGAATAGACGACAACATTGTTCTTGCGGTTCCGGCTCCGATACCGGAAACTGAGATCAACAATTTGAACAATTCCCTTTCGGCTTTTTCAACAAAGCCGAAAAGGGTATGTGCATCTTCTTTTATCTGTAGGAAAGTATACAACTTAATATTTTCAGAATCGGGTAGTAATGAAAACGTATGGAGCGAGATATTAATCTGATATCCTACACCATTACAATCTATAATTACTTCAGTCGGAGACTTTTCAACCAGTCTACCTTTTATGTGTGCAATCATAACGTACCGAATTCGTTGTTACCAAAAATAAGAAAAATCTTTTACTATCCTAATTTTATAGTGCAAAGTGACAATTTTGTCTAATTATTTCTTCGCAACCTGTTGTTTTAATCTTTTTTCCTTTTCCTGAGCATCTACAACTGCTACAGCAGCCATATTCACCATCTCTTCAACACTTGCTCCTAATTGGAAAATATGTACGGGTTTATCCAAACCTAACATAATTGGTCCGATTGACACCGATTTATACAATTCTTTTATCAGCTTATACGTGATATTAGCCGCGTCCAAGTTAGGAAAAATAAGTGTATTCACTTTTTTGTTTGCCAGTTTTGAGAACGGGAATTTACTTTTCAACATCTCAGAGTTCAATGCAAAATCGGTTTGAATTTCACCGTCTACAACTAAATCCGGATGATTTTTATGCAGGTAAGCAACTGCTTCACGTACTTTAGACGCTCCTTCATTTTTAGAGGATCCGAAATTCGAGAAGGAAACCATTGCAATTACCGGTTCCATGCCGAACATTTTAACGGTTTTTGCTGTCATTAATGCGATTTTCGCCAGATCTTCTGCCGACGGATTCGGATTAATTGCCGTATCAGCCAAAAATAACGGACCACGTTTGGTCATCATTAAGTTTGTTGTAGCTACTCTCGAAACACCATGTCCTTTATCGATTAGTTCCAACATTGGTTTTACCACAGTCGGATAGCTTCTTGAGTAACCGGTAACTAAAGCATCTGCTTCTCCTTCATTAATCATCATAGCAGCGAAATAGTTACGCTCGCGCATCCATTTTTGAGCATCTAACAATGTAGTTCCTCTTCTTTGGCGGCTTTTCCAGTATACTTCGGCAAAGCGGTTTCTACGCTCTTCCTCGTCTTTTGTTTTCGGATCAATAATCAATACTTCTTCATCGAATCCGATTTCTTCTTTTAATTCTAAAATCGTTTCACGGTTACCTAATAAGATCGGCTGTCCGATACCTTCTTCCGAAACGATCTGTGCTGCTTTTAATACATCCAGGTGATCTGCCTCAGCAAAGATGACTCTTTTAGGGTCTGTTTTTGCGCGGTTAAGTAGTAAACGCAACATCTTATTGTCCGCTCCCATACGCTCCAATAATTCCTCACGGTATTTATCCCAGTCGGTAATCGGTGCTGTTGCCACTCCTGATTCCATTGCAGCTTTAGCTACCGCAGGCGGTACTTCGGCGATCAATCTCGGGTCAAACGGTTTTGGGATAATATAATCTCTACCAAAAATCAATTTGGTTTCACCATAAGCAATATTAACCTGCTCCGGCACTGATTCTTTGGCTAGTTTTGCCAAAGCCACTACCGCAGCCTTTTTCATTTCTTCATTAATTTTAGTCGCACGAACGTCTAAAGCACCTCTAAAAATAAACGGGAATCCCAATACGTTGTTAACCTGATTAGGATGGTCAGAACGACCGGTTGCCATAATAATATCTTTACGGGTTGCAATAGCCACATCGTAATTGATTTCCGGGCGCGGATTGGCCATTGCAAAAACAATCGGATTATCAGCCATTCCTAATAACATATCCGGAGTTACGATATCACCGGAAGACAATCCGATAAATACATCTGCTCCTAACATTGCATCACCAAGAGATGCATATTCTTTATCAGTAGCATATTTTGCCTGCATTTCCGAAACCCTTGGATCGCCTTTACGCAATGCTCCTTTACTGTTAAACATTACAATATTCTCTTGTCTAACGCCAAAAGAAACGTATAGGTTTGCACAAGCAATGGCTGCTGATCCGGCGCCGGAGATTACCATTTTCACGTCCTCCATTTTTTTACCGGCCAATTCTACAGCATTTAATAACGCTGCCGCAGAAATGATCGCCGTTCCGTGCTGATCATCGTGCATTACCGGGATATTCAACTCTTCAACCAGACGTCTTTCGATTTCAAAAGATTCCGGTGCTTTGATATCCTCAAGGTTAATCCCACCGAAAGTCGGTGCAATATTTTTTACTGTTTCAATAAACTTATCTACGTCTTTAGTATCAACTTCAATATCGAACACATCGATATCGGCAAAGATTTTAAACAAAAGACCTTTTCCTTCCATTACCGGTTTGGATGCTTCCGGTCCGATATCACCCAGACCCAATACCGCCGTACCGTTTGAAATTACTGCTACCAAATTTCCTTTGGCAGTATATTTATATACATTGTTTACATCTTTCTCAATCTCCAAACATGGCTCTGCAACTCCTGGGGAATAAGCCAATGCCAGATCTCTCTGTGTAGCATATTTTTTAGTAGGTACTACCTGAATTTTTCCCGGTGTAGGTTTAGCATGATATAATAAAGCCTCTCTTCTTTTGCTGTCTTTATGCATAGTTTTTTATTTTACTAACTGACAAAGATAACGGTATGCACATAATTTTAGAAACTTTTAACAGCGAATATTTCAAAAACAATATGCTTTATTATCATTTCAAAAAAGGCAAAAAGAAACAAACATCTGATTTACAAAAAGATATGAAAAATCATTATTTAGAATTATTCTTTCAAGAATTTGAGATTACGAACTAATCCTTCGTACTTTGTTCGTTTAACTGCAGAATCTTTAAAAACTTTACGGAAAGTTTCATCGGTTATCTCCTCCCAATCTTTTTTAGAAAACGACAGAATCGATTCATTCGGCTTTAACAGCGGTTCCTGATGTGGTTTTGAAAAACGATTCCAGGGACATACATCCTGACAAACATCACAACCAAACATCCAATCATCAAATTTTCCTTTTACATCGGAGGGTATATTTTCTTTTAATTCGATCGTGAAGTAGGAGATACATTTACTTCCGTCTACAACATACGGAGCCACTATTGCTTCCGTAGGACAAGCATCAATACAGGCCGTACATTTTCCGCAATGATCTGTAGTGGCATTGTCGTATTCCAGGTCCAGATCCACAATCAATTCCGCAATAAAGAAAAAAGAGCCCACTTGTTTCGAAAGCAGGTTACTGTTTTTACCGATCCATCCCAAACCACTTTTGGCAGCCCAGGCTTTATCCAATACCGGAGCCGAATCGACAAAAGCTCTCCCGGAAACTTCACCAATTTCATTTTGAATAAAAAACAACAACTCTTTTAACTTTTCCTTGATTACATAATGATAATCCTGGCCGTAAGCATATTTGGAAATTTTATAGCTTCCTATATTTTGTTTTATTTCCGGATAATAGTTGAGCGTTAACGATATCACACTTTTTGCTTCATCAATCAATAAAGTCGGATCTAACCGTTTATCGAAATGGTTTTCCATGTATCCCATTTTTCCGTTCATCTGACTGTTAAGCCATTTTTCAAGACGCGGCGCTTCTTCTTCCAAAAAGCCCGCCCGGGAAATCCCACATGACAAAAAACCGAGGCGTTTGGCTTCGGTTTTGATCAATTGTGTATATTTTTCTTTATTGTTAAGCATGATTATTAAAACAATCCTCCTTGTACACCCGGCTGTGTTTTTCCAAGATGGCGATAGGCCTTTTCGGTTACTTCACGACCTCGCGGTGTTCGGATAATAAACCCTTCCTGAATCAGGAATGGTTCGTACACTTCCTCAATTGTCTCTCCGCTTTCGGATACAGCCGTTGCCAATGTTGACAAACCAACCGGTCCGCCTTTGAATTTATCGATAATTGTATTCAGGATTTTATTATCCATTTCATCCAAACCATTTGCATCTACATGAAGTGCTTTTAGTGAAAAACGGGCAATTTCGATATCGATTTTTCCATTTCCTTTTATCTGAGCGAAATCACGAACACGACGTAATAATGCATTAGCGATACGCGGTGTTCCTCTGCTTCTTCCGGCAATTTCTATAGCTGCTTCCATCGTAATCGGCATTCGTAAGATTGAAGCGCTTCGCTGTACGATGGTCGTTAACAATTCGGTGTTATAATATTGTAATCGGCTTTGGATACCGAAACGCGCCCGCATCGGAGCCGTCAATAATCCTGAACGGGTTGTTGCTCCTACTAATGTAAACGGACTCAGGTTGATTTGAACCGTTCTTGCATTCGGTCCGCTTTCGATCATGATATCGATTTTAAAATCTTCCATCGCCGAATAGAGGTATTCCTCCACAATCGGACTTAAACGATGGATTTCATCAATAAACAAAACATCCCGTTCGTCCAGATTGGTTAGCAAACCCGCCAGATCGCCCGGTTTATCCAGAACCGGACCGGAAGTAATTTTGATATTAACATCCAATTCATTTGCCAATATATTCGCCAACGTAGTTTTTCCCAGTCCGGGAGGTCCGTGAAACAAAGTATGATCCAGTGCTTCACCTCTCAAATTGGCAGCCTGTACAAATACCTTTAGGTTTTCCAGTACCTGGTCCTGTCCGGTAAAATCGTCAAAAGACAGTGGTCTTAATTTTTTTTCTAAATCAAGTTCCTCTGAATTATATCTTTGGTTGGTCGGATCTAAATGCTCATTCATTCGGCAAAGATAGGAAATGTTTGGCTGCTATCAAGGTAATTCTTAGTGCGCTACAAGGGTATTCCATTCCGTATGTCTTTTGATATATGCAGCCACAAAAGGACAAAGCGGCACCAGAGAATAACCATTGTCTTTGATATAATGCAATGTTTTCAGCACAATAGCATTACCGATACCTTTTCCACCCAATTCAGCGGGAACTTCCGTATGGATCAGGTATATTTTTTTATCCTTTATTTTATAGTCAATAAAAGCAATATAACTTTCCACTTCCAATTCGAAGCGGCTTTTTTCTTCATTATTGACTAGCTTTAAATGATCTTCCATTTTATTTTTTATTATAGTAAAACGATAAGGCACCCGAAGGGCATTTTTTGATTTGGTTTATAATCTCATCCGAGCTTGCTTTTCGTACTTCGATCCAGGGTTTGACTTTCGGCCGGAACACTTCAGGAAGTCCGCGGACGCAATTTCCGGAATGTTCGCATAAATGTTGCTGCCATACCACTGTAATTTCCCCATTGGTATATTCTTTTGCACTTTCCATAACACCTTGTTTTTGTCTTTATGAAAGTTACAAAAAAAAGCACAACAAAACGCATTTTTCATATCTTTAGTCCCAATAAATTAAAATTACACATGCAAAAAGAAACACCAACTTTAAAACGGGAATTGGGTTTATTGGACGGGACGATGCTGGTTGTCGGGTCGATGATCGGTTCCGGGATTTTTATTGTAAGCGCCGGAATCACTCAGAATATCGGTAGTGCCGGATGGTTAATCGCAATCTGGATCGTATCTGCTCTTATTACTATTACCGCTGCTGTAAGTTACGGTGAACTAAGTGCGATGTTCCCCCATGCCGGAGGACAATATATTTATCTGAAAGAATCGTATAATAAACTGATCGCCTTTCTTTACGGGTGGAGTTTCTTTTCCGTTATACAAACCGGAACTATCGCCGCTGTTGGTGTGGCCTTTTCTAAATTTACCGCGTATTTGATACCGGCTGTAAGTGAGACGAATATCCTGCTGGAAATCGGTTCATTTCAATTGAACGCGGCTCAATTGGTTTCGATAGCCACAATTATTTTCCTGAGTTATATTAATAGTCGGGGTGTGAAACACGGAAAATACATTCAGACCATCTTTACTATTACCAAAATCGCATCCCTCTTCGGGTTAATCATTTTTGGGTTTATTCTGGCGGCAAAGGCCGATATCTGGAATGCCAACTGGGCCGATGCCTGGAATGCGCAATCCTTTAATAAAGACACTAATTCCTGGGTTGCCATTTCCGGATATACATTACTTTCTGCAATTGCCGCTTCGATGGTTGGCTCTTTATTTTCGAGTGATGCCTGGAACGGTGTTACTTTTATTTCCGGTGAAATCAAGAATCCGGAACGCAATGTCGGGTTAAGTTTATTTTTAGGCACCTTAATCGTTAGTGTGATCTATATTCTGGCTAATGTTATGTATGTTGCTGTAATGCCACTGAATGAGATAGCATTTGCACCATCAGAACGAGTTGCCGTAGCCGCATCGCAGCATATTTTCGGCGCAACCGGAACTATTGTTATAGCTGTTATGATTATGATCTCGACTTTTGGTTGTAACAACGGACTTATTATGGCGGGTTCCCGCGTGTATTATACTATGGCAAAAGATGGTTTATTCTTTAAAAAAGCGGCTGATTTAAATAAAGCAAGTGTTCCCGGATGGGGTTTATGGATCCAATGTATATGGGCTTCCTTTTTATGCTTAACCGGAAAATACGGCGACCTTTTGGATTACGTAATGATTATTGTAATTATTTTCTATATACTAACGATCTACGGTATTTTTATTTTGCGTAAAAAAATGCCGGACGCTCCAAGACCGTACAAAGCTTTTGCTTATCCTGTATTACCGGCTTTATATATTATTGTAGCATCGGCTATATGTATTGCTTTGTTAATCGACAGAACCAGTACATGTGGTTGGGGCGTACTTATTATGCTGGCCGGAATACCGGTTTACTATCTTACGAAACAGAAAGAGAGGAAAGAATAAAGAACAAAGAGCAAAGCTCAGGTTTTTAAAAAAGGGGCTGTCTCAAAAGTGAGTCAGCCCCTTTTTATTATTAATTTTGTATCCGTTTGTCTGTACAAATATCATCTTTCGTTTGTACGGAATTTCGTTATTATCCAGCCGGTTTTAACACCAAGGCAGCTTTATTAAAATCGGCTGCGGCATTTATTACCTCTCTATAGTTCGGATATTCTGTAACCGGGTAATTGATATCGCTATAAATCTCTTCAATTTCAACAACCAGTTGATTCCCCACAACCGCTGCTTTCGAATTAAAAGCACATATCGTTTTACCTTCTCGTTTTAATTCCTTACTCAGTATAAAATCCTTATAGCTCTCTACTGTATATCCCTTCGGAATATTAAACATAATTTTATGGTGGTATTTTTTAGCATAATTTGTTGCTATCGGTTTTTTCCGGGTTGTTTCCTGATACAGATTATTCTGTTTTCCGATTACCTTTCCAAGATTAACCATCAGATAGTTTCCTGCATTTTCTGTAAAATCAGCTATCGTTTCCGCTTTTAGGTTGATCTCAAAAGGGGTATTCGTATAATTATTCAAAAATTCCTCTGCTTTAAAATCATAACCGTTCAGTTTGACTTCCATTCCATCCAAAGCGATATATTTAACAAACTTTTCAAGTTCTTCTTTTTCATCATTTCCTTTTAAATCTTTCACATATCCTCTTGATGCCTGACCCAAATAGCCACTTGCCATAACTTTTTTTTCCAGACTGGCATTTTGACCATCACTATTTAATACGATTACTGTTTCTGTATTTTTTTTAGTAAAATCAGCATCTGTTACCGGGAACTGATGTATTTCTGATTTAAATACCGGTTTATCAGGATTACTAAAATCATAGACTACACCACCGGTATCCTGTAATTCATATTCCGTAACGGATCCGTAATTGATATAATCTTCCAACGGCGTAATATACTTGTTCGTTTCCGGTATGTAAAACAAAATCTTATGCGGTACTACACTATAAAAGGTTTTAGGATCTACATTTCCTACAAAACGGTCTACTCCAAAAACCAACTTAAACGGAATTTTCATCTGCTGTAATGTCAATCCATAAAGCGACAGCATTTCCATACTACTCAGCTTTTGCTTTCCGGATGCCAATTCTTTAATTTTAGATTTTTCTCCGGATTGTCTGAATTCAAAGTTATCTTTAATATAATTATCCAGAATCGTTAATCGTTCATCAGTACTCTTAGTAGCATCATTTAACTTTAAATCTTTTAAGAAGTCTTTTGACTTCCCTTTGGATATCTGTGTATAGTTAAATTTTTTAAAAGCCATACTAAAAAAGAGACTCCACTGGCTGGAAGACAACGAAGAAGTCGCTTCATAGATAACTTTATTGATTAACGCTGTGTTCTTTGCATCCTTTTCATATTTATAAGCCGGGACATTTTTTGCGGTAAACAAATAGCTATTATCGTCTTTCGTTATCGAAAACAGATCGCTTTCATTATACAGAAAGCGTACTCCCTGGCTTGCGCTAAGTTTAAATTCTGCACTTAACAACGGTACTTCATATTGGAAGATTTCATAATCGGCGGTAATCGGTATTTCCTTCAGAATATAATAATATTCTAAAATATCTCCTTCTTCAACACCTTCAAATGCCAATGATTTAATTTTATTCTCTTCTGTTTCTATGATTTTATCTTCCGACAATACATTTATTGTTCCGTCCGGTTTTATAATTCGGGCATGGAAATCACGTACTTTTCGTGTTAATCCATTAACTGCACGCACTTTATTATACTGATTGATTACATCTTTTTTATTAATTTTCACCGCAAGGTGCTTCATTATAAATGATGTATAACTATAGCCACCCACGCGCATATGAACCCAACGGTTATCTTTTAAAACTATCGCCGGAGACTCTTTAAATTCATCCGGTATTTTATCGAATGTAGGTTTTTCATCCCATGCGTAATCTTTGATTTTCTGAGCATCTACCTGGAAAACCATAAACAACAAAAGCAGTTGTAGCATTAATTTTTTCATGCTTTCTTCAGAATTATTGATTGATTGTATTGATTAATTAACTGATTCACAATATCGTTCCACTTCCGGAAGTTTTCTTTTTCTACTAATAACACGTTTGAGTATACTTCTTGTTTTATGATTAGTCTATTCTTTTGTTGTGTATAGCTAATTTCGAAACCTAGCAATTCGTTTTCCTGTTTGTTATTTTTAGGAAGATATTCGACTTGATAACCTTCCGGAATTTCGATATTGTAGGTGATCGCATACAGTTGTTCAAAATCGTTTTCAATCGGATATTTACGTTTATCGACATCAATCAGCGCATTTTTTAGCGGGAAAAACAAAATCGGTTTTACGATCAGCTTTCCATCTATATTTTTACCCCAATTATCCAGTTTCAGATTATATTCGGCCTGAGCCGGTGTTAAATCATACGGTTTGATTGAAGTATTGACAATTTCAATTTCAGCTTTAGTATTGGTTGCAACCAAAGAATATTTCCAGATTTCATTTTCCTTTTGATAATGATTTCCGAGCAATCCGGCTAAACGCATTTTATTAAATCCGTTAAAGTCGGCTTTAATTTTTCCTGTTATTGTATTATCCGTTATTTTTAAATCCGCGTTCACATTTATTCTATTATCATTTTTAGCGACAACCGGTATTTTTTCGATAACATAGCTATCCCCTAATCCGATTAATGCTTCTTTCCCCTGAATCATATCTGTAGGCATCGGAAACTGACTGTATTTTCCCGTGGCATCCAGAAAGTACTTCTTTCCGTTCAATTCCAAACAGGTAATCATATGATTATCCACTAAAGGTGACGGCAACTCTTTGTAGGTATAATTTCGCTGACGGGTGCCGATCCAGGTCAAATGTGATTTAAGTCCGGCGTAACGCAACATTTCATTCGTAATATTGGCCATATCTTTACAATCTCCATACTTACGCGTAAAAACTAATGCTGCATCTCTAGGAACAAAACCTCCCATACCGTTTTCATAAGCTACATAATGCAGATTTTCCTGTACCCAATTGAAAATTGCTTTGGCTTTATCATAATCGGATGTTATCCCTTTGGTCAATTCTTCTGCTTTTGCTTTTACTTCCGACTGATTCGATTTATTAATGTCTTTAACCAAAGATCGATACCAACTATACAAATTATCCGTATTTCCCAGCATCTGCTGTTTTGCACCGTTAATTGTGAAATTGTTGATATAATAAACGATGTGTGGCACTACATATGAGGTTCCCGGCATGTCTTCTTCCCTTTCAAAAGCCGGAATATTTTTCATTTCCCAAGTATAGATTATAGCATCACCTTCTTCTACTTTATTGAATACGATTTTATCTCGATCATATCCAAACAAGCTATATCCGATTTCAACCGATTTCGGACATTTGATCGTTAATTTAGCCGATTCCACTTCCATCGTGTTTTGGAAATAAAAACCATCTAATAATTTCGGTTCGAAATATTCTTTTTTATACTTGAGGTTTAACAGTGAATTATCCTGAACATTAACAAAATGAATTGTTTTCTTTTTATAATCGCTATGAAAAATATTGTCCAGAAATACATCAGAAGTGACAGATTCGCTATTAGAATAATTCTTATTCGTTGCCACAACCGTAGTGTTAGCTGTCAGTCCATTGATCTCACTAAAAGAATCATATGAGACACTTTCTACAGTATGCTGTCTTTCCTTAGCTTTAGCCAAAAACTTACTATAAGAAACTGTATTTTCTACTTTTAGCTTTCGATCATTCTTAATTGTTACATACTCATTATAATAGACATATTTTGATTTGGTATTCTGTCCCCAAAAATTTAACGAAAGTAAAAGAAATAACACACAAAGTAATTTTTGCTTCATTCGAAATCAGATTACATATAAAAGCCTTCCCGAATGGGAAGGCTTTTATTAATTTATATTAAATTGAGATTTTAGTGGTGTAATTGTTCTTCACCCGGTTTCATCGGTACATTTTGAGGAACAAAGTCTTCATCATGTCCTGGTTTGCTATAGTCATAAGACCATCTGTAAACTTCAGGAATTTCACCTGGCCAGTTTCCGTGAATATGCTCAACCGGAGTAGTCCACTCTAATGTGTTTGATCTCCACGGGTTTTGCGTTGCTCTTTGACCTTTGAAGATGCTATAGAAGAAATTCCATAAGAATACTAACTGGAATGCAGCTCCGATTAAAGCGAACATTGTGATTAGTACGTTAACATCTGCTAAATCATCAAATAAAGGGAAAGCGGTGTTTGTATAGTAACGTCTTGGTAAACCAGCCATTCCGATAAAGTGCATTGGGAAGAATACTCCGTACGCACAAACTGCAGTTACCCAGAAGTGGATATAACCTAAGTTTTTGTTCATCATTCTTCCGAACATTTTAGGGAACCAATGGTAGATTCCGGCAAACATTCCGTAAAGAGCAGAGATACCCATTACAAGGTGGAAGTGAGCAATAACGAAATACGTATCGTGAACGTTGATATCTAATGTACTATCTCCAAGAATGATCCCTGTTAAACCTCCTGTAATGAATGTAGATACGAATCCGATACAGAATAACATTGCAGGGTTTAACTGAAGATTACCTTTCCAAAGCGTTGTAATATAGTTGAACGCTTTTACAGCTGAAGGAATTGCAATTAATAATGTTGTAAAGGTAAATACAGATCCTAAGAAAGGATTCATACCTGATACGAACATGTGGTGACCCCAAACGATTGTTGATAAGAATGCAATTGCTAAGATCGAAGTAATCATCGCACGGTAACCGAAAATTGGTTTACGTGCATTAGTAGCGATAATCTCAGATGTGATACCCATCGCCGGTAAGATTACGATATAAACCTCAGGGTGACCTAAGAACCAGAATAAGTGTTCGAACAATACCGGAGAACCTCCCTGGTAATGTAATACTTCTCCTGAAATAAAGATATCTGATAAGAAGAACGATGTTCCGAAGCTTCTGTCAAAGATTAATAATAAAGCGGCAGATAATAATACCGGGAATGATACGATACCGATAACAGCTGTGATAAAGAAAGCCCAGATTGTTAATGGTAAACGTGTCATAGACATCCCTTTAGTTCTAAGGTTGATCACTGTTACCACGTAGTTCAATGATCCCATTAATGAAGATGCAATGAAAATCGCCATTGATACTAACCAAAGTGTCATACCTGTTCCAGATCCCGGGATCGCTTGCGGTAATGCACTTAACGGAGGATAGATCGTCCAACCTGCAGAAGCCGGTCCGGATTCAACAAATAAAGAAATGATCATGATAACAGAAGATACGAAGAACAACCAGTATGAAACCATGTTCATAAATCCGGAAGCCATATCTCTTGCTCCAATCTGAAGCGGAATTAAAAGGTTACTGAAAGTACCGCTTAATCCGGCAGTCAATACAAAGAATACCATGATGGTACCGTGAATGGTAACTAATGCTAAATAAATATCATTTCGCATTACGCCACCCGGAGCAAATTTATCTCCTAAAAGAATATTAAAGATTTTAAAAGACTCTTCCGGCCATGCAATTTGCATACGGAACAAAAGAGACATTACAATACCGATGATCCCCATTACAATACCTGTGATTAGGTATTGTTTTGCAATCATCTTGTGATCGATACTAAAGATGTACTTTGTGATAAAAGTATCTTTATGGTGGTGTTCGTGACCGTGATCGTGTTCGTTATCGTGTCCTACTGCTGACATATTTTTTAATTTATATTAAAAGCAATTATTTTTTTACTACTTGTGCCAAAACTTTAGTTGTATCGGCTACCGGAGCTGCTGCCGGAGCTTTTGCTTCAGTTGCTGCAGGAGCCGGAGCTTCTGTTTTGTTTGCATCTTTAATAGCACTAGCTAAAGTAGGTTTTTCTTTTAACCATTTTTTATAATCTGCCTCGCTCTCAACAACGATTTTCATTTGCATGTTGTAGTGAGATGGACCACAAATTTTGTTACATAAAAGTAAGTAATCAAAAGTATACGGATCTAAAGCAGTTTCACCTTTGGCAGTAAGCTCTGCGCTTTTCTTTGCTCTAATTTTATTAATGTTTGCTACTTTCTCAACAATTGCAGGATCCTGACGCATCTGGTCTGTTGTTACTGTCGGAGTGAAAGCAAATTGCGTTACCATACCCGGAACACAGTTCATTTGTGCTCTAAAGTGTGGCATATAAGCTGAGTGTAGTACGTCCTGAGAACGGATCTTGAATACCACTTTTTTACCAACAGGCAAGTGTAATTCATTAACTACTTTATCATCTTGCGCATTCGGATCAGACATATCCACACCAACTGTGTTAATACCTTCGATAAAACGTACGTTAGCTTTACCTAAAGAGTTGTCTTCACCACCGTAACGCGCTTCCCAGCTAAATTGTTTTGCGTATAATTCTACATAAATCACATCTTCTTCTTCATCTACGAACATGATATTTGTCCATGCATATAATCCGTAAAGGATTAAACCTGCTAAAACAATTACCGGAATGATCGTCCAGATAAACTCTAATTTATCGTTATCTGCGAAGTATAATGCTTTTGTATCTTTTTGACCTCTGTATTTGAATGCAAAGTAATGCAATAATGCCTGAGTGATTGTCTGAACGAAGAAAATCAATACCATTGAAATCATCATCAGATTATCGTAATCCTTACCGTGTTCAGAGGCAGGAGTTCCCAGTACTAAATGTCCCCATTTTAATAATGAGTAAATAGTGAATATATAAATAAACCCTAAAAACCCAAACATTAAGTAACCATTCACATTATTGTCTTTCTCGGTAGCAATCTCTGATTTCTCAGCAGATGCCTGACCGATTTGGGTTAAATCGAATATCTTAGTTAATTGCCAAATAGCAACCCCTAATAAAACTACAACTATAAGTATCAATAAACCTGTCATTTGTTTATTACTTTAAATATTAATAAT